>NZ_JBIAZS010000004.1:0-274913 GCF_042899335.1 Streptosporangium sp. NPDC000095
TTGTGGGGGGGTCCCCCCCCCCCCGGGGCCCCCACGGGCCCCCCGCGCCCCACTTCCCCCCAAAAGACGGGGGGGAGGGCAAAAATTTGGGGGGGCCCCCCGGGGGGGGGGGGGCGGCCGGGGCCCCCCGCGGCCCGGTCCCTGGCCGTGCCGGTTACACGTCCAGTGGAAGTCGCCACGGATCAGCTCCAGTCCTTGAAGATGCCGCGATACTTCTCGTCCACCGTCTTGACCATGTCCTCGGGTGAGGTCTTACCGCCGACCAGGGACTGGTAGCTCTCCAGGAGCGGCTGGAAGAGCTGGCCTCCCTCGGGAATCCACGGACGCGCGACCGCGGTGTCGATGATCGGCTTGAAGGTGGCGACGTCCTTGTTGCCCTGGACGTCGGGGTTGTCGTAGGCGGAGGTACGGGTCGGCAGGAGACCGATCTCCTTGGCAATCTTGGCCTGGGCCTCGGGGGTGCTCATGAAACGGACGAACTCATAGGAGGCGTCCAGGTTCTTGGAGCCGGCGTAGATGGCGTAGTTCCAGCCGCCGGTGGGCGCGCCCGCCTTGACCGACCCCGCGGGGACGGGGGCGATACCGAGGTTCTCCTTGTCCGCGAACTCCTTGCCCTGGTAGACCTCCGCCAGCGCCCAGGGGCCGTTGTAGATCATCGCGGCCTTGCCGTCCTTGAGGGCGGTCATCGCGTTGGCGTAGCTGTCCTGGATGGCGGGCTTGGGCGCGGCCCCGGAGGTGATCAGGTCAGCGACCGAGGCCATGGCCTTCGCGTTCGCCGGGGAGTTGACGGTGATCTTCTTGTTCTGCACGTCGAGGAGGTCGCCGCCCTCGCCGTAGATGAAGGGCAGCAGGAAGTAGGCGTCGACGTTGAGCGCGAGGCCGTTGACGCCGGTCTTCTCCTTGACGTCGAGCGAGGCCTTCTTCAGCTCCTCGACCGTGGTGGGCGCCTTGTCCCAGCCGGCCTCCTTGAGCAGCCTCTTGTTGTACAGCAGCGCCAGGGTGTCGGTGACCTGCGGCACCGCGTAGGACTTGCCGTCGTACTTGGTACTGCTCAGCGGGCTGGCAAGGAAGTCGGACTCGTTCTCCACCGCGCGCGTGCCGTCCAGCGGCTGGAGGTAGCCGAGGGAGGCGAACTGGGAGGTCCAGGCGACCTCGGAGCGGACCACGTCGGGCGCCCCGGTACCGGCCTGCGCCGCGGTCTGGAATTTATTCTGCGCCTGGTCCGAGGGGACGTTGACGTAGTTGACCTTGATGTTGGGGTACTTCGCCTGGAACTCCTTGATGAGCGCCTGGAACGTCGGGCCCTCGCTGTCGGGCCTGACGGTGTCCCACCAGGTGATCTCACCGGTGATCTTCGACGGATCCGTCGCCGCGGGCTGGGCGGGGGCCGCCGTGCCGGCGTCACCGCCACCGCAGGCGGAGACCGCCAGGGCGAGGGCCGCGACAATCGTCGCGGCCGAGAAGGCTCGCCGCATGTTCTTCTCCTCGTGTTCAAGGGACGACCGGGACCGAAGAGCCGCCCGGCCGGGTCTGGAGTAAGCCGGACGTTACGCCTACGTGAACCCCATTGGAAGAAGTTTCTGCAAGAGTCTGCAAAGTCGTTACAAAGCCACCCCAAACCCAAGGAGCCAGGCCTTCCTCTGACGGGATTTCAAGTGGCGATATTCACCACTTAAGAGCTGAAAATCCCTTTTGTCGCGTTTTTTCCCCACGACCACCCCCCTCCTGGAGGCCTGAGAATTGCCAGGATTCAGAAATTTGCCGCAAGGGATTGCATAGAACACCGCTAGTGAGTAATTTCCGGGCAATACTCTCGAAACAACTCCCGTGGAGGCCCACCGTGGTCTGGCCGCTCCCCCCACGGCGCGCGAGAACGACCCTCCTGACGGGCGCCGCGCTCGCGGTAGCCCTGATCGCCACCCCTCTCGCCGCCACCCCGCCCCCCGCCGCCGCGTCCACCTCCCTCGCGTCCGCGCCCCTCGCCGCACCGGTCCTCGCAGCGCCCTCCGCAGCGCCATCCCCAGGGCCCTCCGGCGCGTCCGCACGGGCGTCCGGCGATCCCGTGGTGTCCGCGCTCAGCCGCACCGCCGAACCCTCCGACAGGGATCTCGCCCGCGACGCGCTCCGCGCCGACCTGAGCCGCGAGCGCTTCTACTTCGCGATGACCGACCGGTTCGCCAACGGCGACACCCGCAACGACCGGGGCGGCCTGTCCGGCGACCGGCTCACCACCGGCTTCGACCCCACGCACAAGGGCTTCTACCAGGGCGGCGACCTCAAGGGCCTGCTCGGCAAGCTCGACTACGTCAAGAACCTGGGCAGCACCGCGATCTGGATCACCCCGGCGTTCGTGAACCGTCCCGTGCAGGGCACCGGCGCCAACGTCTCGGCCGGCTACCACGGCTACTGGATCACCGACTTCACCAGGATCGACCCGCACCTGGGGACCAACGCCCAGATGAAGGAGCTGGTGCGCGAGGCACATCGGCGCGGGATGAAGGTCTTCTTCGACATCATCACCAACCACACGGCCGACGTGGTCGACTACGCGGAGAAGACCTACTCGTATCGCTCCAAGGGCGCCTACCCCTACGTCGACACCCGCGGCACGCCGTTCGACGACCGCGACCACGCGGGCAAGGACACCTTCCCCAAGGTGGACGCCGACTCGTTCCCGTACACGCCGGTCGCGCCGAAGAACGCCAAGACCCCGTCCTGGCTGAACGACCCGACGATGTACCACAACCGGGGCGACTCCACCTTCAGCGGCGGTGAGAACGACGAGTACGGCGACTTCTTCGGCCTCGACGACCTGTGGACCGAGCGCCCGGAGGTCGTCAAAGGGATGATCGACATCTACAGGACGTGGGTGCGCGAGACCGGCCTCGACGGCTTCCGCATCGACACCGCCAAGCACGTGAACATGGAGTTCTGGGAGAGGTTCTCCCCCGCCCTGCGCGGCTACGCGGCCCAGCAGGGCAACAAGCGGTTCTTCATGTTCGGCGAGGTCTACTCCGGCGAGCCCTCCTTCACCAGCCGATACTCCACCCGGGGCGGTATGAACGCCACCCTGGACTTCCCGTTCCAGGAGGCCGCCCGTTCCTTCAGCGGCGGCACGGCGGACGCGTCCAGGCTGGCACGGCTGTACGCGGAAGACGACTATCACACCGACGCCGACAGTAACGCCTCGTCGCTGCCGACCTTCCTCGGCAACCACGACATGGGCCGCATCGGCCGTTTCATCTCCCAGGACAATCCCGGTGCCCCCGACTCCGAGCTGCTGCGCAGGTCGCTGCTCGCCCACGAGCTGATGTATCTCACCCGCGGCCAGCCTGTCGTCTACTACGGCGACGAGCAGGGCTTCACCGGCAAGGGCGGCGACCAGGACGCCCGCGCGTCCATGTTCGCCTCCAGGACCGAGAGCTACCTGAGCGACGACCTGATCGGCACCGACTCCACCCACGCCAGGGACAACTTCGTCCCCTCCCACCCGCTCTACCGGGGAATCTCCGCCCTGGCCGCGCTGCGCGACGCCCACCCGGCCCTCGCCGACGGCGCCCAGATCGAGCGGCTCGTCTCCGACGGCGTCTACGCCTTCTCCAGGATCGACGCCGCGCGACAGATCGAGTATCTGGTGGCGGTCAACAACGCCGAGCGGCCCGCGACCGTGAGCGCGCCCACCTTCTCGGCGGGCGCGGCCTTCACCAGGGTGTACGGCGAGGGTGCCGCCACGCTCACCACCGGCGCGGACACGAAGCTGGCGCTCACCGTCCCCGCCCTGTCGGCGGTGGTCTACAAGGCGCCCGCCAAACTCGCCGCCCCGGCCACGGCCCCGGCCGTCTCCATCTCCCTGCCGGGGGCCGAGATCAGGGGCACCGCCGAGGACGGCCGGATCCCGGTCGTCGCGACCGTGCCGGGCACCGGCTTCGACCAGGTCACCTTCGCCGCCAAGGTGGGCGAGGGCCCCTGGCGGGCGATCGGCACCGACGACGCGCCGAACACCTCCCCCGCGGGCCGTACCTTCCGGGTCTTCCACGACCTGCGCGGTATCGCGGCGGGTACGAAGATCTCCTACAAAGCGGTGGTGAAGGACTCCGCGGGCCGCTTCGCCTCGGCGAGCGCGGCGGCGACCGTCGGCGCCGCGCCCGCCCCCGAGGAGCCGGGCGCGGTCAAGCGCGACTGGCTGGTCGTGCACTACCAGCGCGAGAACTACGACGGCTGGGGCCTGCATGTCTGGGGCGACGTCGAGAATCCCACGGAATGGGCCGAGCCCCTCCGGCTCACCGGCGAGGACGCCTATGGCCGTTTCGCCTGGATCAAGCTCAAGCCCGGCGCGTCCAACGTCGGGATCATCGCCCACAAGGGTGACGAGAAGGACGGCGGCGACCGGGTCGTCAACCCCGCCAGGAACGGCGAGGTCTGGCTCGCGGAGGGGAAGGCGGAGACGCACCTGTCCCGCGCGGCCGCCCAGGGCTACGCGACGATCCGCTACAACCGGCCGGACAAGAACTACGACGGCTGGGGTCTGCATCTGTGGGGTGACGGACTCGCCGACGGAGTGCCCACCGAGTGGGCCACCCCGCGCCCGCCGGACGGCACCGACTCCTACGGCGCGTTCTGGAAGGTCCCGCTGAAGGACGCCTCGACACCGGTGAACTTCATCATCCACAAGGGCGACACCAAGGACCCCGGCCCCGACCAGTCGTTCACCCCGGCACTCCAACCGGAAGCCAACGTCGTCTCGGGCGTGGCGAAGACCCACCCGACCCGGGCCGCGGCCGAGAACGTGGCGATCCTGCGTTACCACCGCCCCGACGGGAAGTACGAAGGCTGGGGACTACACCTGTGGGGTGACGTGGCCCAGCCCACCGAGTGGGCCACCCCACTTCAGCCCGCGGGCGAAGACGCCTTCGGTGTCTACTTCCGCGTCCCCCTGACCGAGGGGGCCAAGAACGTGAACTACATCATCCACAAAGGTGACGAGAAAGACCTCCCCGACAACCAAACGCTGGACCTGACCGCGACCGGCCACGAAGCCTGGCGGATCGCGGCCACCGAGGGTTACCTGCTGCCCCAGCCGGCGGCCCGTGGCGCGGACGCCGACCTGTCGAAGTCCTCGGCGCACTGGATCGACCGCGGTACCGTCGCCTGGAAGGTCGAGCCGTCGTCCTCGCTCCGGCACTCGCTGGCCTTCTCCGAGAAAGGCGACATCACCTACGACAAGGGCGACCTGACCGGCGACCTCCGGATCATCCGCCTCCTTCCCGGAGTGCTCACCGAGGCGCAGAGAGCGAAGTGGCCGCACCTGGCCGGGCACGCCGCGTTCACGATCGATCCGCGTGACGCCGACCTTGTCAAGAAGGCGCTGCGCGGACAGGTCGTGGCCGTCGAGCGCGACGCCTCGGGCACGCTGCTGGCCGCCACCGGCGTGCAGTTGCCCGGCGTACTCGACGACCTGTACGCCAAGGCGGCGACCGCCGGCCTCGGCTCCTCCTGGAACGGCGGGACGCCCGGCCTGTCGGTCTGGGCGCCGACGGCGGGCAAGGTCGAACTGGCGCTCTACCGCACCCCCTCCGGCGGCGACCGCACCGTCCACGCCATGCGGCGCGACGACGGCACCGGCATCTGGTCGGTCCGCGGGCAACCGAGCTGGAAGAACCGCTACTACACCTTCCTGGTCACTGTCTACGTTCCCGCCGAGGGCAAGGTCGTCGTCAACGAGGTGACCGACCCCTACAGCCTGTCGCTGGCCGCCGGGTCGGGCCGCAGCCAGCTCGTCGACCTGTCCGACCGTTCCCTGCGGCCCGACGGCTGGTCGTCCCTCGCCAAGCCCGCGGCGGTGCCGCAGGAGAAGGCGTCGATCTACGAACTGCACGTGCGTGACTTCTCCGCCTCCGACGCCACGGTCCCCGCCTCCAGACGCGGCACCTACTCGGCCCTCACCGGCGACTCGGCGGGGATGAAGGAACTGCGCGGGCTGGCCAGGGACGGCCTGACCCACGTGCATCTGCTTCCCGTCTTCGACATCGCGACGGTCCCCGAGCGCAGGGCGGAGCGGACCGAACCCGACTGCGACCTGGCCTCGATGCCCCCCGACTCCGAGGAGCAGCAGGCCTGCGTCGCGCGCACCGCGGCGAAAGACTCCTTCAACTGGGGCTACGACCCGCTGCACTACACGGTGCCCGAAGGCTCCTACGCCGCCGACCCCGAGGGGACCTCGCGGATCAGGGAGTTCCGGAGCATGGTCGGCGGACTGAACGGGGCGGGACTGCGAGTGGTGATGGACGTGGTCTACAACCACACCCACGCCGCCGGCCAGGACTCCACCTCGGTGCTCGACCGGATCGTGCCCGGCTACTACCACCGGTTGCTCGACGACGGCACCGTGGCCACCTCCACCTGCTGCGCCAACACCGCCCCCGAGCACGCCATGATGGGCAGGCTCGTCGTCGACTCCGTCGTCACCTGGGCCCGCGAGTACAAGGTGGACGGCTTCAGGTTCGACCTGATGGGCCATCACCCCAAGGCGAACATGCTCGCGGTCCGCGCCGCCCTGGACAGGTTGAGCGTGGCCCACGACGGCGTGGACGGGAAGTCGATCATCCTGTACGGCGAGGGCTGGAACTTCGGCGAGGTCGCCGACAACGCCCGCTTCGAGCAGGCCACCCAGGCCAACATGGCGGGCACCGGGATCGGTACCTTCAGCGACCGGCTCCGTGACGCGGTCCGCGGCGGCAGCCCGTTCGACCCCGATCCGCGAATCCAGGGTTTCGGCTCGGGCCTGGCCGGGGCACCCAACGGGTCGCTCGCCAACGGCGACGAGGCGCAGCAGCGGGCCCGGCTGTTCGGCTACCAGGACCTGATCAAGGTCGGGCTCGCCGGTAACCTTCGTGACTACACTTTCACCGCCTCGAACGGCAAGGAGGTCAAGGGCTCGCAGGTCGACTACAACGGCTCCCCCGCCGGATACACCGCCTCGCCGGGCGAGGTCGTCACCTACGTCGATGCCCACGACAACGAGACGCTGTTCGACGCGCTGGCCTACAAGCTTCCGCAGACCACCACCATGGTCGACCGGGTGCGCATGCAGTCGCTCTCGCTGGCCACGGCCGTGCTCGGGCAGGGCACCTCGTTCGTGCACGCCGGCAGCGAGCGGCTCCGTTCCAAGTCGCTGGACCGCAACTCCTACGACTCCGGCGACTGGTTCAACCGTCTGCTCTGGGACTGCTCCGCGGGCAACGGCTTCGGCGCGGGCCTCCCCCCAAAGGCCGACAACGAGGACAAGTGGCAGTACGCCAAACCGCTGCTCGCCGACCCGGCGCTGAAGCCGGACTGCGCGGCGATCGGCACGGCCCGTGCCCGTTACGGCGACCTGCTGAAAATCCGCTCGTCGTCCCCGGTCTTCGCCCTCGGCAGCCTGGCCGAGGTGCAGAAGCGCCTCACCTTCCCGACCAGCGGCGTCTCGGAGATTCCGGGCGTCGTGACCATGCACCTGGACGCTTCGGGGATCGACCCCCGCTGGAAGTCGGTCACCGTCGTCTTCAACGCGACCCCCGAGGCGCGGGCGCAGACCGTCGCCGCGCTGAAGGGCACCCAGGTGACGCTCCACCCCGTCCAGACGGCCGGCGACGACGCCGTCGTGAAGCAGTCGACGTTCGATTCCGCCACGGGCACGCTGACGGTCCCGGCACGCACGGTCGCCGTCTTCGTCCAGCCCTGACCCCACATACCCCGGAAAGACGGCCGGGCCGGGTGTTGCAGCACCCGGCCCGGCCAGGGAACCCGTCCATCGATCCTGGAGGACCCACTCATGAAACCCTACAGAGCCATGGTTGCCACAGCGTTAAGCGCGCTGGCAGCCGCCACGGTCGTGGTGCCCGTCGCGCTGAGCGCCCCTGCCCAGGCTGCGCCACCCACCCCAGGCCCGATCGTCAAGCTGTGGAACTGGAACTGGAACTCCGTCGCCAGGGAGTGCACCGACGTCCTCGGCCCCGCCGGGTACGGCGCCGTACAGGTCTCCCCTCCGAGCGACTCGATGTCCAAGGGCGGGTCGGTCTGGTGGGACATCTACCAGCCCGCCCGCTACACACTCACCAGCAAGTTCGGTGACGAGAACGCGTTCAAGAACATGATCAACGCCTGCCACGCGGCGGGCGTCAAGGTCCACACCGACGCCGTCATCAACCACATGACCGGCCAGGGCAGCACCAGCTACGGTGGCTACAGCTTCGGCAAGTACAACTATCCAGGCCTCTACTCGTCCGCCGACTTCCACTCCCCCACCTGCGGGATCAACAGCTCCGACTACAAGAACGACGGCTGGCGGGTACAGAACTGCGAGCTCGTCGGCCTGTCCGACCTCAACACCGGCTCCGAGTACGTTCGCAACCAGATCGCCGGCTACCTCAACAACCTGACCTCCCTGGGCGTGGACGGCTTCCGCATCGACGCCGCCAAGCACATCAACCCGAGCGACCTGGCCGCGATCAAGGGCAAGCTGACCGGCTCGCCCTACATTCACCAGGAGGTCATCGAGGGCGATCAGGAGGCGATCACGCCGAGCCAGTACACCGGGATCGGCGACGTGCACGAGTTCGTGTACGGGCGCAAACTCAAGGAGCAGTTCGGCGGCGGCCAGATCAAGAACCTGCAGTCGTTCGGGCAGAGCTGGGGTCTGTCGGTGCCCAGCGACAAGGCCGTGGTCTTCATCGACAACCACGACACCGAGCGTAACGGCTCGACCATGAACTACAAGTACGGCGACGCCTACAAGCTGGCCAACATCTTCATGCTCGCCTGGCCGTACGGTACGCAGCGCGTTTACTCCGGATTCACCTGGAGCGACGCCGAGGGCGGTCCGCCCTCGGCGGGCGGCGGCTTCGTCACCGACGCCAACTGCGGCAACGGCCAGTGGACCTGCTTCCACCGCCAGATGAGCGGGATGGTCGGCTTCAACCGCGCCGTAGCCGGCACCTCGGTCGGCAACTGGTACGACAACGGCAACAACGTGATCGCCTTCAGCCGCGGCGACAAGGGCTGGGTCGCGATCAACAACGAGGGCGGGAGCGTCACCCGTACCTTCTCCACCGGCCTGCCCGCCGGAACCTACGCCAACGACGTGGGCGGCGGCACGGTGACCGTCGGCTCGAACGGCTCCGCCTCAGTGACCGTCCCCGGCAAGAGCGCGGTCGCCATCCACGTGGGCGGCGTACGGCCCACCGACCCGCCGCCCGGTGAGGCGACCGTCTACTACTCCACCACCTGGACGGCCGCCAACATCCACTACCAGCCCACCGGCGGCGCCTGGACCACCGTCCCCGGCACCCCCATGAACGAGACCGCCTGCACCGGCTGGAAAAAGAAGACCATCGACCTCGGCACCGCCACCGGACTCAAAGCCGCCTTCAACAACGGAAACGGCACCTGGGACAACAACAACGGCACCGACTACACCATCGGCCGCGGTGTGAGCACGATCAAGAACGGCGTCGTGACCGCCAACGCCACCTCCCCCTGCGGCCCCGAACCCAGCCCCACCCCGACGGTGAACCCCGGTAAGGTCGCCATCTCCTTCAACGCGAACGTGACGACCTCCTACGGCCAGAACGTCTTCGTGGTCGGCAACATCGCCGAACTGGGCGCCTGGAACCCCGCCAACGCGGTGGCGCTCTCCTCGGCCGACTACCCGGTCTGGAAGGTCACGGCCAATCTGCCGGCCAACACCGCGGTCTCCTACAAGTACATCAGGAAGAATCCCAACGGCTCGGTGACGTGGGAGAGCGACCCCAACCGGTCCTTCACCACCCCGGCGAGCGGCACCGCGACGCGCGACGACGCCTGGCGCTGACCTTCGGGCCGCCCCGGCCCACCCCCTCCCGGGCGTCCACCGGCGCCCGGGTTCCCCCTTCACCTCGCACAGAGGAACCTTCATGCGCTCGTCTCTCAAACGCGCCCTCAGACTGCTCGCCGCAGCGGCCATCGGCCTGACCTCCGCCGTCGTCCCGCTGTCCGCGGCGCTGGGCGCCAACAGCGTCACCGTCTACTACTCCACCACCTGGTCGAACGCGAACATCCACTACCAGCCCACCGGCGGCGCCTGGACCACCGTCCCCGGCACCCCCATGAACGAGACCGCCTGCACCGGCTGGAAAAAGAAGACCATCGACCTCGGCACCGCCACCGGACTCAAAGCCGCCTTCAACAACGGAAACGGCACCTGGGACAACAACAACGGCTCCGACTACACCATCGGCACCGGAGTCGTGACCGTCTCCGGCCGCACGATCGGCTCCGGTAACCCCTGTGACCCGGGCTCCGGCAACACCGCGACCGTCTACTACTCCACCACCTGGTCAGACGCGAACATCCACTACCAGCCCACCGGCGGCGCCTGGACCACCGTCCCCGGCACCCCCATGAACGAGACCGCCTGCACCGGCTGGAAAAAGAAGACCGTCAACCTCGGCACCGCCACCGGACTCAAAGCCGCCTTCAACAACGGAAACGGCACCTGGGACAACAAAGGCGGCTCCGACTACACCATCGGCACCGGGGTCAGCACGGTCAAGAACGGCGTCGTGACCGGCAACGCCGCCGGCCCCTGCGTCCCCGAGATTCCGGACACCGAGAAGCCCAGCACGCCGACCGGCGTGACGGCGACCGCGACCGGTGTCTCGATCGCGCTGGCCTGGAGCGCCTCCACCGACAACGTCAAAGTAACCGGCTACAAGGTGACCCGCACCGGCGGCACCGGGGGAACCAAGGTCGTCGACGTGACGGCCACCACGCACTCCGACACCGGCCTGGCGGAGAACACCCTCTATCGCTACACCGTCCAGGCCAGGGACGCCGCCGGCAACCTCTCCGGGGCGAGCGAGGAGGCCACCGCCACCACCGGGGAGAAGCCCGAGGCGCCCGAGGGCGGCACCCCGCTCGGCGGCGACCCGCGTGAGGACTCCATCTACTTCGTGATGACCGCCCGTTTCGCCGACGGCGACACCTCCAACAACCGGGGTGGCAGCCAGCACGCGAAGTCGGGCAACGCCGCGAACAACGACCCGATGTTCCGCGGTGACTTCAAGGGCCTGGTCGACAAGCTCGACTACATCAAGGGCCTCGGCTTCTCCGCCCTGTGGATCACCCCGGTCGTGCTCAACCGCTCCGACTACGACTTCCACGGCTACCACGGCTGGGACTTCTACCGGGTCGACCCCCGCCTGGAGTCCGCGGGCACGTCGTACCAGGACCTGATCAACGCCGCCCACGCCAAGGGCATCAAGATCTACCAGGACGTCGTCTACAACCACAGCTCCCGCTGGGGCGCCAAGGGCCTGTTCACCCCCACCGTGTGGGGTGCGCGCGACGATCAGTGGAAGTGGCTCTACAACGAGAAGGAGGCGGGCCGGGAGTACGACCCGATGCGGGAGCATCAGGGGAACGACCCGAGCCTGACAGCCGCGCAGAACGCGATGGCCAAGGGCAGGCCGTACAACGGCGACCAGTGGTCGACCACCGAGCCGGCGGGCAACACCTGCCGTAACTGGGGCACTCCCACCCAGTGGAGCAGCCCCGAGGGGTTCCGCATCCACAACTGCCAGTGGCCGAACCCGACCTCCGGCATGTTCCCCGCGAACTACTATCACCAGTGCTGGATCGGCAACTGGGAGGGCGAAGACTCTCGTAGCTGCTGGCTTCACGACGACCTGGCCGACTTCAACACGGAGAGCAAGGTCGTCCAGGACTACCTGATCGACGTCTACAACAAGTACATCGACATGGGCGTGGACGGCTTCCGCGTCGACACCGCCGTGCACATCCCCAGGGTCACCTGGAACCGCCGGTTCCTGCCCGCGATCCGCGAGCACGCGACCGCGAAGTTCGGCGCGGAGAAGGCCAAGGACTTCTACGTCTTCGGCGAGGTCGCCGCGTTCGTGCACGACAAGTGGAACCGCGGTTCGGTGAACCACTCCGCCCAGTTCTTCACCTGGAAGGAGCGCAAGGAGTACAGTCCCGACGACGTCAGGGCGGCGATCGAGCAGTACGACTACGAGAACCTGATGGGCTCGGGCAACCAGCCCACCAGCACCAACGCCACGCTGAACGGCAACACCTACCACGCGCCCGACCACAGCAGGTTCTCCGGCATGAACGTCATCGACATGCGCATGCACATGAACTTCGGCGAGGCGTCCAACGCGTTCCACAGCGGCAAGGACTCCGACGACAGCTACAACGACGCCACCTACAACACCGTCTACGTCGACTCCCACGACTACGGCCCGAACAAGTCCTCGGTCCGCTACGACGGCGGCACCGACGCCTGGGCGGAGAACATGAGCCTGATGTGGACCTTCCGCGGCATCCCGACGCTCTACTACGGCTCGGAGATCGAGTTCCAGGCGGGCAAGCGGATCGACTGCGGGCCGACCTGCCCGCTGGCCACGACGGGACGCGCCTATTTCGGTGACCACCTGGCGGGATCGGTCACCGCCTCGGGCTTCGGCACGGTCTCCAACGCCTCGGGCACGGTGGCGCAGACCCTCGACAAGCCGCTGGTCAAGCACGTGCAACGGCTCAACCGGATTCGCCGGGCCATCCCGGCGCTGCAGAAGGGCCAGTACTCGACCGAGGGCGTCACGGGCCAGATGGCTTACAAGCGCCGCTTCACCCAGGGGACCGTGGACAGCTTCGTGCTGGTCTCGGTCACCGGGGGCGCCACCTTCACCGGAATCCCGAACGGCACCTACGTCGACGCGGTCACCGGCGACAGCAGAACGGTGACCAACGGGACACTGTCGATCGCCGCGAGCGGCAAGGGCAACATGCGCGCCTACGTGCTGTCCCTGCCGGGCAACCCGGCCCCCGGCAAGATCGGCGACGCGGGGCCGTACCTGAAGTAACCCATGTCTGGCTCCGTCCGGAGTGGTGACCCGACCCCTCCGCTCCGGACGGAGCCTTCCACCGGCCCCGCGGGCCACCTTCCAATCAGCCCAGGCGCCAGACGCGGACGGTGTCGTCGCCGCCGCCGGTGACCGCGACGGGACGCCCGTCGAGTTCGGTCACCGCGGCGGCGAACACGTTGTGGTCGTGGGCCTTGAACGGCCGTCCCGCCCGCTTCCCGGTGTCGAGGTCGTGGACCTGCGCGGTGGCGTCGTTGCTGCCGGAGACGACGACGGTGAGCGACCCCACCCGGCCGACCGCGAGGGAGTAGATCCAGCCGCTGTGGCTCTGGATGGGCGGGCGGGCCTCACCAGCACCGGCGGCGTCGTCGATGTGGATGTCCTGCGCGCCGCCGGCGGAGAGCACCACGAGCCTGCCGTCCAGTTCGGCCGTGGTGACGGCGGTGACCTGGGCGCGCTGGGTGAGGAGCGTCTCGCCCGCCCCCGAGCGGAGCGGCCAGCGACGCACCGTACCGTCGCCGCCGCCGGTGAACACGACGGGCTCACCGTCGAGGGTGGCCGTGGCGAGGCCGAACACGGCGCCCTCGGAGGCGCGACGGGCCTTGCCGATCGCGGCGCCCGTCCTCAGGTCCCACACGCGCAGGCTCCCGTCGCGGCCTCCGGTCACCACGACGGGCTCGCCGTCGAGGGTGGCGAGGGCGAGGGAGAAGACGGGCACAGCGGCGTCGAAGGGCTTGCCGACCGGCTTGCGGGTGGCGAGGTCCCAGCGGCGTACGGTGCCGTCGTCGCCGCCCGACACCGCGATCGTCCTGCCGTCCAACTCGGTGACCGCGACGGAGCGCACCCAGTTGGTGTGCCCGGTGAGGGTGGCCAGCGGCTTGCGGGTCGCGAGATCCCACAGGCGGACGGTGCGGTCGTTGGCACCGGAGACGATCACGGACCTGCCGCCGACCTGGGCGATCGCCACCGACTGCAGATCGTCGCGATGGCCGCGCAGCGGTCCGCCGACCGGTGCGCTCTTCCAGTTCCCGGTGACCGCGGTGGGGGTGGCGGCGGGGGACGGCGATCCACTGGAAGAGGGTGAGGCGCTGGGAGACGGTGAGGCGCTGGGCTGCGTGGACTCGCCGGGTGAGGGGGAGCCGCCGGTGACCGACGGGGAGCCGGTCATCGCGACGGGAGTGGGGTCAGCGCCCTCCTGCCCGGTCCCCGCCAGCAGTGGCGGGAGCACGAAGACGCCCGCGGAAACCGCGACGGCGCAGACGGCGACGGCGGCCCCGATCCGCCACGGACGCGATCGTCCCGACCCGCCCGGCGCGGTCGTGCCGACGGACCCTTCCCACGGGCCACCGGGAGAGGTGGAGACCCCGTGGCCCTGCCGGTGCCACTGCCCGGGCTCGGTGCTCGGACCCGTCGGTGACCACCCGGCGTACGGCGGCAGCGAAGGTGCCGCGCCCGGCTCGAACGGCGGCGACGGCCGGGATGGCGGCCGCTGAGGGTCGGCCTCCCACCCGGGTGACGGCTGTCGTTGCGACGAGGGCGGCCGGTCGTGGAGCGGTGATTGCGAAGACTGTGGCTGAGAAGACTCGGGCTGCGAAGGCTGCGGGGACGGGGACGGCTGCTCGGTCCGCGACGGCCGCTGGGACGGAGAGGGCTGGACCTCGGCCGACTGACCGGTCTGCGGCGACTCCGCGGGCGGCATGGCGGTGCCCGCCGACGGCTGGCGGATCAGCCGGAACAGCAGGTCGGAGGCGACCGGTCGATCGGCGGGATCCTTGGCCAGGCAGGCGCGCAGCAACGGGCGCAACCCCTCGGGAACCCCCGACAGGTCGGGCTCGGTGGTGAGGATGCGGTGGAGCACGGCCGGGATGGTGTCCCGGCCGAACGCGGGGCTGCCGGTGGCCGCGAACACCATCGTCACGGCCCAGCTGAACACGTCCGAGGGGGCGGCGGCGGGCTGGCCGTGGATCTGCTCGGGCGACATGTACGTCGGGGTCCCGACGGCGCCGCTGGTCTGGGCGAACCCGGCGTCGAGTGCCTTGGAGACGCCGAAGTCGATGACGCGCGGGCCGTCGAAGCCGAGGAGCACGTTGGCAGGTTTGAAGTCGCGGTGCGCGATGCCCGCCTGGTGGATGGCGACGAGCGCGGTGGCCGTGCTGATCGCGATGCGCTGCAGGGCGGCGCCGTCGCGCGGCCCCTCCCTCTCGACGGCCTGCTGCAGCGAAGGCCCGTCGATGAACTCGCTCACCACGTAGAGATGGTCGCCGCTCTCCCCCGCGTCGAGCACCCGGGCGGTGCAGAACTCGGCGATCTGCCGGGCGACGGCGATCTCCCGCTCGAAGCGCGTCCTCGCGACCTGGTCGGCGGCGAACCTGGGATGCAGCACCTTGACCGCGACACGCTCACCGGCCGGATCACGACCGAGGTAGACCGTCCCCTGCCCGCCCTCGCCGAGCCTCGCCTCGATCACGTACGGCCCGAAGGCGGTGGGGTCGCCGGATCTGAGCTCCGTACCGGCCATCGTGCTCCTCCCCCGCCGCGAGCCCGCCCGAGTGGTCCGGCGGCCACGCCCTGCCGCACGCGCCGGGTTCCGGGCAGTCTGGTCCCGGAAAAGAGCATGCCAGCATCGGCAAATTTGACCAAATGCCCGCAGTTATCAGTCGAGAAGGTTGGCGTGCAGGGCGCGCAACACCGCGTTGGTCCGGTCCCGCGCCCCGAGTTTGAGCAGCATGGTCGAGACGTGGTTCTTCACCGTGCCCTCGGCCAGGAAGAGAGCCTGGGCGATCTCGCGGTTGCTGTAGCCCTCCGCGACGAGCCGAAGCACCTCCACCTCTCGTTCGGTGAGCCGCTGGATCGCGGGCAGGTCGTCGTCCGCCGGTCGGCGGCGCCGCACCGCGCGCAGCAGCCGGTCGGTGATCGACGGCGAGATCAGTGTCCCCCCGTCGGCCAGGACGCGGATGGCCCGGGTCAGCCGTTCGAGCGTCACGTCCTTCAGCAGGTAGCCGCACGCCCCCGCCCGCATCGCGTCCAGCACCAGGGTGTCGTTGTCGAACGTGGTCAGCACGAGCACCGGCGGCGAGCCGTCCGCGCGCTCCCGCAACGCCCTGAGCACCCAGATGCCGTCGTGGCGGGGCATGCGCAGGTCGAGCAGGACGACGTCGGGGGCGTGCTCCTCGATCGCCGCCAGCGCGGCCATGCCGTCGTCGGCCTCCCCCACCACCTCGATGTCGTCGGTCAGGTCGAGCAGGCTGCGGATGCCTTGCCGGACCAGGGTCTGGTCGTCGACCACGATCACCCGGATCATCGCGCGGGCACCGTGGCGGTGACCCGGAAACCGTCGCTGCCGTCGAGCCGTACGTCGCCGCCGATCGCCTCGATCCGCTCGCTCAGGCCGCGCAGCCCGTTGCCGGGCCGCAGCTCGGGGCTGCCTCGCCCGTCGTCGACGGAGGTGAACCTCACGTCCCGCTCCGGTGTGCTCTCGATCCGGATGCGCAACGAGGTCGCGTCCGCGTGCCGGATGGTGTTGGTGACGATCTCCTGGACGACACGGATGAGCGCCAGGGTCACCTCCTCGGTGGGGCACACGTCGTCGTCGATCCACACGCCGATGTCGAGGCCGGGAATGTCGCGTACCACGGCGGCGAGGGCCTCGCGCAGGTCGGGCGCGTCGGTGCGCAGCTGTCCGACGGTCGCGCGCACGTCGCGAAGCAGGTCCCGCGCCACCCGGTCGGCACGCTCGATGTGCACGCGCGCGCCCGCCCCGTCGCGGTGCCGGGCGACCTCCAGTTCCAGGGTGAGCGCGGTGAGCTGGTGCCCCATCAGGTCGTGCAGTTCCCTGGCGATGCGCAGGCGTTCGTGAGCGCGTGCGGTGTCGGCCAGGATCACACTCGCCGCCCGCAGCTCCAGATGAGCCTCGCCCAGCTCGCGGCGCATCCGCTGCTCCCTGATGGTCACCAGCACGCTCAGCAGCGTCGCGATCTGGATCAGCAGGTACAGCAGCGCACTGAGGCCGATCTCGGCGACGGTGGAACCGGTGAGACCCACGGTCACGGCGATCACGACGACGTTGAGCACGATCACCACCGGGCCCGCCCACGGCGGCGCGACGTACGCGCTCAGGGCGGCGGTGAAGACCAGCAGGATCGGCAGCCATCCGGCGCCGGGCGCCGTCAGGATCGTGAGCCATCCCAGCACGACGGCCGCGCCGTAGCAGACCCACGCCTGCCTCGGCCGGCATTCCTCCCAGAGCGCGGCGATCAGCGCGGTGACCAGCAGCGCCACGAAGAGCGCGCCCCACACCGGCCGGGGGACCTGTGTCTCGGCCACGCCGAGCAATATCGGGGTGCCCACCGCGAGGCACACCAGCAGTGCCGCCAGCCCCGCCCACACGTCCGGCTCGATTCGCCGCATGCCGTTCACCCTAACGTGCGCTCGTGCCCCCGCTGAGGTGCCGAAAGTCATGGGTGCCGATACTGACCATCGGCACAGGCGCCGGCGGCTCGCCCTTCCTAACGTCGACGGCATGCATGCGACAACGTCATCTCCCGCCGTCGAAGCGGACGGCCTGCACAAGCGCTACCGCTCCAAGGTCGCCGTCGAGGAGGTCGGCCTTTCCGTTGCCGCCGGTGAGATCTTCGGCATCCTGGGACGCAACGGAGCCGGTAAGACGACCACCGTCGAGCTGATCGCCGGGCTCAGGCGGCCCGACCGCGGCACCGTTCGCGTGCTCGGCCTGGACCCCCGGCGGGACCGGGCCCGGCTGCGCCAGGTCCTCGGGGTCCAGCTGCAGGAGGCCGTCCTGCACTCCGCGCTCACGGTCACCGAGCTGGTCCACCTGTACGGGACCTTCTACCGCGACCCGCTGCCGTCCGACGACCTGATCGAGTCGGTCGGCCTGACCGCCTCCCGGCGCACCCGCTTCGAGAAGCTCTCCGGCGGCCAGCAGCAGCGACTGTCGATCGCGCTCGCGCTCGTCGGACGGCCCCGGGTGGTGATCCTCGACGAGCTCACCACCGGCCTCGACCCCGAGGCGCGCCGTCAGATGTGGTCGACCCTTGAGCGGTTGCGCGAGTCCGGTGTGACCATCCTGCTCGTCAGCCACACCATGGAGGAGGTCGAACGACTGTGCGACCGGGTCGCGCTGCTCGACGAGGGCCGGGTCGTCGCCCTCGACTCTCCCTCGGGGCTCGTGCGAAGGGCCGGGTTCGCCCAGCGGGTCACCTTCCGCGCGATCACCCCTGTGCCGGGCGGGCTGCTCGAAGGACTCGACGGGGTCGACCGGGTGCACGCCGACGGCGACCGCGTCGTCGTCGAGGGCCGCGGTGAGCTGCTCCAGGCCGTCAGCGTCGCGCTCGTGCACGCGGGCGTCGCGGCGGCCGAGACGCGCAGCGAACAGGCCGGCCTCGACGACGCCTTCCTCGCGCTGACCGGGCACCAGCTCGGCAGCACCAAGCTCGACGCAGAGTTCGACACCGTGCCCGACACGAGGGAGAAGACGATCCGATGACGGACATCACCGTCCACCGCCCAGGCCCGCGGGCCTGGGCCGCACTGCTGATCTGCGAGCTCAAGATGGTCACCCGCGACACCGCCGGGCTGATCGTGCCGATCGGCCTGCCCATGCTCATCCTGGTGATGAACGCCTCGTCCGCCGGCCGGGAGACGATCGCGCACGGTCGCACGGCGTTCGACGTCTACGTGCTGCCGCTGGTGTTCACGATGGTCGTGGCCACGACCGGCATCGTCAACATGCCGAGCTTTCTGGCCTACTACCGTCGCAGCGGCATCCTGCGACGCCTGGGGGTGACTCCCGCCTCGCCCGCGCTGGTCCTCGTCGCCCAGGCGGCCGCCGGCGTGCTGCAGATGGCCCTTGGTATCGCGGCCGCCTGGATCCTCGCCCTGCTGGCGTTCGGCGCCCATCCCCCGGTGCGCGTCGGCGCGGCGCTCGGTGTGCTGGCGTTGACGGTGGCCGCCATGTACGCCCTGGGGCTGACCGTCGCCGCGCTCTCGCCCACCCCGAACTCCTCCGTCGCGATCGGCCTGGTCGTCTTCTTCGTGCTGGGCGCCACCGGCGGCATGTTCGGCGGGCGCGGCAACCTGCCCGAGGTGATCGCGACGATCGGGCAGTGGCTGCCGTTCGGTGCCGGGAGCCAGGCCCTGTCGGCCGCCTGGATCGGCGCGCCCATCGAGGCCTCCAACCTGATCGGCCTCGCCGCGGCCATCGTGCTCGGCGGCGTCGTCGCGGCCGTGTTCTTCCGCTGGGAGTAGCCCGCCATACGTCCCCCGGGGCGACCGGCGCTCGGGCACGGTCCGAGGGGACGGCCCGATGGGAAGGTCCGCGAGCCGGCCCCCGCCAGGCTCGCGGCTTTCCCGGCACCCGGTACGACACCCACGAGGAGCGGCGCCGACGGCATCGAAAACGACGGGTACGGATCCAGCCCTTGCACGCCCGCCCCGTGGATCGGCCGGGACGGGTCTTTCCGAACGCTAGGCGGGGGCACGGCGGAAAGCATGAGTATCCCCTACTCATGCCCTGCGGTTCTCGGTTAACAAATCACGCAGATGCTCATATATCCATGTCAGAGGTCATCGATGGGGGGCGCAGGATGCGCAGGAACGTTGCCCGCTGAGCGGGGGACCGGGGCAGGCCGGACGTCCGCGAAGACCGCTCCGGCGCCTAGCCGAGCGGCAGCGTCTCGCCCGATTCCAGCAGGGTCTTCAGGTTCGACAGGATCTCGGGCCAGCCCTCGCTGACGCCCTTGATCATCTCACTGCCCGCGACGAGGCCCTCATGGGTGACGATCAGCTTGACCGTGGCCCCACCGGCGGGTTCGATCTCGAAGGTGATCTTCGAGATCGGCTCCTTCCTGAGCTCGGCGAGCTTCTCGTCGCTCCAGCCGAACATGTCGGCCACCTCCTGCTCGTAGTTGTGCCAGGTGTACGACAGGCGCTTGCCGGGGTCGGCCTCGAGCACCCGCTGGCCCCAGTCGTGGTACTCGCCGTCCGCGGTGACCTTCCACTCGACCGGGGCACCCGGCGTCCAGTCGGATCGCGGGCCCCCGCCACCGAAGTAACGGGTGATGAAGGCCGTGCCGGTCAAGGCCTCCCACAGCCGCTCCGGCGTGGTTTTGATGTAGCTGACGTAGACGAAGCTGGTCTCGGACACGTCCGTACCCTCCAGGGCTCGTTTCAGGTCGGCGAGCGCGCGCGCCCGCTCGCGGTCGTAGCGGCCGATCCACCGGTCGGCGATCTCGTTGATGGGCGCGGCGTTGAGGTGGTGGAGCTTCTCCCTGCCGCGCCTCACCGTCTCCACCAGGCCGGCCGCCTCCAGGACGGACAGATGCTTGGTCACGGCCTGCCGGGTCATGTCCAGCCCCGCGCACAGCTCGCGCAGGGTCTGGCCGTTGTGCCGGTTGAGACTGTCCAGCAGCCTCCGGCGACTGGCGTCGGCGAGTGCTTTGAATACCGCGTCCATGCTGTCTCACAGAGTTAGGCAACCGTTTGGATGCATGTCTGAATATAGGCAACCTTTTAGTTGCCCGTCAATGCACCTTCGCGCCTTCACGATCTCCCGTCGGGCGACGAGCACGGCGGGCGCGACCACAGCGGGACCCCCGAGGGCGTGCGACCGCGGTTCAGGAAGCCGTGCCGGGGTCCCGGCTCAACACGGCGAGCACTCCGTCGATCTCGGAGAGCGCCGTGGTCAGCTCCGTTATCGACCCGACGCCGTGCACGGTGAGCCAGAGCGAGACGACGGCCGGGCTCTGGCCCTCGCTGCGCCGGTCGACCGACAGCTCGTCCACACCGAACCCTCGCTCCGTGCATTCGGCCAGTGCCGACCGCAGCACGCCCCTGCCGCCGAGGTAGGTCAACCGGAACCGCGAGGGTGCGTACTTGGACCCGGGAAGCCGGTCGGCCAGCGGCGTGAGGACGAACACCGTCACGAGGTATCCGGCGGTCACGATGACCGCCAGCAGCCACAGCCCGGCCCCGGCCGCCATCCCCACCCCGGCGGTGAGCCAGACCGCCGCGGCGGTGGTGAGGCCCCGGACCACGTCACCTCGGACGAATATCAGGCCCGCGCCGATGAAGCCGATGCCGGACACGATCTGGGCGGCCACCCGGGACGGATCGACCGTGACGTGATCCCGCAGAACATCGGAGAAGCCGTACTTCGACACCAGCATGATCAGCGCTGCGGCGAAGCCGACCAGGGTGTGGGTGCGCAGGCCCGCGCTCTTCTGGCGGGCCTCCCGCTCAAGGCCGATCAGGGCCGAGAGCACGAAGGCGAGGAGCAGCATCCCCACCTGCGCCCAGCCCTGTCCGGTGAGTTCACCGAGAGGCGCCATCGCCGTCACCCCGGTCTCGTGTCCAGGAAAGGGCGTCCGCGTTCCCGGCTACGCCGCCTCCGCGGCCTCCCCCGCCTGCCGCAGCATCGGGAACCGCCGCTGTTCCGACAGGTAGTGGCCGAACCCGACGACGAGCGCGACGGGCCAATCGATGACTCCCAACGCTCCCAACGCCCCCAGCACCCCGTAGAAGACCAGCCGGTCAGGCGTCGGCAGGGTCAACGTCCCGATCACCGGCACGGTGATGTGCGGCGGCGACTGTCCCCCCTTCGCCCTGCCACGCGCCCTGCCGTTCGAAGCGGTGGTGGTTGTCCTCGCCATGGCGGCCTCCACAAATCACGACATATCCCGCCAATCCCCTGCCTCACTCAAGCCGTAACGCCGTTTGACCAGGACTTTGCCCCTTCGACCGGCTCTCGGACCACCGGCTCGCGAAACCCTGCGCGTCGCCGGAATCGATACGAACGGACGATCCGGATCAGCCGAACCGCATCGACCATGAGCTCCGGTGCCTCCGCGAAAAGACACCGCTTCGTGGCCGGTACGGCAAGTGGGCTTCACGCGATCAGTGGGAGGCGGCAGGATTGGCGGCGTGAACCGCACCGCTGTACGTCTGGGAGTGCTCCTGCTGGCCGCCGTCGCGGTCGGGGCGGTGCTGCTCGCACTGCTGCCACCGTCCTCGACAGGCACGCACGGCAAGGAGGGCATCCACGTCTCCACCGTCGCGGTGAAGAAGCTGGGCGAGCGCGACCACGAGCTCACCGTCACCTCCGCCGCGCTCGGCCGCGAGGGCAGGGTGAGGGTCCTGCTGCCCGAGGGATGGGCGCCGGGCTCGGGTCCGTGGCCGGTGCTGTACCTGCTGAACGGCTGCTGCCAGTCCGGCTACGACACCTGGATCACCAAGGGCGGCGCCGCGGAGCTCACCTCCGGCTACCGCGCGCTCGTGGTCGTCCCCGAGGGAGGCACCGTCGGTTTCTACTCCGACTGGCGCGAGGGCCCCGGCTGGGAGACCTTCCACCTCGCCGAGGTACGGACCATCCTGGAGCGCGACTACGGCGCCGGAGACCGGCGGGCGGTGGCGGGGCTGTCCATGGGCGGGTTCGGGGCGATGTCGTACGCGGCCCGCCACCCCGGCATGTTCCAGGCCGCGGCTTCCTTCTCCGGGGTGCTGCACACCCGCGACGGCAACGGCGGCGTCGACTGGCTGCTCGGGCAGTACGGCGAGAAGTCCGTGAAGCTCTGGGGTCCCCCCGAGGATCCGCGGTGGGCCGCCCACAACCCGGCCGACCTCACCGGCGCGCTGCGCGGGATACGGCTCTTCGTCTCCAGCGGCGACGGCGCCCCCGGACCGCTGGACGACGTCTCCGAGGCCCGGGACGAGGGCGAGGCCTCCCTTCTCCTCCAGGCCGCGACCTTCGTCGAGCGGGCCAGGGCGAACGGCGTCGACGTGGCGGTCGACTTCTACGGCCCCGGTACCCACTCCTGGCCCTACTGGCGCCGCGGCCTCGAACGCTCGCTTCCTCTGCTCATGGGCTCCATCGGCGCGGCGGCCTGAGGACCCCCGACTCGTCCTCGTCCAGCGCCACGAGCAGCAGGCCCTCGTCCTTCTTCTCCGCCCGCTCCCGGCTGGGGCTCCCGGCGGCGCGGAAAGTTAAGACTGGCGACTCTGGACGTTCAGCTCAGACACCCCTTTTCGGTCTATCCCCGTAGCTAGGTTCCTATGACACCCCAGCTCAGGGGCGTTCGCCGTATGTCATGAGGAGCCACCTTGCGAGTCCTGGCCGTTGTCCCCGCCCGTGGAGGTTCGGTGGGGGTCCCCCTGAAGAACCTGGCCGCGGTGGGCGGCACTCCCCTGGTCGCCCGTGCGGTACGAGCCTGCGTGCGCGCCGAGTTGGTCGACGAGGTCGTGGTCAGCACCGATCACGAGGGAATCGCCGAAGTCGCCCGCGCCGCGGGCGCGACCGTGATCGACAGGCCGGGAGAGCTGAGCGGCTCGACCGCCTCCAGCGAGTCCGCCGTGCTCCACGCGCTCGACCACGTCCCCGACGTTCCCGACGTGGTCATCCTGGTGCAGTGCACCAGCGCGTTCATCGACCCCGCCGACCTGGACGGCGCGATCGCGAAGGTCCTGGACGGCAGCGCCGACGTGGTGTTCTCCGGGCTGGAGACCCACGAGTTCCTCTGGGACGCCGCCGGCGCGGGCGTGAACCACGACCCGTCCTACCGTCCCCGCCGCCAGGATCGCGAGCCGCACTTCCGCGAGACCGGCGCGTTCTACGTGATGCGCACCGAGGGTCTGCGCGAGCACGGCCACCGCTTCTTCGGCTCCGTCGCCGTGCAGCAGGTGCCCTCGCGCCACGCCATCGAGATCGACACCCCCGAGGACCTGGAGATCGTACGGGCGCTCGCCCCCTTCGTCGACGAGCCCGAGCCGATCGACGTGGACGCGGTGATCACCGACTTCGACGGCGTGCACACCGACGACCGCGCCTACGTCGACCAGGACGGCCGCGAGACGGTCGCGGTGAGCCGTTCCGACGGCATGGGCATCTCGCTGCTGCGCCGCTCGGGCGTCAAGCTGATGATCATGTCCACCGAGCACAACCCGGTGGTCGCGGCCCGTGCCCGCAAGCTGGGCGTGCCCGTGCTGCAGGGCCTCACCGACAAGCGGACCGTGCTGCGCGACTGGCTCGCCATCGAGGGGATCGACCCGGCCCGCGTCGCGTACGTCGGCAACGACGTCAACGATCTGGGCCCGATGAGCGACGTCGGCTGGCCCGTCACGGTCCCCGACGCCCACCCCAGGGTCCGCGCCGCCGCCAGGACCGTACTGACCAGGCCAGGAGGCGCCGGGGCCGTACGGGAACTGTGTGACCGCGTCCTCGCGGCCCGCCCGGTGGACGAGGTCGCCGTCGCCCCCGCGCCGCGCGCCGAGCTGCGGCTCACCCCGACCGCCAGGCCCGTCCAGATCGGCGACGCGCTCGTCGGCGCCGGGCAGCCGGTCTACGTGATCGGCGAGATCGGCATCAACCACAACGGCGACCTGGACATCGCGCGCAGGCTCATCGACGTGGCGGCCGAGGCAGGCTGCCAGGCGGTCAAGTTCCAGAAGCGCACGCCGGAGATCTGCGTGCCGCTTGAGCAGCGCGACCAGATCCGGCAGACGCCCTGGGGCGAGATGACCTACATGGAGTACAAGATCAGGACCGAGTTCGGCCTGGACGAGTACACCCAGATCGCCAAGTACTGCCAGGAGCGCGGGCTGCACTGGTTCGCCTCGCCGTGGGACGTGCCGTCGGTGGAGTTCCTGGAGTCCATGAACGTCGTCACCCACAAGGTCGCCTCGGCGAGCGTGACCGACCTGGAACTGCTCCGCGCGCTCGCCGCGACCGGCAAACCGATCATCCTGTCCACCGGCATGTCCACGCTGGAGGAGATCGACCGGGCGGTGGAGATCATCGGCACCTCCAAGCTGGTCCTGATGCACGCCACCTCCACCTACCCCCTGCCTCCCGAGGAGGCCAACCTCCGCGCGATCATCACCCTCCAGGAGCGGTACGGCGTGCCGGTCGGCTACTCGGGCCACGAGCGCGGCCTGCAGATCTCGCTCGCGGCGGTGACCCTGGGCGCGGTGACCGTGGAACGACACATCACGCTCGACCGCACCATGTGGGGCTCCGACCACGCCGCCTCCCTGGAGCCGGCCGGGCTGGAGCACCTGGTCCGCGACATCCGGATCATCGAGACCGCCCTGGGCGACGGCGTCAAGCGCGTCTTCCCCGGTGAAGAGGCTCCCAAGTCGCGGTTGCGCCGCGTCACAGTGTAAATGGCGACGCTGGCGCGTCGCGGTGAGGCCGCTCTTGTCCGGCTCCTTCCCTCGTCGAGGGAGGTCGCTCGTTCCTCGCGACCTCCCTCTCCTCAGTCCAGTCGCCGGCGCGGCCTCACGGGTAGTCCCGTCGGGGGCGTCATGGGGGTGGTCCCGTGGGGAGGGAGGTGAAGGGGTCGATATGAGGTGGGGATGGGAGGGTGGAGTTGATCAAGTTGTCGGTGGTGGTTCCGGTGCGGGACGCGGAGGGCTACATCGGTGACGCGCTGACCTCGCTGACCAGGAACGCGCGCAGGGACTTCGAGTTCATCGTGGTGGACGACGGCTCCGCGGACGCGACCGGGCAGATCATCGAGGACTTCCGCGACGACCTGCCAGGGTTGGTCGTGCTGCGCAACGAGGCGCCGGTCGGGCTGGCCGACGCGCGCAACCTCGGGGTCTCCCTGGCCTCCGGCCGTTATCTGACCTTCATGGACGGCGACGACTGGCTCGCGCCCGGATACCTGGAGAGCCTGGTCGGGGCGATCGAGCGGCTCGGCTGCGACTTCGTCCGGGTCGACCACGTCCAGGTGGAGGGCAGGAAACGGACGATTCACCGGGCGCCGCTCGCCACCCGGGAGGTGGTGGTGAAGCCGCGCGACCACATCCTGCCCGCCGAGTCGAAGACCATGGTCGACTACCCGTACGCGTGGGCGGGGATCTACCGCCGCGACCTCGGCGAGTTGCTGACCTTCCCGGGGCACCTGCACACCGCCGAGGACAGGCCGTGGATCTGGCGGCTGCACCGTGAGGCGGGTTCCTTCGCGGTGGTGTCGCTGGCCGGGCTGTTCTACCGGCGGATGGTGGCGGGCTCGCTGACACGGATCGGCGACGCGAGGCAGCTGCACTTCTTCGACGCCTTCGACCTGGTCTTCGAGGGCCTGGAGGAGGAGTTCACCCCCAAGGCGGTGCGGATGTTCCTCGCGCTCCTCGCCCACCACCTGGAGACGGGCGAGCGGTTCTCCCCCGAGCTGCGCGCCCGCTTCGAGGAGCGCGGCGCCGCGGCCCTGAGGCGCTTCCCCCCGGATCTGCTCGCCCAGATCCGTCTGGACCCGGAACGCGACCAGATCCTGCAGAGACTCCTGGAGGAGTGATGACGCAGCTGTTCTACGCCTCGACCCTGTTCGGCGCGATGACACTGGCGGCGGCGATCGACGACGGCCGCTTCGGTCCCCGCGAAGGGCGCCGGATCCTGCTGGTGTCCAACAACGCGGCCATCCCGGAGATCACCCCGCCCCTGGACGAGGCGGCCGGTTTTGCCGCGTTGCGCCCGCGCTTCGACGAACTCCACTCGTGGAACGAGATCATCGCCCCGCTGCATCCCTCGGACTGGAGAGCCCGCGTCGTCGAGGTGCCGATGCTGAGCCGCCTGGTCGCCTCGCGTCTGGCACTGGGTGACGGTCCCGCCGAGCTGATCCTGGAGTCCGTCGCGGTTCCCCCGGCCAGGACCCTGGGAGGGCTGGTCAGGGACTGTCCGATCACGGTCTACTCCGACGGCCTGATGAGCTACGGCCCGACCCGCGACCCGCTGCCGTCGGAGATCTCCGGGCGGATCACGCGCCTGCTCCACCTCGACCTGGTGCCCGGCCTCACACCGTTGCTGCTGTCGGAGTACGGGGTTCCCGCCGAGTCTCTTCCCGGCCGGGCCTTCCTCGACGTGATCGGGAAGGTCGGCGGGGAGACCGGGGACGCGCGTTCGGGTCGGGCGATGATTCTCGGACAGTACCTGTCCGCCCTCGGCATCATCACCCCCGAGGAGGAGGCGCGACTGCACGCCGACATGCTGCGCGGCCTCGTCGCCCGGGGATTTCGCGGTGTGCTGTTCAAGCCCCACCCGGCCGCCGGGCGCAGGCATGCCCAGCGGCTGCGCGAGACGGCCGCCGAGCTGGGCGTCGAGCTCGACGTGGTGGCGGAGACCGTACCCGCCGAGTCGTGCTTCGCCGGGCTGAGGCCCGAGCTCGTGGTCGGCTGTTTCTCCACCGCCCTGATCACCGCGAGCCGGTACTTCGGGCTCCCGGTGGCGACGTCGGGCATCGAATCGGTCCTGGAGCGGCTCACCCCGTACGAGAACAGCAACCGGATCCCGGCCACCATCGCCGACGCCCTGCTGCCGCGCCTGTCGGCGGACGGCTCGCTGGAGGAACCGCCGCCGGTGGATCTTCCCGCCCTGGTGAGCGCGGTCGGCTACTGCATGCGGGCCGAGGTGTATCCGGGGCTTCGCGAGAGCGCCACCGCCTACCTGGAGGCGCACGGCACCGCCCGCTACTTCAAGCGCCAGCGTCTCGGCGCCCTGGATCTGATCACCGCTCCCCCGGCCGCCGCCCCCAGGGAGCGAAGCCCGCTGGGCAGGCTCCGCGACCGCCTGTCGAAGGCGCTCCCCCAGGGAGACGGTCGGGTAACCGCGCAGGAGCGTTGATCGACATGGGACGCGGCCAGGCCGATCCGTTGCGAACCGCGGTTTTACCCGGCGGCCGGACATCGCCCGGCCCTTACCCCGACCGGTGCTCTAGAGTCGGCCGAACCCCTTGAGGTAGCGGCGCATCCGGCGCTTGGCGCGGTAGCCGACGCGCAGCATGTTCGGCGGCACCTCCACGCGCATGCGGGCGCGGCGGCGGGCGGTGGCGTACTCGGGACCTTCGAGCAGGGACATCGCCGGGGCGAGGCGGCCGGAGCGAGCCTTTCCCACCAGAGAGACCATCCGCGACACCCAGTCGCTCTCGCCACCGGGGTGGAAGTAGTTGACCTTGCACCAGGCGTCGTCCGGGTGCAGGAAGCGCCCGGCGGAGAGGTCGTCGAGGGTGCCGAGCAGGCCGCTGTCCTCGAAGACCAGATTGATCATCTCGGCGCCGACCCCGAAGTCCGACAGCACCAGGAGCGGTACCTTCTGGGCGATCGCCTCCAGCGCGGCGGTCGAGCTGACGGTGACGAAGCCCACCGCGTGGGCCAGGTGCTCGTGCATGGGCCCCACCGCGAAGCGCACGGCCTCGGCGCGCACCCGGCCCTCCTCGGCGAGCGACTGCCACAGGCGCTGGTAGTGGTAGCGCTCGTTGTGGGTCTGACGCTCGGTGTCCAGGGCCCGAAGCTTGACGACGACGTCCAGGTCGGGCCGCCTTCCGGCCAGCTCGGCCAGGGCGAGCAGGACGCGTTCGCGCTCCTCCCTGCGTTTGGGCACCTTGGCCTGGGTGGCGAACACCACCCGGTCGCGCGGCCCGGTGGCGGCGATCTCCGCGTCACCGCGCAGGAACGGCAACCTGGCCAGCCCGATCTGGCCGCCCCCGCCCAGTCTGGCGCCGATCTCGGAGAACTCCTCGACCTCCCGGCCGCTGTGCAGCACGAACAGGTCGCATCCGCTGCGGAACAGCCACGCCTTCTCGGTGGCGGGGACGGAGATGCCCGGCAGCCCCGAGACGAACACCGGCCGGGGCCGCAGCCCGGTCAGCACGTCTGCGGTCAGCACGTCCACCACCGGTCCCGTACAGGCGACGAGCACCACGTCGGGTCCGAATCGTTCGGCGGCCCGGCGCAGCGCGCGGGCCGACAGCACCGGCGGGTCTGCCGCCGAGCCCGCCACGGCGGCGTGGATCTGCGCCGGCGAAGGGGTGATGGGGGTGCGGACGACCACCAGTTCCGACTCACAGCCTGCGGGCAGGTCCCGCAGCAGGCAGGCCGCCCACTTCAGGTAGGAGTCGGAGTCGGCCACGGCCAGGACCTTCAAAGAAAACCTCCGGCGGGGAATTCCCCGGTTTCGTGTACGGGCACGGTGTGCGTGGCGCGAGCGGCGAGCCCGCCCGGCCTCGGCCGTCGGGTCATGACCCGGTGACTCCCGTGTCGTGATGGGCGAACCTCGACAGGTGGGAGCGCAGTGACGGCGCCGCCTCGGCCGTCCACCACTCGTCGGGAACGTCCACCGTCTCCACGGCGACCCCCCGGGCCGAGAGCAGGACCCGCAGGGAGGTGACCGCGGTGGACGGCAGGCTCAGCACCCGCTGCTCGGCGGCCAGGCCGCGCAGGGTCATCTCGGCGGGGATCCCGCCGTCGTAGACGGTGATTCCCGGCTGCTCCCCGACCCGGGCCAGGTCGCCGGGGTCCTCGCGGCGGTGCGGGAAGTAGGCCACCGGCTCGGCCGATCCGAGCCCGGCCAGCCAGCCGAAGTAGCGTTCGCGGTGGATCAGGCCGTTGCGGACCAGCGAGGTGCCGAGGACGACGGTGCGCTCGGCGGGGCGGGGCCTTCGCAGCGGCTGGGACCGCAACCAGGCGAAGTCGTGGGTGACCAGCTCGACTCCCCTGGCACGTACGGCCTTCGCCAGGTCGGAGGGCACCGGCAGCGCGGTGAAGATCGACAACCGCCCCGCGCGGGCGGCGGCGCGCAGCCTGAGCCCGGCCGCCGTGGCGAGGACGGTCCTGAGCCTCCCCGCCTTCCCCCTCGCCCTCAGCAGGGGCGTTCCCGTCCTGCCGGTGAGCAGTTCCAGGAGCCTGATGGTGGCGAGCCCGTCGTCGACGATCACGATCCGGCCGGGGGACGCGGTGAGCCAGCGGAACTGGACCTTGCCGGAGAAGGCGTCGCCCACCGCCCAGGTCTCCCCCCGGCGCGGCCGGGGCATGTCCGGGCGCGCCGGGGTGAGCTCAAGCCCTCTCGGCAGGGTGAGGCGGCCGAGTTCGCGGCCAGTCACGGCCAGCGGGCGGAGTTTCGCCCGGGGGACGAGATGGCTGCGGGCGCCGAGCAGCCCGGCATGGTGGGCCTCCACCGCGCAGAGCATCTGCAGCGGGGACTCCACCCAGGCGATGGCCGAATCCTGCTCCCGCGCGTGGTCTCGACCGTCCTCCACGCCGGGCGATGACCCGTTCACGACTGGCACAACCTAACCCGGTGGCCTTAAGGAGCAGGGAACTGCGGGTGAACAACCGACCACGCGAGATTGCAGATGATCTCTCTGGTCTTTACCTCTCCGCCGCCACCGTCCGAGATCGGATACGACCGGATGTCCGTCGGGCGGGCCGGCGTCGGCGGGGCCACGACGATTCTTCGTCGCGGGCCGGGCGGGGAGGCGCCGGCCGTGGACCCCGATCACCTGGAGGCCGCGAGAACCTCTTCGGACATGGTCGTGAGCCGCCGGGCCCCGTGCGCGCTCTCCGGCACTTCCATGGGAGAACTCCTACCATCCGCATACTTTTTACCATCGAATACTTGTTCTAAAAAATGGTGATTATATGATCTTCGACGGAGGGTCTCCCATCGCGCGGTAGCACACCCTGGCCGACACCTCTCGGGCGGGTCGGGAAAACCCGGATCGCCGTGAACGCGGGGGATCCCGGACGCCCCTCCACCCCTGGAGGAAGGTGCGCCCGGCGCCGGAGGGGCGTGATCGACTCCCCCCTCCCTCGCCAGGCGGCACCCCGCCGTACCCCCTCATTTGGGACGTATTACCAAGTCAGAGCAATGTGTCCCACTTGTAATCGTCTGCCGGGTTGTCGTACGTTCGTCCTGTTCATGGCAATTGTCTAGGTCTATACAGATCTGTGCATTGCCGTCACATTGCCCGACCGCGCTCCACCCGGCGGAACCTTCCGCCGTCGGTGAGCACGGCCGCCGAATCCGCGAAGTCTGCGGAACCGGGGAACCACGTTCCTGGGGTGAATCAACGCACTCATGCGTCGTAGGGCACTTCCCAGCCCGAACCCGTCAGCTAACCCGGTAGGCGGTATGGAAGCGAAGCAAGGAGTCGAACCCCCGCATGACCAAGCATCGCCTCACCTCCACCCCCCGCGCCGTCTGCGCCGTCCTGGGCGCCTGCGCCGTCCTCGCGACGGGCACCACCGGCGCGGCTCTGGCCGACGGCCACGGCGTCGTGAACGCACCGCCCGCCGACACCCGCGCGCAGGACGCCGGGGCCGCGAAGACCTCCCTGCAGGTCATCGCCGAGGGCCTTCCCAAGGTCTCCGCCGCACAGATCCTGGACATCGCCTCCAAGCAGATCGGTGTCCGCGAGAACGCCCAGGGTGGTGGAACCAAGTTCCAGTCCTGGTACGTTTCGAGCCCTCGCGCCAAGGAGACCATGGCCCGCGACGGCGGCAAGAGCGTGTACGAGTACGCCAACGCCCCCTGGTGCGCGATGTTCGTCTCCTGGGTCGGCGAGACGGCCGGCATCCGCCCCACGATGGGCTGGGACGCCTACACCGTCGCCCACGCCAAGTGGTTCAAGAACAACGGACACTGGGGCACCGCCCCCACTCCCGGCGCCGTCGTCTACTTCGACTGGGCCGGCGGCAAGAGCATCGAGGGCATCGACCACGTCGGCTTCGTGAAGAAGGACAACGGGAACGGCACGATCACCACGATCGAGGGCAACACCGGCAACGGCGCCGTCGAGGAGCGCGTCAGGCCCGTCTCCCAGGTCGTCGGTTACGGCTACCCGGTCTACTCGGACTGACCTCCGGCCGCCCCGGCCCCCCGCCGGTGAACGCGGACCGGTCATCACACTCCCAGGGGCACCGCTCGTTCGAGCGGTGCCCCTGACGATATTCCATATTCCACCCCGCCCGCCCCTCTCTCTCCCCTCCGCGAGCCCCGCACGGCCACGAAATGCCCCAACTGGTATGCCCGTGAGATGGGAGCGCTCCCAATCACCCTTGTGGGAGGTATGTCGACTTTTCACACCAAAAGTCCCACCTAAAGCGGCTGGATGTAACGGTTGAGTTTCGGCATATTGACGTCCTGGTTGCCCATCGTCCACTCTTCGTGGGAGCGCTCCCAAAAGCACATTGAGGAACGATCTCGTCGCGACGACCGCGTTTGTCGGGGACCGGTCCGCGATGTCGCCTCCCAATGAAGTTCGGGCGACCACCTGAGAGGGGTCCGGAATGTTGAACAACAAGCGACACGGCAAGCTCGCCGCCGTCGCGGTCATGGCGGCCACCGCCCTGGCCATCACGTCATGTAGCTCCAGCGAGCCGGCGGCACCCGCCGCGGAGGGCGGTTCCTCCGCCCCGGCCGAGCCGGTAACCATCACCGTGCACACCTTCGGTGGCGGTGAGAACTTCGGCTACGACAAGGCCGTGGAGACGTGGAACGCGGCGAACCCGAACATCCAGGTCAAGTACCAGAACCTGACCGACCGTTTCGAGGACGTCTATCTTCCGCAACTGCTCCAGCGCCTGCAGGCGGGCAGCGGCGCGGCCGACATCATCGCCCTGGACGAGGGCGCGATGGGTCTCATGAAGGCCCGCCCGCAGTTCTTCACCGACCTCGCCGAGTACGGGCTGGACAGCCGTAAGGCCGACTTCCCCGCAGCGAAGTGGGACAACGGCATCAACGCCGACAACAAGCTCTTCGCCCTTGGCACCGACATCGGTGGCATGACCATGTGCTACCGCAAGGACCTGTTCGAGAAGGCGGGCCTGCCCACCGACCGCGAGGAGGTCGGCAAGCTCTGGCCGGACTGGAACGCCTTCAAGGCGATCGGTGAGAAGTTCAAGGCCGCCAACCCCGGCAAGACCGATCCCAAGTTCCTCGACGGCCCGAACACGCTCTACAACGTGATCCTGTCGCAGGAGGCGCCGAAGAACGGCAACGTCGCCTACTTCGACAAGAACAACCAGCTCATCATCGAGAGCAACCCGGCCATCAAGACCTCCTTCGACACGGTGAAGGACTTCAGCGAGGCCGGTCTGACCGCCAAGCTCGCCTCGTTCACCCCGCCGTGGAACGCCGCGATCAAGAAGGGCGCCTTCGCGACCATGGGCTGCCCTGCCTGGATGCTCGGCGTGGTCTCCGGTGCGGCCGGTGACGACAACAAGGGCAAGTGGGACGTCGCGGCCGTGCCCGGCGGCGCGGGCAACTGGGGTGGCTCCTACCTCGCGGTTCCCAAGCAGAGCAAGCACCCCAAGGAGGCCGCCGAGGTTCTGAACTACCTCACCGGCAAGGAGGGCCACGTCATGGCCTTCCAGGAGGCCGCGGCCTTCCCGAGCTCCATCCCCGCCCAGCAGGACCCGGCGGTCGCCGACCTGAAGAACCCGTTCTTCAACGACGCGCCGACCGGTCAGATCTTCGGTGCCTCGGTCAAGGACCTGCTGCCCGTCTTCCTCGGCGAGAAGCACGCCCAGGTCAAGACCGCGGTGGAGAAGGTCCTCGAGGGCATGGACCAGGGTTCGGTCCCCTACGACCAGGCCTGGACCAAGTTCCTTGAGGCCGGCGTCAAGGCAGCGGGCTGATCCCCGTACCGCCCCGCATCGGCCCGGCTGTGGCGATCCCGCAGCCGGGCCGGTCGCCTGCCCCCGCTGAAAGGCTCTGACCGATGACACTGCACGTCGACTCCCCGGCCGCGCCGCCACGGCCCGGCCCCCGCCGGTCCGGCGGGCGCCGCGGACCGAAGCAGGGCGGTGGGTGGTCTCGCTTCGACCTCCGGGCGACCCCCTACTTCCTCGTATCCCCGTACTTCCTGCTTTTCGCCGTCTTCGGCGTCTTCCCCCTCGGCTACACCCTCTGGGTCTCCCTGCACGACTGGGAGCTCGCCGGAGACAAGACTCTCGTCGGCCTCGACAACTACATCGAGCTGATCACCGACGAGGCCTTCTGGAACGCGGTGATCAACACCCTCGGCATGTTCGTCATGTCGACGATCCCGCAGCTCGTCCTGGCCCTCCTGCTGGCCAACGCGCTCAACAAGCGCATCCGGGGACGGCTCTTCTTCCGCCTCGGCGTACTGCTGCCGCTGATCACCTCCGTCGTCGCCGTCGCCGTCGTCTTCACCCAGCTCTACGGGCGCGACTACGGCATGATCAACTGGTTCCTGAGCTTCTTCGGGGTCGACGCGATCAACTGGCAGAACGAGAAGTGGTCCGCGTGGATCGCGATCTCCACGATGATCGACTGGCGCTGGACCGGCTACAACTCGATCATCCTGCTCGCCGCCATGCAGACCATCCCCAAGGACCTCTACGAGGCCGCCGCCATCGACGGCGCCACGCCCAGGCGGCAGTTCTGGCAGATCACCATCCCGATGCTCCGCCCGACGATCATCTTCGTCGTCTTCATCTCCACCATCGGCGGCCTGACGCTGTTCACCGAGCCGGTCATGTTCGACGGCAACCCGACGATGAGCGGTGGCGCCACCGGCCAGTACCAGACCGTGGCGATGTTCATCGTCAAGGAGGCGTTCCGCGACTTCGACTTCGGCTACGCCGCCGCGGCCTCGTGGCTGCTGTTCGCACTGATCCTCATCGGGACACTCATCAACTACTCCTTCACCCGCCGTATCGGGGGTTCCAAGTGACGGCCACCCAGCTCCGGCGGCCCCCCGCGCAGCACTCCCGACGCCCCTCGGGCCAGTCGGCCGCGCGAAACCGCATCTGGGACGCGGGCCCGCTGACGAAGGTCGTCCTGGCCTTCGCCCTCGTGCTGTCGGCGTTCCCCATCTACTACATGTTCATCATGGCCACCCGGACCAACGAGGAGGCCATCGACGTACCCCCGCCGCTGTTCCCCGGCGGCCACCTCGGTGAGAACATCGCGCGACTGCTGTCCACCGAGGACGCCTACTTCATGACCGGCCTGATCAACTCGGCCATCGTCTCGGTCACCGTGACGGTCTCGGTCGTGCTGATCTCCACCCTCGCCGGCTTCGCCTTCGCGAAGCTGCGCTTCAGGGGCAGCAAGATCCTGCTGGGCCTGATCCTGGTGACGATGATGGTCCCGCTCCAGCAGATGGGCGTCGTGCCACTGTACGAGCTCATGGTCACGCTCGGCTGGACCGGTCAGCTGAAGGCGGTGATCCTGCCCTTCCTGGTCAACGGCTTCGGGGTCTTCATGATGACCCAGTACGCCACCCAGGCGGTGCCGGACGAACTGGTCGAGGCGGCCCGTGTCGACGGCGCCTCCACCATGCGCATCTATCTCAACGTCATCCTCCCGGCGCTCCGGCCGGGAATGGCGGTGCTCACGCTCCTGGTCTTCATGCAGACCTGGAACGAGTTCATGTGGCCGTTGATCGTGCTGAACCCGGACAACCCGGTGGTCCAGACCTCGATCGCGGCGCTCAACCAGGCCCACGGAACCGACTACGTGATGCTGTTCACCGGCACCGCGGCATCGGTCCTGCCGCTGTTCATCGTTTTCATCGCGTTCGGCCGCCAGATCGTCGGCGGACTCATGGAAGGTGCGGTCAAGGCGTGACCACGCAAGAGACGCGGATCAAGAGCCCGGATCTAATGTTTCCGACGAACTTCGTCTGGGGTGCGGCCACCTCCGCCTACCAGATCGAGGGCGCTGTCTCGGAGGGCGGCCGAGGCCGCTCCATCTGGGACACCTTCGTCAAGCAGCCGGGAAAGGTGGTAAACGGCGAGCACGCCGACATCGCCATCGACCATTACAACCGCTACCGGGACGACGTGCGGATGATGGCCGAACTCGGCCTCAGCGCGTATCGGTTCTCCGTCTCCTGGCCCCGGATCCAGCCCGAGGGGCGCGGGGCCGTCAACCCCGCGGGCATCGACTTCTACAGCCGTCTGGTCGACGAGCTCCTCTCCCGGGGCGTCGACCCGTGGGTGACGCTCTACCACTGGGACCTGCCCCAGCCCCTGGAAGACGCGGGCGGCTGGCCGGCACGGGACACATCGAAGCGCTTCGCCGACTACGCGATGGCCGTGCACGACGCGCTGAGCGACCGGGTCCGCAACTGGAGCACGGTCAACGAGCCCTGGTGCTCGGCGTACCTCGGGTACGCCTCGGGAGAGCACGCCCCCGGGCGGCGTGAGCCGGAAAAGGCGGTGTACGCCGCCCACCACCTCCTGCTCGCGCACGGCCTGGCCGCGCAGGCGATCCGTGCCCAGCGGCCGGAAAGCATGATCGGCGGCTGCGTCAACCTGTACGCGATCTCGCCCCAGACCTCCTCGGAGGCCGACCAGGACGCCGCCCGCCGCATCGACGGGCTGCAGAACCGTTTCTTCCTGGACGCCCTGCTCAAGGGCGAGTACCCCGACGACGTCCTGGTGGACCTCGGCCGGCCCGAAGGGCTCGTCCACGACGGCGACATGGAGATCATCTCGACGCCGCTGGACAAGCTGCTGATCAACTACTACAGCCGCTTCACCGTCTCGGGAACCCCCGGCGGCGCCGCGTCGGCCGCGGCGGCACCCACCGACAGCGGGTCGCCCTGGGTGGGCAGCGAGCACGTGTCGTTCGTCGAGGGCGGGCGCCCCGTGACGGCCATGGGCTGGGAGATCGACCAGGCGGGACTGCTGGAGATCCTGCACCGGCTGGCCGCCGAGTACCCGCGCGTCCCGCTGGTCATCTCCGAGAACGGTGCGGCCTTCGACGACGTCGTGGGCCCCGACGGGGTCGTCCACGACCGCGACCGAGTCGACTACTTCGACGCCCACCTGCGCACCTGCCACGCCGCCATCGAGGCCGGGATCCCGCTGGAGGGCTACTTCGCCTGGTCGCTGATGGACAACTTCGAGTGGGCGTGGGGGTACGGCAAGCGGTTCGGGCTGGTACACGTCGATTATGAAACCCAGATTAGAGTTCCCAAAGAGAGCGCTCTCTGGTATGCCGGGACCATCAGGCGTGGAGGCCTGAGCGGTCCGGCAGAATAGGGGCCGGGAAATTCATCACTGGGGGCACAATCACATGAACGGCGACCGTCGTCCGACGCTTGAGGCGGTCGCGGCCCTGGCAGGTGTCGGCCGGGGCACGGTGTCGCGGGTCATCAACGGCTCGCCGAAGGTGAGCGAGAGGGCTCGCGACGCCGTGCTGCGGGCGATCCAGGAGCTGGGTTACGTGCCCAACCGGGCGGCCCGCGCGCTGGTCACCCGGCGCACCGACACCGTGGCACTGGTCGTCTCGGAGTCGGAGCTGAGGGTCTTCGACGAGCCGTACTTCGCCGGGACCATCCGCGGCATCGGCTCGGCCCTGTCGGAGACCGGCCTGCAACTGATCCTCGCGATGGCGCAGTCGGCGCAGGAGCACGAGCGGCTGGAGCACTATCTGACCGGGCAGCACGTCGACGGGGTGCTGCTGATCTCCCTGCACGGCGCCGACCCGCTGCCGGGGCGGCTGGAGGCGATGGGCGTGCCGACCGTCATCGGCGGTCGGCCGGTCGGCCTCACCCCCTACAGCTACGTCGACGTCGACAACCGGGCCGGGGCCAGGCAGGCGGTCAAATACCTGCTGAGCAAGGGCCGCCGCCGGATCGCCACCATCGCGGGCACCCAGGACATGGGCGTGGGCGTCGACCGGCTCGCGGGCTACCGCGACGCGCTGATCGCGACCGGCGTGAGCGAGATGGTGACGTACGGCGACTTCAGCGAGGAGAGCGGCATGGCGGCGATGCACAGGCTGCTCGCCGAACACCAGGACCTCGACGCCGTCTTCACCGCCTCCGACCCGATGGCGCTGGGTGCGATGCGTGTGCTGCGCGAGGCGGGGAAGTCGATTCCCGGTGACGTGGCGGTGATCGGCTTCGACGACTCCCCCGCGGGGGCGCACTCCTCACCCGCTCTGACCACCGTGCACCAGCCCACCGAGTCGATGGGCCGGCAGATGGCCCATCTGCTCGTCGCCCGCATCAACGGCGAGCAGCTGGAGCAGCCGGTGGTCATACTGGACACCCACCTGATCGAGCGCGACTCCGCCTGACCTGCCCTTCAAGGGTCGGCGCCAACCTTCCTCCCCTGCCCGGCGCGCCGTGTTCAGGCCGTACCACCGTTCCCCAGCCGCGCCGAGGCAGGACGAGGTAGGACAATGGACAGCAGGACGAAACGCCCGCTCACGCTCGCCCAGCTCGACGCGCTGGCGCGGCGGGCCCTGGGGGTCGGCCTCTCCTCCGGCACCGAGTCCGCCACCGAGCTCACCGGCGGCTTCGCCAACGCCGTGTGGCGGCTCACCCTGCTGGACGGGCGGGAGGTGGTCATGAAACTGGCACCGCCGCCCGAGCTGGAGCAGCTGCGCTACGAGCGCAACCTGTTGCGTACCGAGGCCACGGTCTACGGCCTGGCCGCTCAAGCGGGGATTCCGGTCCCCGAGCTGCTGCGCGCCGGGTTCGACGATCCGGTGCTGGGCGGCGACTACCTGGTCCTGTCCGTCCTCGACGGGGTGCCCTGGAGCCGGGCGAAACCGGCGGAGGCCGACCGGCGGGCCCTGCGCAGAGAGCTCGGCGGCCACCTGGCCAGGCTGCACGCGATCACCGGCGACGTCTACGGCTATCCGTACGCGGGCCTGACCGGGAGCACATGGCGGGAGGCGTTCCTGGTGATGACCGATGCGATCCTGGCCGACGCGGGCCGCTACGCCACCCCGCTGCCGAGGCCGGTGTCCGAGATCGCGGCGGCGATCGAGGCGGGTGCGAGCGCGTTGGAGGAGGTCGTGACCCCCTGCCTCGTCCACTTCGACCTGGGGTCGGGCAACGTCTTCCTGACCCGCGACGAGACACCGCGCATCCAGGCGATCATCGACCACGAGCGGGCCTTCTGGGGTGACCCGCTCGCCGACTTCGTCGTCCCGACGATCTTCGGCGAGCTGGAGGAGTCCGATCCGATCGTCGCCGGATACCGCGACGCGGGCGGCGTCGTGGAGTTCACCGGCCCCGCCCGTACCCGGATGGTCCTCTACCGTCTCTACCTGGCGCTGATGATCCTGATCGAGAACGGCCCCCGCCGGTATCCGGAGAAGGAGTACGCCCCCCTGCGCGACCGCTGCGCCGCCGACGTGCTCGAAGCCCTCGACAAGCTCTCGGCGGCGCCGTGACCCGCGTCACTCGGGTGACCTGAGCCGCTCGTCGCCGCCGACACGGGAAGGCACGGAGGGCATGGAAAGGCACGGACGGACACGGGAAGGCACGGACGGGCGGCGACTCGCGATCATCCGGGCCCTCCGACGAGGCGTCGTACGACGGTGAGCCCTTCGGGCGTACCGGGCCAGTGTCCTGCCAGCGCGTCCGGGCCCGCACGCCTGACGACCGACCGCAGGACGAAGGCGACGACGATCGCGTCGTCGGCGTAGCCGAGCACCGGGATGAAGTCGGGGATCAGGTCGATGGGCAGTGCCAGGTAGCCCAGCAGCAGCCACAGCCGGACCCGTACCCCGCGAGGCAGGCCGTCGTCGCGCGCGAGCCTGGCGACCAGGCGGAGCAGGTCGGGCAGCAGGCGCAACGCCTCCCCCAGGGCGCCGCCCCTGGGGCGCGCCATCACCAGGAAGACGGCGAGCACGAGCCAGAGCAACAGCATGCCCCCCGCGATCGCCGCGGCCACCTGCCAGACCTCGGCCACCTTGCTCACCTTCCTCGCTCTCACCGGTTCTCGCCGCCCGCGAACGCCTTCGCGCCGACGGCTCCGGGGCAGAGAGGCGGATATGACGGATATGGCCGAACCGGAGATCAGGATACGCGTGCCGGGAAGACGGGCCGAGGCGGAGAGCCCTGCTTCACCACTGTCGCCCCCGAACCTGTTTCCTTCTCCCGGATCCTGTGTCAGAATTTCACTAGGTGATGAATTATGCGGAGAAACACATGCGTGATCGCCGGGGGCGGCCCGGCGGGGGCGATGCTGGCGCTGCTGCTGGCCAGGGCCGGCGTCGAGGTGACGCTCCTGGAGAAACACGAAGACTTCCTGCGGGACTTCAGGGGTGACACCATCCACCCCTCGACCCTGCAGATCCTCGACGAGCTGGGGCTGGCCGAGGAGTTCCACCGGCTCCCGCACCGCAAGGCGTACACGATGGAGATCCGCACCGACGACGCCACGGTGCCGGTCGCCGACCTGAGGCGGCTCAAAGGCAGATATCAGTACATCGCCTTCGTGCCGCAGTGGGACTTCCTCGACCTGCTGACCACCGCCGCCGGGCGCTATCCGAACTTCCGCCTCATCATGAAGGCCGAGGTGTACGGGGTGATCCGCGAGGGTGACGCGGTGCGCGGGGTCCGCTACCGAGACCCCTCGGGCGAGCACGAACTGCGCGCGACCCTCACCGTGGCCGCCGACGGCCGCCACTCCGACGTACGCCGGGCCGCAGGCCTCGTCCCCGTCGAGCACAGCGCCCCCATGGACGTGGTCTGGTTCCGGCTGCCGCGCGAGCCCTCCGACCCCGACGAGACGTTCCTGCGGGTGTCCAACGGCCACATGATGGTGTCGATCAACCGCGAGACCTACTGGCAGCTCGCCTACCTGATCCCCAAGGGCGGCTTCGAAACCCTGCGCTCGGAGGGGATCGAGGCGCTGCGCGGGCCGGTCGCCAGGCTCCTGCCCTTCCTCGACGACCGGGCCGGACGGCTGCGGGACTTCGGGGAGGTCAGCGTGCTCTCGGTCGCGCTCAACCGGCTGCGCCGCTGGCACCGCCCCGGCCTGCTGGTCATCGGCGACGCCGCGCACGCCATGTCGCCGATCTTCGGCGTCGGCATCAATCTGGCCGTACAGGACGCGGTCGCCGCCGCGAACCTGCTGGCCGGGCCGCTCGCCTCCGGGGCCGAGATTCCCGAATCCCTGCTCGCCAAGATCCAGCGGCGGCGCACCCCGCCCACCATGATCACTCAGTTCGCCCAGCGCGTCGTCCAGAGCCGGCTCATCCGCCCGACGCTGAGCGAGCGCGGCCGGCCGGTGCGGCTACCGCGCGACATCTCCCGCCTTCCGCTCATCGGCTCGCTGGCCAGGCGTTTTGTCGGATTTGGCGTCCTCCAGGAGCATGTTTCCAGCCCCGAGGAATCTCACCAGGTATAAAGTCCTTCTCACTACGTGGACGATCGGGTCTGTTCCGACACCCGGTTGCAATAGCCTGGTATGTCGTGAGCATCAACCTCGAATCCTGGCGGCGGCTGCCCGCGGCACAGCAGCCCGAGTGGCCCGACCGTGGCGAGCTGGAGAAGGTCGTCACCGAGCTGAAGAGCCTCCCGCCCCTCGTCTTCGCGGGCGAGTGCGACAACCTCAAAGCCGACCTCGCGGCGGTGGCGCGGGGAGAGGCCTTCGTCCTCCAGGGCGGAGACTGCGCCGAGACCTTCGCCGGCGCCACCGCCGACGACGTGCGCAACAAGCTCAAGACGCTGCTCCAGATGGCCATCGTGCTGACCTACGCGGCGAAGGTCCCCGTGGTGAAGATCGGCCGGATGGCCGGGCAGTTCGCCAAGCCGCGCTCGAAGAACACCGAGATCCGCGACGGTGTCGAGCTGCCCGCATACCGGGGCGACATGGTCAACGGCTTCGAGTTCACCGCCGAGTCCCGCGTTCCCGACCCGTGGCGGCTGCTGCGGGCCTACCACTCCTCGGCGGTGACGCTCAACCTGGTCCGCGCCTTCACCAAGGGCGGTTACGCCGACCTGCGCCAGGTGCACGCCTGGAACCAGGACTTCGTGATCGAGTCCCCGGCCGGCAAGCGCTACGAGCAGCTCGCCCGCGAGATCGACCAGGCGCTCGCCTTCATGCGCGCCTGCGGGGCGGAGCCCGAGGAGTTCCACACCGTCGAGTTCTACTCCTCGCACGAGGCGCTGATCCTCGACTACGATCAGGCGCTCACCCGGATCGACTCGCGGACCGGCCGGCCGTACGACGTCTCGGCGCACATGGTCTGGATCGGCGAGCGCACCCGCCAGCTCGACGGCGCCCACCTGGAGTTCTTCGCCAGCATCCGCAACCCGATCGGCGTCAAGCTCGGCCCGACGACCAGCTCCGAGGACGCCCTCGCGCTGATCGAGAAGCTCAACCCCGACAACGAGGCCGGACGGCTCACCTTCATCACCCGGATGGGCGCGTCGAAGATCCGCGAGCACCTCCCCGAGCTGGTGGAGAAGGTGACCGCGAGCGGCGCCCAGGTGGCGTGGATCTGCGACCCCATGCACGGCAACACCTTCGAGGCACCCAGCGGTCACAAGACCCGCCGCCTGGACGACGTCCTGAACGAGGTGGCGGGCTTCTTCGAGGTACACCGCGCGCTCGGCACCCACCCGGGCGGCGTCCACATCGAGTTCACCGGCGACGACGTCACCGAGTGCGTGGGCGGCGGCGCCGAGATCGTCGAGAACGACCTCGCCAGGCGCTACGAGACGGCCTGTGACCCGCGTCTCAACCGCGGCCAGTCACTCGACCTCGCCTTCCGGGTGGCCGAGCTCTACCGTTCGGTCTGATCTCACCGGCAGGTTCTGCCATCACGCGAAAGCCCCGCGCCATCGGTCTTCCTCCGGTGGCGCGGGGCTTTTCACGTGATCGGGAGCCGGGCATCAGCCCTTCTGCGCGCCCAGCTCGTTGGCGAGCTCGGCGCGGATCGCGTCCATGTCGAGCGCGCGAACCTGGCCGATGAGGTCCTCAAGGGCGGGCTCGGGCAGCGCGCCCGGCTGGGCGAAGACGACGATGCCATCGCGAATGGCCATGATCGTCGGAATCGAGGTGATCTCGAACCCCTGTGCGAGCGCCTGCTCGGCCTCAGTGTCGATCTTGCCGAACTTGATGTCGGTGTGCTTCGCCGACGACTTCTCGAAAATCGGCCCGAAGGTGCGGCACGGTCCGCACCAGGCCGCCCAGAAGTCCAGCAGGACGATCCCCTCGTCGGCGATGTCGTTGAAGTTCTTCTCGGTTACCTCGATGGTGGCCACCGGTGGCTCCTTCTGTCGTTCACGTCTGTATGGCTGGCATAACCACTTCCCCTCCCCGCGCATTCCATCCCGCCATCCCGCCGGGCATGCTCCTCGCACGGCCCGCACGCCTCCCGCCCGGCGTCGCGCGTCGCACCGGATCTCTCCTTTTCCCCGGAGTCGGAACCGGAGGCCGAGGGCGGGGGTCGGTCCCACGCCCCTCGCCGGCCGGGCCGGGCCTGGCCTGGCCGGGTCATACGGCGAGACCTCCGCGGGGCGGCCCCGCGGAGGTCTCGCGTCAATGTGCCGTGGTCGCGATCAGTGCTTTCCACCGGTCAGCGTCAGTCCGATGATCACGGGGTCGTGGTCGGAGGAGCGGAACGCGTCGGGCTGGTAGAGGCTCGGCGGGTTGAACTCGGTGTTGTAGTCGAGGATCCGGCTCTCGTCGGCGTTGATGTGCCAGATCGTCGCGCTGGTCACGCGCTTGAGCAGGTCCTTGCCGACCAGGGCGTGGTCCAGCTCGCCGACCAGTCCGTCGAAGAGGTAGCTGTAGCGCAGCGGCGCCGGGACGAACCTCTTGGTCACGCTGGTCAGGCCCGCCGCCTCCAGGGTGTCGATCGGGTCCTCCTCGCCGTAGGCGTTGAGGTCGCCGAGGACGAGCGGGTTGGTCAGCTTCAGGCTGTCGATCAGGCCCAGCGTCGCCTGCGCCTGGCGGACGCGCTCGCCGTTGTAGCAGCTCTGCCCGTCACCCTGGTCGGCGTCGGGACCCACCGCCTGCGCGTCGCAGCCCTTGGACTTGAAGTGGTTGACCAGCACGGTGAAGGACTGGCCGCCCTGGACCCTGCGGAAGGTCTGGATCAGCGGAGGCCTGCGGAAGACCGGGTCGGTGGAGGAGCGCGCGGCACCCACCGGCTCGACCCTGCCCGGCTTGTAGATGGCGGTCACGTGGATCAGGTCGGTGCCGGGATAGGGGTGGGTGATCGCCGCGTAGGTGCCGGCGCCGACCTCGGCGTTGAGCGCGTCGACCAGGGCCTGCACCGCGGTCTGGCCGTTGTTCTGGACCTCCATGAGACCGACGACGTCGGCGTTCATGCCCTTCAGCGCGGCGACGAGCTTGGCCAGCTGGCGCTGCTGCTCAGGGGCGTTGCTCGCACCGCGCGAGCCGAGGGTGGTGAACCAGTTGAGCGTGTTGAGGCTGGCCACCTTGACGTTGCCGATGACCGGGAACGGCGCGGGCAGGCGCGGGTTGGTCCGCAGGAAGTTGACCTGCTTGGTCGGCTGGAGGCGGTACTTGCCGAAGCCGTACCCCATCACACCGGTGACGCCGAGCGCGGTGTCACCAAGACGAACGGTGCGCGGGTCGGTGTAGGGGATCGTCGCCGGGTTCTCCACCGTGGAGCCGTCGTCCAGCAGCAGGGTGCGCCGCGCGTTCTTGGCGGCGTCCACTCCCGCCCGGTCGGTCGGCTGGAACACCCGCCCCCCGGAGGCGACGGTGACCTCGCCGTAGCGGCCCAGGTTGTAGTGGTCGTTGACGGTGAGCAGCTCGGGGAAGGTGACGAGCATGCTCTCGACGGGCTCGAAGGTCGCGCCCTCGGCGAGCGGCAGCTTCTGCTTGAGCGGGGTGATGGTGCCCTTTCCACAGACGTCCACCGCGGTGACCGGCGACAGCTCGGTCCAGCCGTTGAACTCGATGACCCTGCCGGTGACCAGGACACGGTCGCCGACCTTGACGTCCTTGAAGGTGTCGCGGGCGAAGGCGAACAGCCCCTCGGAGGTGGCCGGGTCGGAGTCGGGGGTCGGGTCCTGCAGGAAGAAGCCGCTGAGCTGCGTGCTCTTCTGGAGGTCGGCGGTCACGACGCCCTCGACGCGGACGGTCTGGCCCGCCAGCGGGCTGACGTCACCGCTCCCCTGCACCTGGGCGATCTGGTGGGTGACCGGAATCTCGCACGGCTCCCCCGTCGGCGTGGGCGTCGGGGTGGGGGTCGGCGTGGGCTCCACCGTCGGGGTCGGCGTGGGGGTGGGGGTCGGCTCGACGTCACCGCAGGGCGCGGGGGTGGTCGCCCGGTTGCGCGGCGCCGGGTCCCCTGTCTCCACGTCGTCACCGTTGACGTCGCTGTCGGCGCAGCCGTGGTCCTTGCGCAGGCCCGCCAGGGCGACCGCGAGGGCGGGGGCGGCGGTGCCCTCGAAGTAGTTGGCGCCGCCGTACCCGATCAGGTCGGCGATGAGTGCCGTCTGCTCCGGTGCGCAGGGAGCGGAGCCGCCGTTGCACGCCAGACCCGTGGCCGAGCGGACCAGGGCCACCTTGCCCGCGGTGCCGCTCAGGTTGATCGTTCCTGTGGTGTCCGCGGCGGGCAGCGGGGAGCCGTTGGCGCCTCCGGCCAGCTGGACCAGGTGGTACTGGCCGGGCGCGAGGGTGCCCGCCAGAGGGACGACCGGGTTGGCGCCGAAGTTGCCCGTACCGGTGGCGCTCGCGTACTGGACGGACCAGCCGTCCAGGGCGACGGGCGCGGCGCTGCGGTTGAACAGCTCGACGTAGTCGTTGGCGAGCGGCGCTCCGGCGTTGCCGCCACCGCCGTAGACCTGGCTGATGACGACGGTGCCCGGTTCCGCCAGGGCCGGGGATGAGGCGAGGGCCGCGACGCCGGTGGTGGCGAGGCCGACGGCCACGAGGGCGGCGAACGCCCGGGTTGAAGCACGCATGAACCGGAGCGTAAGGCTCCATGCATTGCTTATCACTCACATATAAGTGGATAGATAGTGAAATCCCGAATATTGACACTTCATGTCTATCCGACCCGGTCAGATATGGCTTTCCTTGACCTAGAAGTCGCTTGTCCCGGCGTTGACGGGTATCACTGGAATTATGAGAACTCTGGACGTGGGTTGGGTCACCTGCGCCGCCTCCCCCGAGTGTGCCGGATCCGCGCGGCAACCGTACGGGCGGTGCCTGGCACATCTGGACACCGCCGAGCTCGACGAGGTCGCCCGCGGCCTCTCCCCCGGTTCCGCCGTCGACCTGCGGGCCACCGTCGTCGGCAGGGATCTGCTGGAACGGATCCTCACCGCCACCCGAGGGCGCCTGGGCCGGGCCCGGTTCGACTGGGCGACCTTTCCCGAGAGCGTACGGTTCGGCGACATCACGTTCGGCGGGGACGTCTCCTTCGACCACGCGCACTTCCGGCGTCTCGCCTCGTTCTTCAACGCCCGTTTCGCACGCAACGCCTCCTTCAGGGAGGCGAGGTTCGACCGGGGGTTGTCCCTGCACGGCGTCGCCGTCACCGGGCACGCGGCCTTCGACCGGGTCTCCATCGACGGTGACGCCCTGTTCGGGGCCGCCCTCTTCGACCGGACCGCGTCCTTCGAGTGCGCCGACTTCCATGGCTTCGTCACCTTCGACGGCACCGGCTTCGCGGGTGATGCGACCCTGCGAGGATGCAGGTTCCGCCGTACGGTGTCCTTCCGCAAGACGAGCTTCGGCGGGCTGGCCGGGTTCGACGGCGCGCGTTTCTCCGCGGGCGGCTACCTGGCCCCGATCTCGGTCGGCCGCCACCTCACCCTCGCCGGGGCGTGGGCGGGCAAGGGGCTCGACGTGACCACGGGCGGGTGCTCGGTGGACCTGCGGCGCCTGGAGGTGGGCGGGCGGTTGAACGTCCGGCTCGACGACGCCGAGGCCGACCTGGAGGGGGCGACCCTGCGCGGCCCCGCCACGGTGCGGGGCCGGGACGGCGCCAGGGTGACCTCGCTGCACGAGGTGGACGCCGAGGAGCTGGAACTCGCCGACCTGGATCTCAGCACCTGCCTCTTCACCGGCATCCGCCATCCGGAAGGACTCAGGATGAGCGGCTGCGCGCTCGCCGTCGTCCCGCGCGGGACGCGCTGGTGGTCCCTGTGGCGCTCCCCCGACCACGGGTGAGAGCTTTTCGCGCGGCCGGACGGCCCACCGGGGTCCGGCCGTGCGGACCCGGGAGCGGGAAAGGGCGGGGAGCCGTGACGGTCAGCAGGTCGTTCGGGGGCTCTCACCCGGATCGGCTCCCGTCAGGAAGGCCGTGACGTCCTCCGCGAACCGCCCGCTGCGGAAGGCTCCCAGGTGGCCGAGGCCCGGATAGGTGATCAGGCGGCCGTCACGGACCCCCTCGGCGGTCCGCCTGAAGAGTTCGACCGGGTAGTCCAGATCTCTCTCGCCGCCGATGACCAGGGTGGGGGCGGCGACGTCGGCGAGACGGCCGGTCAGATCGAACCTCTCCTCGGCGCGGGCGAAGGCGAGCATGTCGCGAGGGTCGTCGGGGCGCGCCAGCGGGTCCAGCAGCCACAGCAGCGCCCCGGCGAGGGCCTGTCCCGCGGGCGAGGCGGCGGCTGTGACCGCCTGGTGCTGCAGGCCGCGCCGCCCGGCGGCGACCGCCTCGGTGTAACGGCGCTGGAGCCGCCGGACGCGTGGCGTGAGCCTGCAGGCCGCCCCCGCCACGACCAGCGTGCGGACCGCGTCCGGACGGTCGGCCGCCATTTGCAGCGCCACCGAACCTCCCGACGACAGGCCCATCACGTCGACGGGTCCGCCGAACCGCGCGTGCAGGGCATCGGCGTGCCGGGCGGCGATGTCGGCCATGGTGGTTCCCTCGGCCATGCCGGGAGCACGGCCGACGGCGTACAGCCGGAAGTGGCGGGCCAGCGGGGCCAGCACCCGCAGTTCCAGGCCGCGCGCCAGTCCGGTCGGGTTGGCGTGGGCGGGGGTGAACCAGCGCAGCACGACGAGCGGCGCGCCATCGCCGAGGGCGTAGTACGGCAGGCCGCCCGCCAGCGTGCCCTCACGCACCTCAAGATCCTTGATCCTCACGACGAGCCCCTCCCTCCCACCGGTGCCGCTGGGTTCGAGCGTATTCGCAGGTGGGCGTGGGCCGCCTCGGGGTCTTCTCAGGGGCCTCCCCGATGCGCGGGTTCCGGACGGGAGACCAGGATGGGAGACGCGTACCCTGGATGGAAATCGGGCGACTGGAGAGCACATGGCAGGCACCGGGGTCATCGAGGATTACGTGACCGGGCTCAGCCGCACTCTCAGGGGTCCTCGGAGACCGAAGCTCGACATGATCGCCGAGGCGCGCGACAGCCTGCTCGACACCGCCGAGGCACTGGAGGGCGAGGGCCTGAGGCGTGAGGAGGCCGAGCGGGCCGCGGTCGAGGAGTTCGGGACGATCCGCGAGATCGCGCCCGGCTACCAGGAGGAGCTGTCCAACTCGGCGGGCCGGAGGCTCGCGGCCCTGCTGTTCGTCACCGTGCCGCTCACCACGGTCATGTGGAGCGTGATCTGGAAGATCTTTCCCGCCGCCCCGGCGTACGAGACCATGCCTGACTGGTTCGTCCCGGTCGCCCGTGGCGTGGACCTGCTCCAGATGCTCACCGGCGTGATCGGCGGGGTCGCACTGTTCGCGCTGGGCAGAGGGCTGCGCAGGATCAGGCGGCCCCGGCTCGTCACCCGGGCCCTGGCCGTGTTCGTCTGGGCCATGCTGCCGGTCATGCTCGTGCTGTGCGGGGCGCTGATGTTCGGCTCACGCGGCTCGGCCGGGTTCGGCGACTATCCGCCGGGGATCGTCGCGTCGCTGATGAGCTACGTGTTCTGGCTCACGCAGCTGTACTGCGCCTCCCGCTGCCTGAGTGTCACCCGGCGCGGCCCCGTCCCCGTGACCGCCTGAGAGCCGGCTCGGGAGGGCGTCAGCGGGTGGTGCGCGGTTCCAGGACGCTGCCGATCACCCCGGCGAACTCCCGCCAGGCGGAGCGCTCGCCGGCGAGGGCCGTACGCCCCGAGGAGGTGAGCCGGTAGGTGCGCCGCTTGCGCCCGCCCACCGTGGCCCACTCACTGGCCAGGTATCCGGCCTGCTCCAGCCGCCGCAGCGCCGGGTAGACCGTGCCCGTCGGCACGTTCAGCGCGCCGCCGCTGCGCGCCTGGAGCGCCTCGATGATCGCGTAACCGTGCAGCGGCTCGTGCTCCAGCACGGAGAGCAGCAGGGCGTCCATGTGACCGCGGAGCGCGTCGGTGTTCATCCGGTCGCCTCCGCCCACCGGGCGGATCCCGTCTCACCGCACCCGGCGGTTCGTTCACTTCGCTGGCTCACGTCGTCAGCCTACCTCTCGTATAGGCATGCTACATGTAGGCGTTCTACATGTAGCATGCCTATAGGTAGACAGACATAACAATGGAGGTGAGACCGTGGACGTGCTCGACCTGGCCCGGACGCAGTTCGCCGTGACAGGAAGCCTCCACTTCCTGTTCGTCGTGCTGACCCTGGGCCTGGCCCCCCTGATCGCGATCATGCACACCCGCTACGCCGTCACCGGAAAGCCGGTCCACGAAAGGGCGACCCGCTTCTGGGGCCAGATCTACGTGATCAACTACGCGCTCGGCATCCTCACCGGACTGGTGATGGAGTTCCAGTTCGGCATGAACTGGAGCGGCCTGTCGCACTACGCCGGGGACGTCTTCGGCGCGCCGCTCGCGATCGAGACACTCGGCGCCTTCTTCCTGGAGTCCACCTTCCTGGGGCTGTGGATCTTCGGCTGGCACCGGCTACCGAAATGGCTCCACGTGGCGTGCATCTGGGTGGTGACGCTGACCGCCTACGCCTCCGCCTTCTGGATCATGGTGGCCAACTCGTTCCTGCAGAACCCGGCGGGAGCCGTGGACGGGGACGGCCACCTCGTCCTGACCGACTTCGGCGCGCTGCTCACCAACCCGACGCTCACCATGGCGCTGCCGCACGTGCTCGGCGCGGGCCTGTGGACCGGCGGTTTCGTGCTGATGGGTGCGAGCGCGTACCAGCTGTTCCGGCGCACCGCCGAGCGGGAGTTCTTCACGAGCTCGCTCCGCACCGGAGTGATCACCTCCCTCGTCGGCTCACTGATCACGGTCGGCTTCGGCTACGCCCAGTTCGGCCCGCTCTCCCTGTTCCAGCCGGACAAGTTCGACGACGGGGGCCTGGCCGCATGGGCGCTCGGCCTCATGATCGCGATCGGCCAACTGCTCCAGTTCTTCGTCATGCTGGTGCTGGCGCCGACCGTGTACTGGCTGCCGCGCTGGCGCTGGGCACACCCCCTGCTGATCGCGATCACCCCGCTGCCGTTCGTGGCGGCGATCCTGGGCTGGCTGGCGCGGGAGTCCGGCAGGCAGCCCTGGATGATCAACGGCAGGCTGACCGTCGCCGACGCCATGTCCCCCGGCCTCACCTCCCAGATGGTCAGCGTCTCGCTCATCGCCTTCGGCGGCGTGCTCGCCCTGCTCGCGGTGATCGACTACGTGCTGATCGCCCGCACCGTACGGCGCGGACCCGCCGCCACCACCCTCGGCGCGGACGCACCGGCCGACCCCACCGAGCGCGCGCACGCGCTCAGCCACTAGGGAGACAGACCGTGGACATCCTCTGGCTCGGCGTGTTCGCCCTCCTGCTGATCGGCTACTTCGCCCTGGAGGGCTTCGACATCGGCCTGGGCATGCTGTTGCCCGTACTCGGCAGGACGAGGAGGGACCGGGACGAGATCGTCGCCGCCATGGCGCCGTTCGTCCTGGCCAACGAGGTGTGGCTGGTGGCCGTGGCGGGCGTGCTGTTCGGCGTCTTCCCCTCGATCGAGGGAGACGTGCTGTTCGGCCTCTACCCGCTGGTGGTCTCCCTGCTGGTGTCGTGGATCGTGCGCGACGCCGGGTTCTGGTTCCGCCGCCGCGCCGACGGGGGCGCGTGGCGGACGACCTGGGACTGGGCGATCGTCGCCGGCTCGTACGGTCTCGCGCTGAGCTGGGGCATGGCCCTGGTCGCGGTGGCCGGCGGCCTGACGGGGTCCCCGATCAGCCTGCCGGGACTGGTCGGCGGGCTGGTGGTCGCCGCGCTGCTCGCCTTCCACGGCTGGACGTTCGCCTCGTGGCGGCTGCCCGGACAGGTGACCGGCGCGCGCCGCACCGGACGGGCGCTCCTGCTCTCCGCGTGCGCCGCCGCGGCGCCCGTCGCGGTGCTGCTCGCCGTACTCGCCCCCTGGCTGCTCGACCGCACCGCGCCCGCCGGGACGCTGAGTGTGTTGAGTGTCATGATTCTGCCCTTCGCACCGGTCATGGTGGCTGCGCAAGTATGGGTATGGCGGACGTTCGGTCCCGGGCGCGCCGCCTCCGATCGGGTTCCCTCGTTCTTCTGAGCTCTCTAGGGTTGGCATGCACAAGGATCTTGTACGGCTGGCACTGGGCGAGCGGGCCGTCCGCCGCCACCTGGCCCTGTGCCTGGCCGCCGCCGTCCTGACCGGGCTGCTCGTCCTCGTCCAGGCGGAGCTGCTCGCCGGGGTGCTGTCCGGACGGTTCGCGGCCCCGGCCCTGATCCTGCTGGCGCTCGTCGTCGGCATCCGGGCGCTGCTCACCCTGGGGCAGGGAGTCGCCGCCGGGCGCATGACCACCGGGGTGAAGTCCGCCCTGCGGCGCCGCCTGCTGGCGCGGCTGCGGGATCTGGGTCCCGTCAGGCCCGCCTCGCAGCGCTCGGGCGAACTGGTGACCCTGACCGGCCGGGGCCTGGACGCCCTCGACCCCTACCTGTCGGGCTACCTGTCGGCGGTGGCGGTCGCGGGTGTCGTGCCGATCGCGGTGCTCGTCCGGCTGTTCACCGCCGACCTGGCCAGTGCGGTGATCGTACTGGTCACGCTGCCGCTCATCCCGATCTTCGGGGCACTGGTCGGCATGCACACCAAGGCCGTGACGGAGCGCCAGTGGAAGGCCCTGTCCCGCCTCGGCGGGCACTTCCTGGACGTGGTCAGGGGCCTTCCCACGCTGCGGGCCTTCGGCAGGGCCCGCTACCAGGCCGAGGTGATCCGGCGGGTGGCCGACGCCCACCGGGCCGCGACGATGCGCACGCTGCGGGTGGCGTTCCTGTCCTCGCTCGTCCTTGAGCTGGCCGCGTCCCTGTCGCTCGCCCTGGTCGCCGTCCCGGTGGGCCTGCGGCTGCTTTCCGGCTCCCTGGACCTGTCGACCGCGCTGCTGGTCCTGCTCCTGGCCCCGGAGGCGTACCTGCCGCTGCGCACCATGGGCGGCAGGTTCCACGCGGCGATGGAGGGCGTCGCCGCCGCCGACGAGGCGTTCGCCGTCCTCGACGGCGAGGCGGGAGCCCCGAGGGCGACGGGGGCCGCGGGAGCCACGGCGGTCACGGCGGCCTCGGCGGTCACGGCGGTCACGGCGGTCACGGCGGTCACGGCGGTGGGGCCCGCGCGCGGCGGGCGGGCGGGAACGCGTCCGGCGGAGGAATCCCCGCCGGAGGCGGAGTCCGCAGCGGGGAGGGCGCCGGAGATCCGGCTGGAGCATGTCACGGTGCGCTACCCCGACCGCGAGGAGGCCGCGCTGCGGGACGTGTCGCTGGTGATCGCCCCCGGCGAGCGGGTGGCCCTGGTCGGCGAGAGCGGTGCGGGCAAGAGCACCCTGCTCCACCTGCTGCTCGGCTTCGTCACCCCCACCGAGGGCCGGGTGCTCGTCGACGGCGCCGAGATCGGCGACCACGACTCCTGGCGGGCGCGCCTGGCGTTCGTCCCCCAGCGCCCGCACCTCTTCGCCACCTCGGTGGCCGACAACATCAGGCTCGGTGCCCCCGGTGCGACGATCGAGGAGGTCGGGGTCGCGGCGCGGGCCGCGCAGGCGGAGGAGTTCATCCTGGCGCTGCCCGAGGGCTACCACACGGTGCTCGGCGAGCGCGGGACGAACCTGTCGGCCGGGCAGCGGCAGCGGGTCGCGCTCGCCCGCGCGTTCTGCCGCCCGGAGGCCGACCTGCTCCTGCTGGACGAGCCGACCGCGCGGCTCGACGGCCGCAGCGAGGGCGCGGTCGTGAACGCGACCCGCGAGCTCGCCGAGGGCCGCACCGCCGTGATCGTCGCCCACCGGCCCGCGATGATCGACCTGGCCGACCGGGTGATCCGGATCGCCGACGGCCGGGTGGTGGCCGGGGAGAGACCTCCGGCGGGGACACGAGAGGAGGTCTCTCCGTGACCGATGTCAGCCAGATCCCGACGGGCCGGACGGACGGGGAGCGGACGGAGGCGCGACCGGTGGACCGGGCGGGCGGACGACCGGTGGGCCGGTCCGGCGGGCGGCTCGCCCTCGCCGCGGCTGCGGGGGCGGCGGCCGAGCTGGCCGGGCTCGGGCTGATCGGGTCCGCCGCGTGGCTCATCACCAGGGCCGCCGAGCAGCCGCCGCTCGCGGCGCTGAGCGTGGCGATCGTCGGGGTCAGGGCGTTCGCGACGACCAAGGGCGTCTTCCGCTACGGGGAGCGGCTGGCCGGTCACGACGTGGCGCTGCGGGCCCAGGCGACGACCAGGGAGCGGCTCTACCGGGCGCTCATCCCCACAGGATCGCCGAAGCAGCGGGGGGCCGACCTGCTCAGCCGCATGGTCGACGACACCGACGCGGTACAGGACCTGCTCGTACGCTGCCTGCTGCCGGCGCTGGCGGCGCTGGTCACCGGCGTGGCCGCGGTGGTGATCGGCCTGTTCCTGCTCCCGGTGGCGGCATTGGCGCTCCTCGCCGGGCTGCTGGTGGCCGGGGTGCTGATCCCGGCGGGCACGGCCGCCGCCGCGCGGCGCTGGTCGGCGCGGATCGCCCCGGCACGGGCCGACCTGGCCACCCGGGTCGCCGATCTGGTGCACGGGGCCGCAGACCTCGCCGCCTACGGGGCGGACGAGCGGGCACTCGCCGCCGCCGCCGAGACCGACGCCCGGCTGGCGGCGCTGGAGCGCAGGCAGGCGCGGGCGAACGCGGTGGCCTCGGCCCTGGGCATGCTCACCCAGGGACTGACCGTGACGGCCGTCGTGCTGCTGGCGGGAAGCTCGGGGGCGGGTTCGGTGACCACCGCGGTGCTCGCGCTGGTCTCGCTGGTGTCCTTCGAGCCGGTACTGCCGATGGCCGTGGCCGGGGAGCGGCTGACCGGGGTGCTCGCCGCCCTGCGCCGCCTGCGGGAGGTGGGCGCGACCCCTCCGGCGGTGACCGAGCCGTCCGTCCCGCTCCCTGTCCCCGGCGGGCCTCCGACCGTCGAGATCGAGAACCTGGTGGTCCGGCACGACACCGGCCTCGCCCCCGCCCTGGACGGCGTCAGCCTCACCCTCACCCCCGGCAGGCGCGTCGCCCTGGTCGGCCCCAGCGGTGCCGGCAAGAGCAGCCTGCTGTCGGCCCTGATGCGCCTGGTCGAACCCGAGTCGGGGACGATCAAGGTCGGCGGGGTGGACGTCCGGGAGCTCGCCTCCGACGACGTGCGGCGGGTGATGACCGGGCTGACGCAGGATCCGTACGTGTTCCAGACCTCGCTGAGGGACAACCTGCGGCTCGCGGGCCCGGAGGCCGGCGAGGAGGAGCTGGCCGAGGCGGTGCGGCGGGCACGCCTGGACCGGTGGGTGGAGCGCACCGGCTGGGACGCGACGCTCGGGGAGGACGGGCGTACGGTGTCCGGTGGCCAGTTGCAGCGGCTGGCGCTGGCGCGGGCGCTGCTGCACGACCCGCCGGTGCTGCTGCTCGACGAGCCCGCCGAGGCCCTGGACGAGACGACGGCGGACGCGCTCATGGCCGACCTCCTGGACGCCACCCACGGCCACACGACGCTGCTCGTCACGCACCGGCTGCGCGGGCTGGAGCGGGTGGACGAGATCGTCGTACTGGAGAACGGGTCGGTGACGCAGCGGGGCACCCACCGGGAGCTGGTCTCCTCTCCCGGCTACTACCGTGACCTGTGGCGCTCGGAGGCGCTCACCGCCGGCCGGTGACGCCTGCCCACCCGCCGCCCGTTTCTCCTCTCCGGCCGGAGCGAAACAAGTGATCTTGGCCGATTGGACGAACAATTCACCACTCTTAGGAAAACCAGACGAATTACATCTCCCTCAACCTGTCGTACCGTCGCGGTAACCACGCAGGAGGGCTGGCCCGTGTCCGTTGAGCTCCACCACCGCGCCGTCGTCGCGGACACCCACAATGATCTGCTGATGGCGGTCACCGCGCGTCCGCCGGACCGCTGGGCGTCGTTCTTCGTGCGCGAGGCGCTGCGGAACGTGACTCCCCCGTGCTGCGAGCAGGACTACGGCGCCGATCCCTTCGCGGCCCTGCCGGGACTGTCGGGACTGTCGGGCACCAGCGGGCTGCCCCTGGTCACCGACGCCCTGCTCAAGCACGGCTTCGCCGACGAGGAGATCACGAAGATCATCGGCGGCAACGTACACCGGCTGTTCCGCGCCGAACTGGGACGAGCACGATGAACCTGGACGTCATGCTCGAGGACCTGGAGGAGCTCGTCGCGTGCGAGTCGTTCTCCGCCGACCACGAGGCGGTTGCCCATAGCGCCCGGGTGGTCGCCGACCAGGGGTTCAGGAGGCTCGGCGCACGCGCCGAGACGATCGTGATCGACGGGGTCACCCACCTGCGGTGGACCTTCGGCACACCTCGGGTCCTGCTGGTCGGCCACCACGACACGGTCTGGCCGCTCGGGACGCTCGCCGAGCGCCCCTGGTCGGTGAGCGGCGGGATCGCCCGGGGCCCCGGGGTGTTCGACATGAAGGCCGGGCTGGTGCAGGCGTTTCACGCACTCGCCGCGCTGCCCTCGCCGGACGGGGTGTGCGTGCTGGTCACCGGCGACGAGGAGGTCGGTTCACCGTCCTCACGCGCGCTGATCGAGGAGTCGGCACGCGGCCTCGCGGCCGCGTTCGTGCTGGAGGCGAGCGCCGACGGCGGAGCGCTCAAGACGGCACGCAAGGGAACGTCGCTCTACGAGCTCGTGGTGCGCGGAACGGCCTCGCATGCCGGCCTGGAACCGGAGAAGGGGGTGAACGCGGGGATCGAGCTGGCCCACCAGATCCTCGCCGTCACCGGGATCGCCGACCGGGTGAACGGTGCTCCCCATGCCGTGACGACGGCGGAGACGTCGCCCGCCGCGACGCGCGGGCTGCCCCTGCTCCACGATCCGCGGCCGGGCTCCACGGCACCGGGGACGCCATCCGGCGGGCCCGGCGGCCTGGGCCGGACCACCGTCACGCCCACGGTGCTGTCGGCGGGGACCACGGTCAACACCGTGCCCGCGCTGGCCCGCCTGTCGGTGGACGTGCGGGTGCCCACACTCGCCGCGCAGGAGCGGGTGGACGAGCTGATGAGGGCACTGTCCCCCCGGCTCGCCGGGACCCGGCTGGAGGTGACGGGCGGCCCGAACCGCCCTCCCCTGGAGGAGGCCTCGTCGGCCGGACTGTTCGCCGTCGCCCAGCGGATCGCCGACGGCCTCGGGCTCGCCCCGCTCATCGGTGTCGGAGTGGGCGGAGCCTCCGACGGCAACTACACCGCCGGAGCCGGCTGTCCCACCCTCGACGGGCTGGGCGCGGTGGGCGGCGGCGCCCACGCCGACGGTGAGCACGTGGTCGTGGCCGAGATGCCCGGCCGTACGGCGCTGCTGGCCGGCCTGCTCCGGGCGACGCTCGGATGAACGGCGTGATACTGCGCGAGCTGCGCTCCATCGAGGAGATGGAGGAGGTCTTCCGGCTGTTCGACGGCATCTGGCACCCCGATCCCGGCGGGGAGCCCATCACCGTCGAGCTGATGCGGGCGCTGTCACACGCGGGCAACTACGTCACCGGCGCCTACCAGGGCGATCGGCTGGTGGGCGCCTCGGTCGGCTTCCTCGCCGCCCCGGCCGGGCAGGTGCTGCACTCGCACGTCACCGGCGCCGCCGTCGGGCGCGGCATCGGATTCGCGCTCAAGTCGCACCAGCGCCGCTGGGCACTCGACCGGGGCCTGGATCGCATCACCTGGACCTACGATCCGCTGGTGCGCCGCAACGCCCACTTCAACCTGGTCAAGCTCGGTGCCCGTCCCGAGGAGTACCTGCCGTCCTTCTACGGCGTGATGGAGGACGCGATCAACGCGGGCGACGAGTCCGACCGGATGCTCACCGTCTGGCGGCTGACCGAGCCGCAGGTGCTCGCCGCCGTACAGGGCGAGCCGCACCGGCCGAAGATCCCGTCGGACGTGGTGACCGCACTGGCCGAACGCGACGGCCGACCGGTCCCGGGAAGGACCGACGCCCGGGCGCTGCTGGTCGCGATACCGGCCGACATCGAGGCGCTGCGCCGCACCGATCCCGGCGCGGCCAAGTCATGGCGCCACGCCGTGCGCGACGTGCTCGGCTCACTGATGGGAGAAGGTGCCCGGGTGACCGGGTTCACCACCAAGGGCGACTACCTCGTGGAAAGGGCGCCCGGGTGACCGGGTTCACCACCAAGGGCGATTGCCTCGTGGAGCTGACCGGGTTCATCGCGAGGGCCGCCACCCGGTGGAGCTGCGCCGCTGAGTGTCCCGATCTGCGAGGCTCGCGGCGGAGGCTCCGGAGACGTCCGGCGGGGCGCGCGGAGAAGGACGCGGCGCGAGCCGCGCGACAATCGTGGAACGGGTCGCCTGACCGGCGGCGCTAGAGGAGGGAGACGCGGCGGAGGCCGCACATCGTCATGAAGATCACTGGAATCGAACTGCGGCGGATCAAAATGCCGCTGGTCGCCCCCTTCCGCACCTCGTTCGGCACCGAGACCGAACGCGACGTCCTGCTGCTGCGCGTCGTCACCCCCGACGCCGAGGGCTGGGGCGAGTGCGTGGCCATGTCCGACCCCCTCTACTCCTCCGAATACGTCGACGGCGCCGCCGACGTCCTGCGCCGTTTCCTCATCCCCGCCCTGCCCACCCACGTCGACGCCCACGGCGTGAACCGCGCCCTGCGCCCTTTCAAGGGCCATCGCATGGCCAAGGCGGCCCTGGAGACCGCCGTCCTGGACGCCGGGCTTCGCACCTCCGGCGAGTCCTTCGCCTCCTTCCTCGGCGCGGAGGCCGACCGTGTGCCCTGCGGAGTGTCGGTCGGCATCATGGACTCCGTCCCCCGGCTCCTCGACGCCGTCGCCGGCTACCTCGACGAGGGCTACACGCGGATCAAACTGAAGATCGAACCGGGCTGGGACCTCGCCCCCGTCCGGGCCGTCCGCGAACGCTTCGGCGACGACCTTCTCCTGCAGGTCGACGCCAACGCCGCCTACACCCTCGCCGACGCCCCCCACCTGGCCAAACTCGACCCCCTGAACCTGCTGCTCATCGAGCAGCCCCTCGCGAACGACGACATGGTCCAGCACGCCCGGCTCGCCACGAAGATCACCACTCCCGTCTGCCTGGACGAGTCCATCGAGTCGGCCGAGCACGCGGCCGCCGCCATCACCCTGGGCGCCTGCTCGATCATCAACGTCAAGCCCGGCCGCGTCGGCGGCTACCTCGAGGCGCGACGCATCCACGACCTCGCCCGCGCCCACGGCGTCGCCCTGTGGTGCGGCGGCATGCTGGAGACCGGGATCGGCCGCGCGGCCAACCTCGCCCTCGCCGCGATGCCCGGCTTCACGCTGCCCGGCGACACCTCCGCCTCGCGCCGCTACTACGCCACCGACATCACCGCCCCCTTCGAGCTGGACGAAGGGCATCTGGAGGTCCCCACCGGGCCCGGCATCGGTGTCGCCCCCGTCGCCGCGATCCTGGACGAGGTCACCGTCTCCACCGAATGGATCACCGTCTGAAGCGTTCCCCACCTCGGCGAGAACCCAGGTGGAGCCGGTCGTGGCGAGCGCCGCGGCCGGTTCCCCTTCTCGTCGCCTTCCACGGCGCGGCCGGTCTTCGGCCTCGCCCGTCCGGAACGGGAGAGGCGGAGGACCGGCCTCTCTCAGCCGCGCCTGAGGCGGGGCACCGCTCAAGCAGGGACCGGGTGTAGTCGTCCCTGGGTGACCCCACCACGTCCTCGGTCGCCCCCATCTCGACCAGCCTGCCCCGGTGCATCACCGCGACGATGTCGGAGACGTACCGGAACACGGCGAGGTTGTGCGAGATGAACAGGGGCGCCGAGTACGGCCACCGCTCCTGCTTTTCTCATCGGGACTCCAGAGAGGTGGGGTGATGCCCCACAGTTGCCTTTTCCCGGCGCTCCTTCTTCGTCCTCTGTCACGAAAAGACCAGGACACATCGTGCTATCGCCCGAAGAGCCGCATCTGGAGCACCACGGTGGGCCGTGCGTCGGAATCGGCCAGATCCAGGCCACTGATCTCGACGAGTCGCTTCAACCGTTGACGCGCTCCCCGGCCTGAAGGGCCGGGGATTCAGTCCATGCCGTGTCATGCGGCACCTCTGTGGCTTCCTGCTTCATCGGCATCCGCCACCGCGAGCGGTGGTCTTACGTCACCTCCACAGGCGTTTAACGTCTCCGCCTCCCGCCGCCTCCCGGCGGCGGGTTTCCGTCCAGCGGCGACGGTCCGTCGGCCCTCGGCCAGGATGTTGCGTGCGGCGTTGACGTCACGGTCATGGACCGCCCCGCACGGGCACATCCACGATCGGACGTTCAGCGGTAGGGCGGTGGCGACGGTGCCGCACTGTGAACACATCTTGGAGGAGGGGAACCATCGGTCGATCTTGGCGAAGGTGCGGCCGTAGCGTTTCGCCTTGTACTCCAGCATCCCGACGAAGGCCGACCAGCCCGCGTCATGGACACTCTTGGCCAGCCGGGTGCGGGCCAGGCCCTTCACCGACAGGTCCTCCACGTAGATCGCTTGGTTGTCACCGATCAACTGGGTGGAGAGCTTGTGGGCGAAGTCCCGGCGCGCATCGGTCACCCGGGCATGCGCGCGGGCGACCTTGACGACGGCCTTGGCGCGGTTGTTCGACCCCTTCGCCTTACGGCCGAGGGCTTTCTGCGCCTTGCGGAGCTTCTTCGCCGCGCGCCGCAGGAATCGAGGGTTGTCGATCTTCCGGCCGTCGGACAGTACCGCGAAGTGGGTGAGCCCCAGGTCGACGCCGACCTCGGACGCCGTCTCGGGCAGCGGCTCCTCAGTGGTCTCGACCGCGAACGAGGCGAAGTACCGCCCGGCCGCGTCCTTGATCACCGTCACCGACGAGGGCTCGGCGGGCAGCGAACGCGACCAGCGCACCACCACCTCGCCGATCTTCGGCAGGCGCAACCTCCCGCCCGCCGTGACCGCGAACCGGGCATTGCGGGTGAACCGGATCGCCTGGCGGTTGTCCTTGCGCGACCGGAACCGGGGCAAGCCGACCTTGGGCCCCTGGCGCTTACCGGTGATCGAGGCGAAGAAGTTGCGGTACGCGGTGTTCAGATCGGCCAGCGCCTGCTGAAGAACCACGCTGGAAACCTCGCCCAGCCATGCCCGCTGCGGCGTCGCCTTCGCGGCGGTCAGACGCCGGGACAGCTCCGCGTCGCCCAGGTAGGCCAAACCTGCCCGGTGGGCGTCCTGGCGGGCGCGCAGCCCGTCGTTGAACACCACCCGCGCGCACCCGAACGCCCGCGCCAGCGCCTGACACTGAGCGGCGTCCGGGTAGAGCCGGTAACGGTAACGAAGCTGCACGGCACCGATGGTTCCATGACGGAACGTATGAGTGTTCGAGAACTCCGCGACCAGTTGGGACACCAGATCGGCGCCGCTCCCTTCACCGGCGAACCCACCATCGTGGAGCGGCACGGAGAGCCCCGCGTCGTCCTGGTGTCCTACACCTAGACGAGTAAGTCCGAAGTGCGGGGACCGTGTTTCGCCGAGCATCGACCCGCAGATCAACTGCCGTGGATGGCGTCGAATTCACCGCGGGTGATCGCCAGGACCCGCACTGACTGCCCGTAGGCCGGGACTACCGTCTCCCGCTCCTGGCGCATGCCCAGCTTCGTCATAACGCGGGCGGACGCGTGGTGATCGGCGTGGCAGATACTAATGATCCGATCCAGGCCCGCCTCGGCGAATCCGAAGCGCAGTACCTCTCCGGCCGCCTCAGTGGCGATACCCCGGCCCCAGAAACGCCGTCCCAGACGCCAACCGATCTCCACAGCCGGCAGAACTTCGGGAAGGAAGCCAGGGACCGTCAGCCCCACCCAGCCGACCAGTTCCCCGGTCTCGCGCAGCTCCACGGCGAATATTCCGAAGCCACGCTCGTCCCACTCCCGTTCCATGAACGCGAGTGCGGCGGCGGTCTGCTCCTTGCTGCGGACCGAGCCATCACCGATGAAGCGCATGACCTCCGGATCTCCGTCGATCGCGGCCAGCGGCTCCAGATCCTCCTCACGCCAGCGGCGCAGCACCAGCCGCTCGGTTCTCACTCCCATCACGATCGATTTCCCCTCAGTCGGACTGCCTTCAGGCATCCGGTCCCGCAGACACAGCGAGGGCGCCCAGGATCCTGTTGTGACGCAAGATCTGAACACCCTCTTGACCGCACTATATGTGAAGATCGACGACGGGATCGGAGGAAGCCGGTGGATGGGCAGACCGCCCTTGCTCAGCGACTCCGAACTCGTTTGCCTGGCGGTGGGGGGGGGGGGGGGGGGGGGCCCCCCCCCCCCCCCCCCCCCCCGCCGGGGGGGGGGGGGGGGGGGCGGGCCCCCGCCCCCCCCCCCCCCCACCGCTCCGAGGCCCGCTGGCTACGCTTCGCCCGCACGCACCTGTCCGGCATGTTCCCGTACCTGCCGCAGCAGTCGGGATACAACAAACGCCTGCGCGCGGCGTTTCCCCTGGTCAAGCGGATGATCCGGAAACTGGCCATGGACAGCGACTTCTGGTTCGACAATCACTGGATCACCGATTCCACGCCGGTGCCGTGCGGGATGTCGCGCCCGACGGTGCAGCGCTCCGCCCTGGCCGGCTGGGCCGGCTGCAGCCGGGTGCCGTCTTGGGTGAGTCCTCCGGCGACGAGCATCCGGCCGAAGCGGACCAGTTCGCGCGGGGCCAGGCACATGGTCGAGCCCGCGGGGGCGTTGGAGCGCGGCATGTGCCAGGTGGGGTGGACCGTCCCCTCTGGACCGACGTGACCGGCCGCCACCCTGAACAGGACGGCCTCCTCGGGCAGCAGCGCCGAGTGCGCGGCACCGAGCGGGTCCAGCAGGCGTTCGCGCATCGCCTGTTCCCAGGTGGTGCCGCGTACCCGTGCGACCAGGGCACCGAGCACGCAGTATCCGGCGTTGCAGTAGGAGAAGAGGGCTCCGGGCTCGTGCACGTGACCCGCGCCGCGCAGAAAGTCCACGTACCTGTCCAGGCAGTCGTCTCCGCGCCCGGTGTCCTCGAACACGTCGCCGTCGAAGCCGCCGGTGTGGGTGAGCAGGTGCCTGACGGTGATGACCTTCTCCGCGCCGTCGGCGACGGCGAACTCCGGCAGGTATTCGCGGACCGGCCGGTCCAGCTCGATCAGCCCTTCGTCGACGAGCTGCATCACCAGGGCCGCGGTCCAGACCTTGGTGGTGGAACCGACCTGGAAGACGCTGTCGGCCGTGGTCCGCACGCCGGTGTTCCTGTTCACCACCCCGGTGGCGGCCTCCACGAGTTCGCCGCCCGCCCAGATCGCGAGCGCCGCACCGGGCACGCCGTGCCGCCGCGCCGCCTCGTCGAGGCGCTCTCGCAGGTTCTCGGACATCCCGGCTCCTCAGGCGATCTTGGGCGTGGCACGCACACCCAGGTGGATGTACGGCGAGCCGTCGGGGAGTTCGTAGAACACCGCCGACAGCCACTGCGGCTCTCCTTCGGGACGGCCGACGAAGGTGACGTCGTCCACCGCGACGAGACCGAACTCCATGGGCTGCTTCAGCCCGGCGAGGGCTCCGGTGGCCTCGATGTGCAGCGAGAGCCTGCCGTCGCGGACCGTGAGCGTCATCCGGCTGCCCGCCCGCTCGTACACGCCGGCGTACCGCTCGATGTCGGTCTCGAACGGCACGGCCGGCGGTCCCAGCACGGGCGGCACGGCCAGGCCGAGCAGTTCGTCGAAGAGTTCGGTGGCGAGGGCGTGGTGGAACGCGGCGGTGTGGCCGCCGTTCGCCAGCACGCACACCACGGTCTCGCTGTCGGGTACGGCCCAGAGCATGGCCGCCTGGCCGATGGTGTTACCGCCGTGGGAGATGATCCGGTGCCCCTGCCACTCGTCCAGGATCCAGCCCAGCCCCCACTGCCTCCCCAGGGTGTACGGGTTGGGGATGTCGACCTGCGGCTCCCACATCGCCCGCGGGTCGGCGAGCAGGCCGGTGCCCAGGTGCGCGCGGGCGAAGGCCACGACGTCGGCGGGACGCGCGCAGATCAACCCCGCCGGGCCGCAGGAGCGCATCAGGCCCCAGACGGGTGCGGGTGCGCCGTCGATGTGGCCCATCGCGCCGCGGAAGCGCAGCACGTCCTCCGGCAGGGTCCAGGTGTGGGTCAGGCCGAGCGGCTCGATGATCTGCTCGCGCAGCGCGGCGTCCCACACCTTGCCGGTGAGACGTTCGACGACGCGCCCGGCGATGACGAACCCCGAGTTGCAGTACGACTGGGTGGCGCCCAGGGGGTGGTTCTGCGCGAGGTCCGCGCAGGCCTCGACGTACTTCTCGACGCAGTCGTCGCCGCGGCCGGTGTCGAGGAAGAGGTCCCCGTCGATGCCGGAGGTGTGCGAGAGCAGGTGCCGGATGGTGACGGTCTTGGTCACCTCGGGGTCGGCGACCCGGAACTCCGGCAGGACCTCGGCGACCGGGGTGTCGAGCGTGAGCGCGCCCCGCTCGACGAGGAGCATGATCTGGGTGGCGGTCCAGACCTTGGTGACCGAGCCGATCTGGAAGAGCGAGTCGGTGGTCGCCTCCACCCCGGTCTCCACGTTGAGCACGCCCGCGGCGAACTCGTGCACCTCCCCCTCGTGCAGGAAGGCCAGGCCCGCGCCGGGTACCTCGTACTCGGTGATCAGCTCGGCGAGACGGGCGTGCCGACGACCGGGATCCGCTGCTCCAGCCATTCGACGATCCTTTCTTCGTGGTCCACCCGAAGGCGAGGCATGTCCGAACGTTAAGCCCACCCGGGCGGCGCTTCTTCGGCCTTCACGACGAACCGGGCCCGATCCGTTGTGTCGTTCTCCAACCGCCTCGCGGGAGCGCCCGTTCTCCGGCCCCGCGCAAGGGGCGCCTCCGGCGAGGGCTCGAGACCAGCGGGACCCGGCGGCGGCCCACGGCCCACGGCCCACGACGAGGATGTGCCGTGAACGACGAAAACGGATGTGCCGCCGGAGCCGTGGTGGCTCCGGCGGCACATCCGTCGGGGAACCTTACTCGCCGGTCTTCTCCGCGAGGGTCACCGTGACGCTGTGGGGCTGCCCGTCCCGGACGTAGGTGATGCTCACCTGCTGGCCGGGCTTGAAGCCGCGGACGGCTCCGACCACGGTGGCGGCCTCGTCCACCGCCGTGTCGTTGATCTTGGTGATCAGATCGCCCTGCTGGATGCCCGCCTTGGCCGCGGGGCTTCCCTCGGTGACCTGGCCGACCAGGGCTCCGCCCGCGTCCCCGGTGGCGTCGGTCATGCTCACGCCCAGGAAGGCGTGGGAGACCTTGCCGCTCTCGATTAGCTGCTGGGCGACCTGGTTGGCGGTGGTGATGGGAATCGCGAAGCCGACGCCGATGCTGCCCTCCCCGCCGTTGGTGGCGATGGCGGTGTTGATGCCCACCACCTGGCCGGCCGCGTTGACCAGCGCACCTCCCGAGTTGCCGGGGTTGATCGCCGCGTCGGTCTGGATGGCGCCGCCGATGGTGGTGCCCGCGCTGCCGCTCTGCTGCTCCCTGCCCCAGCCGGGCGGGAGCTGCTGCCGGCCCTGGTCGCCGCCGACGGTCAGGGTACGGTTCAGCGCGCTGACGATCCCGGCGGTGACCGAGCCGGACAGGCCGAGCGGGCTGCCGATCGCGAGGACGGAGTCACCCACCTTCAGCCGGTCGCTGTCGCCGAGCGAGGCCTTGGTCAGGCCGGAGACGCCCTCCGCCTTGATGACCGCGAGGTCGGTGGCCGGGTCGGTACCGACGATCTTCGCGGTGGCGGACTTCCCGTCGCTGAACTTGACGGTCACCTGGCTGCCCGGACCCCCCTGGCCTCCGGCCTCCACCACGTGGTTGTTGGTCAGGATCAGTCCGTCCTCCGACAGCACCACCCCGGACCCCTCGCCCCCGCCGGCGGCGGTCCTGATCTCGATCGACACCACGGAGGGCTGGACGGCCTGGGCGATGTCGGCGACCGTGGTCACGTTGCCGACCTGGCTCACCACCGGGCCGGCCGACGAGACCTGGGCGACGGCGCCGCCGTTGAGACTCGTCGCGGCGAAGGCCCCCGCGACCCCACCTCCGACGGCCATGGCCGCCAGAGCGAGACCGGCGCCTACCTTCTGCCCGACGCTGAGTCTTCCTCGCTGCGGGGGGACCGCCCCCGATCCCCCGTACCCCCCGGCTCCTACCGGCGCCTCGGCGGCGAGCTGTTCCGGCACCGGGTGGATCAGCGTCGGCTGCGGTCCGGTGTCGGCGTCGGTGCGGTAGGCGCCGACGCGTGGCGGCACCTTGCCGAACTGGGTCCAGCCGTCGTTCCCGGGGGTCGCCTCGGCCGGTGTGCCCTGCTGCTCATTCCTGTTCGGGTCCATGTCTTCCCCCAAGTCCTACATCCCCCACGATTCGACGGGGCGGAGGCCGGTACTCACCGGTTAGGGAAAACAATGCCCGACCGCACGTAAGACCAGGTTAAGAGCCTGATCGCGTCGAGCGGGATCCTCTGACAACGGCTTTATCCGCCGTGCTCAGCGGGTGCCCCACGGCCCGGAGACCACCGTGAAGATCTTTTCCGGACTCGGCGCGCGGACGGGGATGCCGAGGACCACCCGCCTCTCCGGCCGGGGAATGCGGCGATCGTCCGCGAGGACACCACCGGCATTTCGCCTCGCTCTCTTGTTCTCAGCCCATCTCAGCTCCATACTCATAAATATGAGTATTAATCACCATGACTGTGGCGGCTAGCCGATGGCCTTGCGACACGCGGTGCTGGCCGCGCTGCTGGACGGCGAGTACAGCGGTTACCAACTGACCAAGATCTTCGATGTGGGGGTCTCCAACTTCTGGTACGCCGCCCCCCAGCAGCTCTACGCCGAGCTGGCCAAGCTGGAGTCCGACGCTCTGGTGACGGGCCGCGAGGTCGTGCAACGAGGACGTCCCAACAAGCGGGTGTTCACCGTGACCGAGGCCGGGATGAGCGAGCTCGCCGCCTTCGCCGCGAGCCCGGTCAAGCCCCTGCTCATCCGCGACGACCTGGCCGTGAAGGTCCACGCGTCCGACCTGCTCGACCCCGAGATTCTGATCGCCCAGCTCCACGAGCGCGCGGAGGCGGCGGCGGCCAAGCTCGCGCTGTTCGGCAAGATGCTGGTGCGCCTGCGCGGCGACATGGACGAGGAGTCGTTCCTGCGCGGGGGGGAGCGTGTCGGCCCGTACCTCACCTGCCTGGGAGGGCTCCGGCTGGAGCGGGAGATGCGCGACTGGTGCCTGCAGACCGCCAGGACGCTGGGTGAACGCGCCGTACACAACGAGGGAAAGCCGACGTGAAGACCTACCACCGCTACGTCGCGCTCGGCGACAGCCAGACCGAGGGCCTCGGCGACGGCGACGACGTGAGCGGGTACCGCGGCTGGGCCGACCGGCTCGCCGAGCACCTGGCCGCCGCCAACCCGGACCTGCTCTACGCCAACCTCGCCGTACGCGGCCGCCAGGCCGCCCGGATCCGCGACGAGCAACTGCCGGTCGCCCTGGAACTGCGCCCCGACCTGGCCACGGTCGTGGCCGGCATGAACGACGTCATCCGGCCCGGATACCGGGCCGCCGAGGTCGCCGGCGCCCTGGAGGACATGTTCGCGGGCCTGACCGCCATCGGGGCGCACGTGGTCACCGCGACCTTCCCCGACATCACCAGGGTCGCGCCGCTCACCCGCCCGCTCCTGCCCAGGGTGGTCGACCTCAACGAGCGCATTCGCGAGGCCGCCGCCCGCCACGGCGTCACCGTGGTCGACATGTACCCGCTCGCGTTCGTCACGGATGCCCGGATGTGGCACGAGGACCGCCTGCACATCAGTTCCGTGGGGCACGCCAGGCTCGCCGCCGCCATGGCGCAGGCTCTGAGCCTTCCGGGTAGCGATTCCACCTGGATGTCTCCGCTCCCCACGCTGCCCGTCCCCGCCGCCTGGCGGACCGCGGCGACGGAGCTGCGCTGGCTGGTCACCTTCGCCAGGCCGTGGATCGGCCGTCGTCTGCGTGGCCGATCCTCGGGTGACGGCCGCACGGCCAAGCGTCCCCTTCTCACTCCACCGGCGATGAACGATCAGCCGATGCCCGGCAAATCAGGCATCGGCTGATCGACGAGCTCGCCCCGCGGGTTCGGCGGGAGGTGCCCGTACGCGACCGGGCCGCGATCTCACGGACGAGATCGCGGCCCGGCGGACGGTCAGGCCCCGCGCGGGGCCCGACCGGATGGATCAGGCGTGGCTGTAGATGTTCTCCCAGCCACTCTGGTAACCGTTGAAGTGGCCGTGGTTGCCCCGCCCCACCTTGACGTAGATGTGCTCGGCGTCCTTACCGGAGAAGGAGTAGAAGCCGGGCCGCTTGGAGCAGTTCTTGAAGCTCTTGAAAGTGGTCGAGCCGTCGAAGCCCACGACCTTGAAGGTCTCCCACGCGCAGAAGTGCCTGGGCTTGCCCCACCACTTGTGGTTGGTGAGCTTACTGTCGACGGTGTAGTGGTATGTGTCCTCCCACTTCCACGCGCGCTTCTTGAACCACTGCTTCACCCACTTGCACTTCTTCTCACCCTTGTACCAGGTGCACTTCTTGACGATCTTGTGATACTTCTTCCAGTACCACTTCTTCTCCGACTTCTTCTCCACGGTGACCTTGCCTTCGGCCTCCGCCTTCTTGTCACCGGAGTAGTACGGTCCCCAGCTGTCGGCGTAGAAGGGGTCCGCGGAGGTGGTCGTGGCGACGGTCTGGACGGGGGTCACGGTCTCGGCGTTGGCCATCGCCGGAGTAGCCGTGGCGAGCAGGGCGGCGACACCGGCGCCCAGGAGGATTCGGCTGGCGAATCGCATTTCGAGGGTTCCTCTCGGGAGTGAGGATTTTGACACCCACGTTGTACGATGCGCCGATTGCCCGTAACTTTCACTTCACTTAAAAGGCGAGGCCACATCAATGATCAAATAAAATTACTTGCCGGACAAATCATAAAACAGGGGTAAATGATCAGTGTGACAATCCGGTCAGTTACGTGCGAGACGGCGGGCGACGGTGTCCCCCAGGGTCTGCACGAGTTGCACCACGACGACCAGCACGACAACGGTGACGATCATGAGCGTGGTCTCGAAGCGCTGGTAGCCGTAGCGGATGGCCAGGTCCCCCAGTCCTCCCCCGCCGATCGCCCCGGCCATCGCCGAGTACGAGATCAGCGCGACCACGGTCACCGTGAGCCCCGCGACCAGGCCCGGCATCGCCTCCGGCAGCAGGACCTTGCCGACGATGGTCACCCGTCCCGCCCCCATGGCCTGGGCCGCCTGCACCCTGTCCCTGCCGACCTCGCGCAGCGCGGTCTCCACCAGCCGAGCGAAGAACGGCGCCGCGCCGAGGGTCAGCGGGACCACCGAGGCGATGGTGCCGATGGTCGTGCCGACGATGAGCCTGGTCAGCGGGAGGATCGCGATCATCAGCACGATGAAGGGCAGCGAGCGGCCGATGTTCACGATCAGCCCGAGCACCCGGTTGAGCGCGGGCGAGGGGAACAGCCCGCCCCGGTCGGTGGCGACCAGCGCCACCCCGAGCGGGAGGCCGAGGATCACCGTGAACAGGGTCGACCACAGGACCATCTGGACGGTCTGGCCGGTCGACTCCAGCAGCAGCGGGAGCATCTCTTCCCAGGTCATCGGGCCTCCTCGACGAGCAGGCCGCGTCCGGCCAGGTAGGTGAGCGCGGCGGCGCGCTCGTCACCGGTGACGAGCAGGCGCAGCCGTCCCGTCGAGAGGCCCGCCACCTCCTCCAGCGCCCCGCCGAGGATGTTGACGTCGACGTCGAACTTGCGGACCACCTGCGAGACCACCGGCTCACCGGCCTGCCCGGTGAAGGTGATCGTGACCTGGCCCGGCTCCGGCTCGGGGAGAGGGAACAACTCGGCGGCGAGCCTGGAGCCGGGCCTGGAGATCAGCTCGGGGATGGTCCCCGACTCCTCGACCACGCCGTCCCGCATGATCGCGACCGAGTCGCAGATCGACTTCACGACGTGCATCTCGTGGGTGATCAGCAGGATCGTCAGGCCGAGCTCGCGGTTGAGGCGCTTGAGCAGGGCGAGGATCGACTGCGTGGTGCCCGGGTCGAGCGCCGAGGTGGCCTCGTCCGACAGCAGGACCGGAGGGCTTCCCGCCAGCGCGCGGGCGATGCCGACCCGCTGCTTCTGCCCGCCCGACAGCTGCGCGGGGTGCGCCCCCGCCTTGTCGGCCAGCCCGACCAGCTCCAGCAGCTCGGCCGTACGCCTGGCACGCTCGGCCTTGGCCATCCCCATCACCTCCAGCGGGAAGGCGACGTTCCCGGCGACCGTGCGGGAGGAGAGCAGGGCGAAGTGCTGGTGGATCATCCCGATCCGCTGCCGGGCCCTGCGCAGCTCACCCTCCTTCAGGCCGGTCAGCTCCTGCCCGGCCACCGAGACGGTGCCGGAGGTCGGCCGCTCCAGGAGGTTCACGCAGCGCAGCAGGGTGCTCTTACCGGCGCCGCTCTGCCCGAGCACGCCGAAGATCTCGCCCTCGCGGACGTGGAGATCCACCCCGTCGACGGCGACCACCTCTCGGCCCCGATCCTGATAGACCTTCCGCAGGCCCGACACATCGATCACAACCGGTTCCCAACGCGCCCGCTATTTACCCTCATTCCCGACATGTTAGGTGAGATCAATCACTTGTCAGAAATATCGGCACATGGTGCCCTCGACCACGACCGTACCCGGTCACGCCGAGGTCCGGCCGGGGCCGGTCATGCCGATACGGGTCCCGAAGGATCGTCTCGGTGAACGGCCCCGTGTCCGACCACCGGCTGGAGCACCGGTCAAGACCGGTCAAGCAAGGACCAGGCGGTGTCCGGCCTTCGGGTGAACCGCGGGTCGCAACAGGTCGACCTGACCGCATCTGGTGTTGATCAACACTTTGTGCGGTTACCTGACCGGCTCCCTAGTCATGCCGGTACGGGTCCCGCAGGGGGGTGATCCGCTGGGCGAAGTCCTCCTTGATCACCCGCATCCTCTCCCCGGGCGCGTAGAAGCGGCCCTTGGTCTCCCCGTACGGCGTCAGCCAGCCCTTCGCCGCCAGATCGCGCAGGTCCCTGACCGCCTGCCCCTGGCTGAGCGACTCGTCCAGCTGGTATCTGCTCCGGCGCAGCCGCCGGTTGACGAACACCTCGTACAGCGCCGAGACCGTGCGGGGGTTGAGCCCGTCGGCGTCGATCCGCTCCTCCAGGAGCATCCACACCTCCCCCGCCTCCGAGAGTCTCCGCCGGACCTGCTGGGCCTGGAGGTGGTGGGCGCGCAGGCAGAAACGCACCCAGTTCAGCGTGTCTCCATGCGGACTCCAGCTCCGCTTCTGCATCCCCGCCAGGGCGTCGTAGTAGTCATAGGTGTTCCTGGACTGCCCCAGCCACTCCTCGATGGAGGAGAACTCCGGGGTCGTGATCCGGTCCCTGCCGAGCACGAGCGTCTGGAGCGCCCGCGACATGCGGCCGTTGCCGTCGCGCCAGGGGTGGATGCTCACCAGGTTGAAGTGGGCCATCGCCGCCCGCACGTAGCTCGGCGCCTCCAGGTCGCCCTCGTTGAGCCAGACGACTAGCTCGGCCATCAGCTCCGGCACCCGCTCGGCGTCGGGCCCCTCGTAGACGACCTCTCCGGTGGCGGAGTCGCGGACGTAGATGCCACCGGGCCGCACCGTGCCCGGGGTCTTGTCATGGTGATGACCGATCATCATGAAGTTGAGTGCGTGGAGCAGTCCGGCGTCGAACGCGAACACCGGGGCGCGGGAGAGCATCTGGATGTAGGTGAGTGCCTGCTGGTAGCCGGAGATCTCCCTGGCGACCGCACCGGAGGTCTCCAGCGGCTCCTCACCGGCCATGATCGACTCGATGTCCTCGACGCTGGCTCGATAGCCTTCGATCGAGTTGGATCCCTGGATGGCCCGCGCCTGGAGCTGGCGCCGGAGCTGGCCGTCCCAGCGGTGGCTCTCCGCGAGACGGTATTTCAGGTCGCGGCGCATCTCCTCGATCTCGCCGAGCACCGCTTCGTCGACGGCCTCCAGGGAAGGCGTTCCGTACAGCATGGATCCCATGCCACCATGATCAGATCATTTGGTCAATCGACTTGATGATTCGTTCATTTATATTCGCTACGTCCGTTTCATCCGGGAATGACGCGGACGGCCCGCCCTCTCGTCGGAGAGAGCGGGCCGTCTCGGGGAGCGCCGGTCAGGCGGCGGCGTGCTCGGCCACCTTGGCCGGGGTGAGCGCGATCTCCAGGACCTCGCGCACGTCGCTCACCGTGTGCACGGTGAGCTCGTCGCGGACGGCCTGCGGGACGTCGTCCAGGTCGGGCTCGTTGCGCGCCGGGATCAGCACGGTCGTGATGCCCGCCCGGTGGGCGGCGAGCAGCTTCTGCTTCACCCCGCCGATCGGGAGCACCCGGCCGGTGAGGGAGACCTCGCCGGTCATCGCCACATCGGCGCGGACCTGACGGCCCGACAGCAGCGAGGCGAGGGCCGTGATCAGGGTGACGCCCGCGGACGGGCCGTCCTTGGGAACGGCTCCGGCCGGGAAGTGGACGTGCACCGAACGGTCCTTGAGGGAACCGACGGGCAGTTCCAGCTCCGCGCCCCGCGAGCGCAGGTAGGAGAGCGCGATCCGAGCCGACTCCTTCATGACGTCGCCGAGCTGACCGGTGAGGGTCAGACCGGTGTCGCCGGTCTCGGGGTCGGCCAGGGACGCCTCCACGTAGAGGACGTCGCCTCCCGCTCCGGTGACCGCGAGGCCGGTGGCCACGCCGGGCACCGCCGTACGCTGGCTGGACTCCGGAAGCGAGGACTCCGGCACGTTGCGCGGGCGGCCCAGGTAGGGGACCAGATCCTCCACCGCCACGGGCAGCTCGCTCTCGCCGAGCGCGACGTTCGCCGTCACCTTGCGCAGGATCCTGGCGATCGAGCGCTCCAGGGAGCGGACCCCGGCCTCCCTGGTGTACTCACCGGCGAGCTTGCGCAGCGCGTCCTCGCCGACGATGACGTCCTCCGCGGTGAGACCGGCCTTGTCGAGCTGGCGCGGAAGCAGGTGGTCGCGGGCGATGGCGACCTTCTCGTCCTCGGTGTAGCCGTCGAGCGTCACGATCTCCATGCGGTCCAGCAGCGGGCCGGGGATCGCCTCCAGCACGTTCGCGGTCGCCAGGAAGAGCACGTCGCTGAGGTCGAGCTCCACCTCCAGGTAGTGGTCGCGGAAGGTGTGGTTCTGCGCCGGGTCGAGCACTTCGAGGAGCGCGGCGGTGGGGTCGCCCCGGTAGTCGGAGCCGACCTTGTCGACCTCGTCGAGCAGCACGACCGGGTTCATCGAACCGGCCTCGCGGACGGCCCGGACGATCCGGCCGGACTGTGCCCCCACGTAGGTGCGCCGGTGACCGCGGATCTCGGCCTCGTCGCGCACGCCGCCGAGGGCGACCCGGACGAACTTCCTGCCCATCGCGCGGGCCACGGACTCGCCGAGGGAGGTCTTGCCGACCCCGGGAGGGCCGGCCAGCGCGAGCACGGCGCCGCTGCGGCGTCCGCCGACCACGCCGAGGCCCTTCTCCGCCCTGCGTCCGCGGACGGCCAGGTATTCGATGATGCGGTCCTTGACGTCGTCGAGGCCGGTGTGGTCGGCGTCGAGGACGGCGCGGGCCGCGGCGATGTCGTAGGAGTCCTCGGTCCGCTCGTTCCACGGGATGTCGAGGACGGTGTCGAGCCAGGTGCGGATCCAGCCGGTCTCCGGAGACTGGTCGGAGGTCCGCTCCAGCTTGTCGACCTCCTTGAGCGCGGCCTCGCGCACCTTCTCGGGCAGGTCGGCGGCCTCGACGCGGGAGCGGTAGTCCTCCTCCTCGGAGGCGGAGGTGTCACCGTTCAGCTCGGCGAGCTCCTTGCGGACCGCGGCGAGCTGCTGGCGGAGCAGGAACTCGCGCTGCTGCTTCTCCATGCCCTCCTGGACGTCCTTGCGGATCGTCTCGGCCACGTCGAGCTCGGCCAGGTGCTCGCGCGACCACTCGACCAGCTTCTCCAAGCGGTCGGCGGGGTCGGCGGTCTGGAGGATCTCGGCCTTGCGCGGGACGCTCAGCCAGGGGGCGTACCCCGAGTTGTCGGCGAGGATCGAGGGGTCGTCCATCTGGTTGACCGCGTCGACGACCTGCCAGGCGCCCCGCTTCTGCAGGATCGTGGTGGCCAGCGCCTTGTACTCCTTGGCGAGCTCGTGCGCGCGCTCGCCCGCCGCGACGGCGGGGATGCGGGTGGCCTGCACCCACAGGGCCGCGCCGGGGCCGGTCGTGCCGGTGCCCACGCGCACCCGGTCGACACCGCGCACCACGGCCGCCGGCTCTCCTCCGGGGAGCCTGCCCACCTGCTCGACGATCGCCCGCACGCCCACCGAGCCGTATCTGCCGTCGATCCGGGGAACGAGAAGGACCTCCGGCTTGTTGTCAGCGAGAGCCTGCGCCGCGTCGATCGCGGCCCGGACCTCGGTCTCCGACAGGTCAAGCGGGACCACCATGCCCGGCAGCACGACCTCGTCGTCGAGCGGCAGGACCGGGAGGATCAAGCTCTCACTCATGTGAACTCCAAGGGTTGAGTTATACACACTCAATTAATGGGAGTCCGATAATGTTCCCGGCGTTGAGCCTGTTCGCTGTGAGCGATCGTAATTGTGTAATCACGGCTGCTCGGACAACCCGACCGCTTCAGGAGTACGTGTACGCCGGACCACGTCGGCGAAGGGGTGAGGAAGATCGCGCCTCAGGGGCGGAGGACGGCCGATACGCCGCCGGGCGCCCCTCGCGAGGGGCGCCCGGCGGCGAGACGTCCGGCGCTGAGGCGCGGAGCCGTCTCACCGTCATCGAGCACGAGGCCGACGCGGGGCACGTCCGGTGCCCGCGCGCGGAGCCGTCAGGGGTGCGAGGGGTTCTGGGGCGAGACGACGGGGAAGACCGGAGGTTCGAAGCCGGCCCCGGTGAGCGGATCCCCGGTCGACTGGGTCAGCAGCAGGCGCGTGGTCTCCAGCAGATGATCGTGCATGGCCTGTGCGGCACCCTGGTTGTCACGGGCCTGAATGCGCTCCAGGATGCGCTCGTGAACTCGCCAGATGTCGGCGAGCGTCCTGGTCTGGGTCGTGGACAGACCTCGGGCGGACATCTGGGCGCGTGTCGTCGCGACGCTCTGGGTCACCCGCTCGTTGCCCGCTCCTTCCAGGATCAGCTGATGGAACTTCACATCCTCCTCCTGGAAGAGGCGCTCGTCCCCGATCTCGACCGCCTTGCCCATCTTCTCCAGTGCCTCCGAGACCGATGCGATCTGGTCGTCGTTCATCGTGGTCGCGGCGCGATAGACCGAGGGAACCTCGAGCAGGAAGCGGATCGAGTAGATCTCCTCGATGTCACGCGTCGTCATCTGGAGGATCCTGACACCGCGGCTGCGTTCGAAACTGACGACCCCATGGGTGGCGAGCTGGAGGAGAGCCTCCCGGACCGGCGTCCGGGACACTCCCAACTGGGCGGCGATCCCCACCACGGAGTGCAACGTGCCAGGTGCCAGCTCGCCCGTGAGGATGGCCCGGCGGATGACTTCGAACGTCTGAGTCGTCAGCGTTGTCTTATCCGTCGAAATCTGTTCCATCCGGCATGGCTCCTGGTGTTTTTGATCTACAGCGTCTGACGTGACGCTCAATGATGCCCCTGCTGATTCAGGGACGCATCCAGAGAGCGACATGCGGCGTGTGGCATGGCAGCCGTTTCAGAGAAATGATAGATCGGCTCCCTCGGTGGCCGGGAGCACCGTCTGCGCGTACAGTCGCCGCCAGCCGCGTGCCGGCAGCTCGGGCGGGACGAAGTCCGCACGGCGCCGCTCCAGTTCGTCCTCGTCCACGAGCAGGTCGAGTCGCCGGGCCGCGACGTCCAGTCTGATGAGATCACCGTCACGGACCAGCGCGATCGGTCCCCCTGCCGCGCCCTCCGGGGTGCAGTGCAGCACCACGGTGCCGTAGGAGGTGCCGCTCATCCGCGCGTCGGAGACCCTGACCATGTCCCGGATCCCGGCGCGGGCCAGCTTGGCGGGGATGGGCAGGGCACCGGCCTCCGGCATCCCCGCGGCGACGGGTCCCGCGTTGCGCAGCACCAGCACGTGATCCGGCGTGACGTCCAGATCCGGGTCGTCCAGGATCCGGGCCGCGTCCTCCGCCGAGTCGACGACCAGCGCGGGTCCGGTGTGGTCCATCAGGTGAGGGCTCGCGGCGGCGGTCTTGATGACCGCGCCGCCCGGGGCCAGCGTGCCGTGCAGCACCGCCAGACTCCCCGCCGCTCCCAGAGGGTCCTTCAGCGGGCGGATCGTGGTCTGCCAGTCCTGCCGGGCGGGGGTCCCCTCGATCAGCGATCCCAGGGTGTTCCCCGAGACCCCGACCGTCTCCGGTTCGAGCATGGGCTCCAGGACCTTCAGCAGCGCCGGCAGTCCTCCGGAACGGTGGAAGTCCTCCAGGTAACCCGATCCGGCGGGCTTGCAGTCGACCAGGAGCGGCACCTCGGCGCCGATCGCGTCGAAGTCCCTGAGGTCGAGCGGCACCCCGGCCCTTCGTGCCACGGCGGTCAGGTGGATCAGCGCGTTCGTCGATCCGCTCAACGCCGAGAGCACGCGGATGGCGTTGCGGAACGCCGCGGGGGTCATGATCTCCCTCGGCAGCGGGCCTCCCGACCGGCCGAGTTCGACGGCGCGGCGGCCGGTCTCGACACCGTGCCGGAGGCGGGCGCCGGTGGCGGCGGGGGGCGTCGCGCCTCCCGGCAGCATCATGCCGAGGGTCTCGGTGATGCAGGCCATGGTGGAGGCGGTTCCCATGACCGCGCATGTTCCCGCGGTCGACACCAGTTCGTCGCGGACACCGGTGATCTCCGCCTCGTCGAGTTCGCCGCCGCGATGCCTGCCCCAGAAACGCCGGCAGTCGGTGCAGGCCCCGAGCCGCTCGCCCTGCCAGCTGCCCGTCATCATCGGCCCGACGACCTCGAGGAGCACCGGCTTGTCCGACGAGGCCGCGGCCATCAGCTGGGCCGGCACGGTCTTGTCGCATCCGCCGAGCAGGACCGCGGCGTCCATCGGAAGCGCGCGGATCATCTCCTCGGTGTCCATCGCGAGCAGGTTGCGGAACAACATCGTCGTCGGGGAGGTCAGGATCTCCCCGAGCGAGATGGTGGGGAACTCCATGGGAAGGCCGCCGGCCTCCAGGACCCCGCGCCTGACCGCCGCCAGCAGGGCGGGCATGTCGCGGTGGCAGGTGTTGTAGTCGGACTTCGTCACCGCGATCCCGACGATCGGCCGGTCCAGCGCCACGTCGTCGTACCCGCTGGAGGCCAGGAAGGCACGCCGGAGGTACTTGCTGAAACCGTCGTCACCGTATGACGTGCGAGCCCGGTCGATGACCGATTCGGTCGGGGGCGTCGTATTCATGGTGGGTGGACCTCCGGGGGTCAAACCGATCGGGGGGAAGGGAAAAGGGGGCGTCAGTGTCGGAGAGGCATGGCGAGCGGACGCGTGGGAGCACCGGTCGCGCCACGGAGCTTCAGGGAGGCGGCGACGAAGGCGAATTCGTGGAGCCCGTCCGCCGAGAGCCGCTCGCAGTCGACCACCTCCATGATGGGGACGCCCGCCTCTCCCATGAGATAGGTGTGGACGACCTGCCAGTTCTCCTCGTCCGCGGCCGGCATCTGCTCCAGGGCGAGGGTGTCGCCGCCGATGACCGAGGCGCCGAGCCGGGCGAGGAACCGGGCCCCCTCCAGGTTCAGGCCGGGACTGTTGTCGATGTAGGCGTCGATCTTCGGCCAGGCACGCATCCGGCCCGTGCGCACCAGCGCCACGTCACCGGGCCGGAACTCGACGTTCTGACGTCGCAGCGCCTGGCGGAGGTCCTCCTCGCCGATCCCCTGGTTGTCGGGAAGCATGTCGACGTCGTGCAGCGCGGCGACGTCGAAGAGCACGCCGCGGGCGATGATGGGAGGGATCTTGTCCGCACCACACCTGGTCCAGTGCCGGGAGCTGATGTGGTCCTGCGCGGAGAAGCCGTTCCAGATCCGGCCGTTGTACCCGAAGTGGTTCAACGTGTCGATGTGGGTTCCGCAGTGCGTGTACATCGAGATGGCGTCGCCGGAGTAGGAGACCAGTTCGTTCTGCTCGCGCCCCATTCCGGTGATGTCGTCCAGGACCGTACCGGCCGGGGTGTGCGTCATCCACTGCTGGAAGCCGGGGTCGCCCGCCTTCGTCCACGAGGGCATTCCGACGAAGTAGTCCACCGACAGGTCGATGGCACTGCCGCCGTCCGCCCGTCGCAGCACCTCGCGCGAGGCCTCGGGGGTGAGCAGGTTCAGCATGCCGATCTCGTCGTCGGGGCCGAATGGGCTACGGGTGACCTCTCGGAACGTGGCACAGTACGCCGCGATCTTGTCCCTGGTCGCCTCACTGATGAGCGCGGGCCCGCACATGGTGGTGTCCGCCTTCCTGTTCGCTTCGCTTACCGGCCCGGGGGCACCGGGCGGGTGATCTCGCCGTACATCTCGGGGCGGCGTCCGGAGAACACCGGGAGTTCGAACCGGCCGGGCTCGATGATCAGTCTCTTCGTCCGGGCGTTCCGCACGTCGATCTCCGCTCCGAACAACCCCTCCTCCTGCCCGGCGTCCACCAGCACCGCTCCTGAGGGTGCGATGATCTGGCTTCTGCCGATGAAGGGGGTGCCGGCCTCGGAGTCGGGGCGGTCGGCCACCGCGAGATAGGTGAGGTTCTCCAGCGCGCGCACCCGTGTCACGTGGTCGGCGAGGAAGTCCGACCCCGCGGGCCAGTTGGTGGGCATCGCGATGACGTCGGCGCCCTGGAGCGCGAGCTCGCGAGCGGACTCGGGGAACCTCAGGTCGAAGCAGATCATCACACCGACCCTGCCGAAGGGGGTGTCGACCACCCGGGGCTCGGTGCCGTCGCCCTGTTCGACGAAACGGTCCGCACCGAGGTAGGGCAGGTGTTGTTTACGGTAACGGCCGATGATCCCGGAGGGCCCGATCACCAGGGCCGAGTTGTGGACCACCCCGTCCGTCTCCTCCAGGAGACCGACCACCGCGTGGATGGAGTTCGCACGGCAGGCGTCCACCACGCGGCCGATCCTCGGATCCGCGACGTTGAGCGCGGCGGCGTAGGTGTCGGCACGGGAGTCGAACAGGTAGCCGGTGAGCACGCATTCGGGGAAGACCACCAGCCGGTGCCCGGCCGTGGCGCCTGCCCGCAGGATCTCAACGACTCGATCGACGTTCGCCGCCGCATCCGTTCGGTCGACGCTCATCTGAGCCACGCCGATCGGGATGCCGGACCCCGTATCCAAACCGGGCAATGTGCACCTCTGATGTCCATGAGGGAGTGAACACGGCTCAGAGTTGCATGCAGCATGCTGCACGTCAAGCGCAGCATTCACCATTGACATGCAAAGTGCTGCATGCAATGGTGGCCCGACCTGATTCGGACATTGCACCTGAGAGGTAACGGTCATGCCAGAAGTAGTTGTCCTCGCCGGTGCCGTGGGCGGGATCGGCGCCGCGACGGCCCGCGAATGCGCGGCGGCCGGCATGTCCGTCCTACTGACGGATCAACGGGCCGAGCTCGCGGAGCGGCTCGCCGCCGAACTCCGCTCGAACGGCGCGGACGCGGTGGCACACGGACTGGACGTCACCGACGAGGAGGCCGTCGCCGGGACCGTACGGATCGCTCTCGACCGGTGGGGCCGGATCGACGGTCTGGTGAACTGCGCCGCCACCATCGTGGCGAAACCACTGGTCGACACCACACTCGCCGACTGGGAGCGGGTCATCACGATCAACGCGACCGGCACCTTCCTGCTGAACAAGCACGTGGTGCGCGCGATGCTCGCCCAGGGGTCACCGGGCTCCATCGTCAACCTCTCCTCGATCTCGGGGACGGTCGGCCTGGCCAACCAGGCCGCGTACTGCGCCTCCAAGGGTGCGGTGTCGCAGCTGTCCCGCCAGATCGCCGTCGACTACGCCGCCGCCGGGATCCGGTGCAACGTGGTCAGCCCCGGGTCCGTGGTCACCGAGCAGCTGGAGACCTACCTCGGCTCCCAGCCCGATCCCGAATCGGCTCGGCGGCGCCTCATCGAAGGCCATCCGATCGCGCGTCTCGCGGAACCGCGGGAGGTGGCCAAGGTGATCCTTTTCCTGCTGAGCCCCGCCGCCGGCTTCATGACCGGGGCGGACGTGGCCGTAGACGGCGGCTACACCGCCGTCTGAGAGCACCGGCGTACCTCCCCCATCCCCGGCTCGCGCAGTTTCCAGAAAGGGAATCGGAAATGTCTCGGCATACGACCTTGCCGCCGACGAGGCGCACCGCTCCCGGTGGACCGATCGACCCGCGCCGCCTCCTGACAGGCCGGTTCTCCTCGATCTGGCTGATCACGCTGCTGCTCTTCGCCGCCAGCCCGCTGATCTCCCCCGGCAGCCTGTCCGGCTCCGCCGTCCTGTCGATGCTCCCGTTCGCCGCCGTGATGGCGATCGCCGCGCTCGGCCAGACCCTCGTCGTCTCCCAGGGCGGCATCGATCTGTCGGTGCCGGGGGTGATGGCGCTGGCCGCGGTCCTGGCGACCAAACTGCCGACGGTCACGAGTGTGCCGGTCTGGGCGGCGGTCGCGATGGGGATCGCGGTGGGCGCGGTGAGCGGTCTGGTCATCGGCATCGCCGTGGTGCGGCTGTCCATCGCCGCGTTCGTCGCCTCCCTCGCGGTGAACTCCATCCTCATCGGCGTCGTCCTGCAGGTCTCCAAGGGGTTCCCCGCCTCCGCCGCACCCGGCCTGAGCGCCTTCGCCGTCGGATCCGTGTGGGGCGTCCCCAACCTGCTGCTGGTCGCCGTCGTGGTGGTCACCTTCGCGCACTGGGGGGTCCGGCACACGGTGCTCGGCCGCCGCTTCGTCGCGGTCGGCGCCGGGCGGCCCGCGGCGCGGCTGCTCGGTCTGCCCACCGGCTCCTACGAGGCGGGTGCCTACGTGACGGCGGGTATCTGCTACTCGCTGGCCGGCGTCCTGCTCGCGGGTTACCTGCGGACTCCGGACATCCTGCTCGGGAACACCTACCTGCTCCCCACGATCGCGGCCGTCGTCCTGGGCGGAAGCCTGCTGTCCGGCGGCATCACCAGCCTGGCCGCCACCGCCGTCGCCGCCCTGTTCCTCACCCAGCTGGACCAGGTGGTCCTCGCCGCCGGCGCCTCCACCGCCACCCAGCTGCTCGTCCAGGCAGGCGTGCTCGCGCTGAGCGTGGTGTTCCGCGGAGTGCCCTGGGGCACCGTCCGCACGCGGCTGAGAACCCGTTCCCCCGCTACCCGATCCATGCCGTCATCACCGTGAACGGCGAGCTTCCTCCCTCCCCAAGAAGTGTCACCCCCGACAGGAGATCGCAATGCCTCCCACCAAACCTCGATTCCGGGCCCGCCACTCGGCCGCCGTTCTGGCACTCGCGCTCCTCGGCGCGGCGGGCTGCGCCGGCGGCCCGGGCGAGACGAAGGCCGCCGGCGGTGTCCAGGACGTCTACAGCGACGTGGCCCGGACCGGAGACGTCTCCCAGCTCCGCCCCATGACGGACTTCTGCGGCACCAAGCCGGTGAAGGTCGCGCTCGCCGACGGTACCGGCGACAACGCCTTCAGGAAGACGGCCCGCGCCGAGTTCGAGGACGAGGCGAGCAAGTGTCCCAACATCACCGTGCTGCCGTACGCCGACGGTCAGAACAACCCGCAGAAGGCGATCAGTGACATCAAGGCCCTGGTCGCCCAGGGTGTCGAGGCCCTGGTCGTCTTCCCCGACGCGGGCGAGGCACTGCTGCCGACCCTGCGCGAGGCCTACAAGGCGGGCGTGCAGGTGGTGCCGTGGACGGCGAACCCGGGAGGCAAACCGGGTCAGGACTACACCACGTTCGTCGGCCACAACACGGTCAACGACGGCGTGACGTGGACGCGCTGGATGTGCGAGAACCTCGGGAGCAAGGGCGGGAACGTCGTCTTCCTCGGCGGTACCCCGGGCAACACCCAGAGCATCACCGAGATGGTCGGTATCGAGAAGGAACTCAAGGAGAACACCGCCTGCGCGAGCGTCAAGCTGCTGAACGAGCCCGGCAAGCCGATCGACACGAACTGGAACCCGGCCCAGCTGCAGAAGGTCGTGTCCGGACTGCTCACCAAATACCCGACGATCGACGGTGTGATCACCGACTCCGGTGACGCGTCGCTGGGTGGCATCCGCGCCTTCCTCCAGGCCGGTCGGCCCCTGCCGCTGTGGACCGCCAACGACCTCAACGGCTTCGCCTGCGCCTGGAAGGAGAACTCGGCCAAGCAACCGACCTTCCAGACCGTGACCGTGTCCTCGCGTACCTGGATCATCCGCCTCGCACTGCGCAAGGCCGTCGCCGCTCACCAGGGCATCAAGAACGACGAGCCCGAGATCATCAACATCCCGATCTTCGAGAACACCCTGGACGAGACGAAGCCCCCCAAGTGCGACCCCGACCTTCCCGCCAGCGCGATCCTGTCCTCCGAGCTCACGCCGGAGCAGCTCAAGCAGGCCTACAACTGATCACTCGTTGTGCTCCGCCGGGCGCGCGCCCGGCGGAGCGCATTGAGCCTGAGTGAGGAGTGATCCTTCGCATGGCCGATTCGAACGCTGGACTGGTTCTCCGCGGGGTGACCAAACGCTTCCCCGGCGTCGTCGCGCTCGACGGCGTCGAGTTCCAGGCCCGTCCGGGCGAGGTGCACGCCCTGGTCGGAGGGAACGGCGCCGGGAAGTCCACGCTCATGGCCGTGGCCTCCGGCGCACTGGCACCCGACGCCGGCACCGTCGAGATCGCGGGCTCGCCGATGCGGCAGCGGTCCCCGATCGCCGCCCGGGAGCAGGGCCTGGCCATCGCCTTCCAGCATCCGGCGCTTCTCCCCGACCTCACGGTCACCGAGAACCTCCTGCTGAGCGTGCCGAAGCGGCTGCGGCCGTCATTCGGCGACGCCCAGGACTGGGCTCGGAAACAGCTGCTCGTCATGGGGATGGACATCGACCCGGCCGCCGCGGCCGGGCGGTTGACCCTGGCCGAGAAGCAGGCGGTCGAGATCTGCGGTGCCTTCGCCTGCGAGCCCGGCGTCCTGATTCTCGACGAACCGACCGAGCCCTTCATGGCGGCCGAGATCGAGAGACTCTTCGAGCAGGTCAGGCTCGCCGCGGCCCGCGGCATGACGGTGATCTACATCAGTCATCGGCTGCCCGACGTGATGGCACTGTCCGACCGGCTCACGGTACTGCGCGACGGGCAGGTGCGCGGAACCTTCCTCTCCTCCGAGGTATCCGAGCAGGAGGTCATCACCCGCATCGCGGGACGCGAGATCGAGGCGCTGTTCCCACCGCGCCCCTCGTCCGTCGGCGACGTCGTGATGGAGGTCAGGGACCTGCGCTCGGACCGGCTCCGGGGGATCACCACCACGCTGGCCCGCAACGAGGTTCTCGGCCTCGCCGGCGTGGAGGGCAACGGACAGCGCGACTTCATCCGGTCACTCGGCGGCGCCGACCCGGTGACCGGCGGCGACGTCATCGTCTCCGGTCGTCCCGTCGATCTCGGCAGCCCACGTCGTGCCCGGCGTGCCGGCGTCGTGCTCATGCCCCAGGAACGGCACGTCGAGGGCGTCGCGACCGTACTGTCGGTCAAGGAGAACCTGGGCGTCGCCGCCACGGGTGAGACGGCGGTCGCCGGTGTGGTGCGAGGCTCGGCGGAGAACTCGATCGTGGCCGAGGAGATCAGCCGGCTCGGCATCAAGGTGGCCTCGCCCGACTCCGCCGTGGAGCACCTGTCGGGAGGAAACCAGCAGAAGGTCGTGCTCGGCCGGGCCCTGCTCTCCGCGCCCAAGGTGCTGCTCTGCGACGAGCCCACCCAGGGCATCGACGTCGGTGTCCGCTCCGACATCTACCACCGGCTCCGCTCCACCGCCGAGTCGGGAACACCCGTCGTGGTGCTCAGCTCGGACAACGTCGAACTGGCCGGGTTGTGCGACCGGGTACTGGTCTTCTCCCAGGGGCGGGTCGTCCGCGAACTGACCGGCGACGAGATCTCCGACCACTCCCTCACCGAGGCGTCCCTGACGGCCGCGACCTCGGCGCGGACGGCGGAGTCCTCGGTACGGACACGAGGCACGGGCCTGTTCGGCGGAGTGCGGCGCCTGCTCTCCAGCGAGCAGGCACCCAGCGCGTTCCTCGCGATCGCGATCGTGCTGCTCGCCGCGGTGAGCGCGACCCGTAGCGACCGCTTCCTGTCCGAGTTCAACATCGCGAGCATGCTGGGACTGCTGGCACCGGTACTCTTCCTCGCCGCCGGCCAGCTCGTCGTCATCCTCACCGGGGGGATCGACCTCTCCGTCGGCCCCCTGAGCGGGGCCCTCGTGGTCATCGCGTCGTTCTACGTCCTCGACGGGTACGGGGCAGGCTGGTGGATCCTGGGCTTCCTGCTGATGATCCTCATGGCGACCGGTGTGGGTCTGGCCAACGGAGCGATGGTCAGATTCGCCAGGGTGACACCGGTGGTCGCCACTTTGGTCACCTACACCGCGCTCCAGGGATTCTCCCTGTTCATGCGGGACTCGCCCGGAGGCTCCATCGCCACCTCCGTCACCGAGGCGCTCAGCGCGCGCATCGGCCCGATTCCCTGGGCTGTGATCGTCGGTGCCGTTCTCCTCGTCCTGCTGGAAGTGATGTCCAGGCGCTCCATGACGGGGCTCAGGTTGCGGGGGGCCGGCTCGTCGGAACACGCGGCACGGAACCGGGGCATCCCGGTGGAACGCGTTCACCTGGTCGTCTATCTGGCCAGCGCGCTCTTCACCGTGTGCGGTGCCCTGCTGCTGATGGCGCAGATCGGCGTGGGCGACCCGACGGCGGGCATCAGTTACACGATGGCCGCCATCACCGCGGTCGTCCTCGGTGGGGCCTCGATCTTCGGGGGCAGGGGCAGCTTCGTCGGCGTCCTGTTCGGAGTCGTGCTCCTGCAGCTCATCCAGAACACCACGGTGTTCCTCGGTCTGTCGCAGTCGTGGCAGTACTGGATGCTGGGTCTCATGGCACTGGGCGCGACGGCGATCTACTCACAGGTCCGCACCGCGCGAGCGTGACAGGCGGACGGTCACGCGCCTCCCGGCGGGCAGCCCGGATCACGGGTGCCCGACATCGCGACCGGCTGCCACCGGGACCACCGGGGCCCTCTTCGGCTTCCGGTCACGCTGTCGGGCACACCTTGACCGTTCAGAACGGACGTGTCATCAGACCGTTCTCTCCCTCACCCCCGGCTACACACGATCCCGTTGATCTGGAAGGCCGCCGGGGTGGGGTTGGCTCCGCCATGGGTTCCCTGGAAGCCGATGAGCCGGGACTGCCCGGGAGACAGGTCCTTGTTCCAGGCCAGGCTCTTGGCCGTCACCGCGGTCCCGGTCTGCGACCAGGTGGCCTCCCAGCCTGAGGTCACCCGCTGACCTGAGTCGGCGAAGGTGAACGTGAGCCGCCAGTCGGTGAGGGGGGTGGAGCCGGTGTTGGAGATCTTGATGTGCGTGCTCATTCCGGTGCTCCACGGCCAGGAGGTGTACTCCACCTCGCAACTGCCGGTGGGTACCGGCGGGAGGTCGTTGTAGATCTTGACGGCCACCGTTCCGGACGGAGGGCTCACCTCGTTCAGGGGGTCGACGGCCACGACGTACAGGTGGTACGTCACCGACTCGACGCCGCGCGGGGGAAACGGAAGGTAGACCGTCCCCTCGGTCGCCGCGGACTGGAAGGTGGCCACCCTGACGGCCGTGCCGTTCCTGTCCTCGTACACGTAGTAGCAGGCGATGCCCTGCGGGTCGCTGGAGGCGGCCCAGCTCAGGCGTGCCGAGTTGAGCACGACGCTCAGGACCGTCGGCGTTCCCGGCGCGGTCGGCGGGCTGCTGGAGGGCGCCGGGGTCACCGGGCCCGTATGGCACGGAGGGGCACCGGACGGAGCGGGCGACGGCGCCGGTGCCGGTGCGGCCGTGGCGCTCCCTGCCGCCATGAGGACGAGAGCCGCGGCCGTCAATCCTCCGGTGACCCAACCGGCCAACCATGTCCTTACTCGCATCGACCTACCTCCCCGTACCGATCAGTCTTTTCCACGAAAATCACCCTCAGGATGGGAATGGTCAACGCCGCGCGACCACCACGCCCGGCTGTCCCTGATGAACGAGGTCGGCCGATGAAACGTTCAGCGAAGACGGGTACCGACGGAGAGCCGGAGAAGGTCCTCAGCCCGCGGTGAGGACACGGGAGCTACCAAGGCAAGGCCACCGCTCCGGGTGGACCGCTCTTCCGAAAGACCCCGGGTGGTTCCTGCGGGTGATGCCGGGGTCTCGCCCCACGGTGGCCGAGTGGCTCCTGCGGGTGATGCCGAGGTCTCACCCCACGGTGGGACGCGGAGTGGGCCCCACCCTGCCTAGGCTGTTCCGGTGATCTCCAGCTCCGCCCGGCGGTTCCTCTCGCGACGTACGTGGCGGGTGCGGGAGATCGCCGTACCGCTGGTCCGCCCGCTCACCGAGGCGCTGGTGACCGGGGTGTCCGACCCGGCCCGTCCTCGGTCGCGCCGCCTCGCTCCCCGGATGCCGGGAGTGCTGGGACTGCTGCCCTTCCGCAGGGTGGACCTGGTCCTGCTGGGTGACCTGCTGCTCGCCTTCCTGTTGTTCAATCTGGCCCTGTCCGACCTCCAGGACCGGGTGGTCGCGACGCGCTCTCCCCTCGATCCCCAGGGGATCGTGTTCGCGGCCCTCGCCTTCTCCCTGCCGCTCGCGCTGCGCGACCGGTGGCCGCTGGCGGCCTGGCGGTCGGCCTTCCTTCTCATCCCGCTGGGAACGGTCGTCTCGCGGCAACTCCTCATCGGCATCCCCTACACCACGTCCACCACGTTCATGTACACGCTCGTGGTCTACGCGGTCGCGGTCCGCTGCGAGCGGCACATCACCATCGGTGTGTGGATCGCCTCGGTCCTGGGCTCCTGGATGATCCATCCCGACTCGGTGACCGTCATCACCGGCATGGTCACGGTGACCGTCCTGTTCGGCCACAACGTGCGCGCCCGGCGGCTGGCCGCCGGACTGCTGGCCAGGGAGGAACGACGCAGCGAGCGCGCCCTCGCGGCCCAGGCCGCCCTTGAGGAACGGGCCAGGATCGCCAGGGAACTCCACGACGTCGTCGCCCACCACATGTCGGTGATCGCCATCCAGGCCGAGGCCGTCCCGATGCAGGCTGCCGGGGACGCGCGGCGCCTGGAGGACGGGCTGAGGGAGATCCGGGCGCTGTCCCTCTCGGCGATGACCGAGATGCGCCGCGTGCTCGGCGTCCTGCGGGAGGGGGACGAGCACGCCGACACCGCGCCGCAGCCGGGCCTCGGCCGCCTGGAGGAACTCGTCGACACCGCGCGCTCCGCCGGGCTCGACGTGACGCTCAAACTGGCCGGCAACCTGATCGAGTTGCCCACGGCGGTGAGTCTGTCCGCCTACCGGATCGCCCAGGAGTCGCTCAGCAACGCCATGCGGCACGCCCCCGGCTCCAACGTCTCGCTGCGCATCGCCCGGTACCGCTCCGAACTGCACGTCAACGTGACGAACAACACCGGGCACCGCTTCCCCCAGAAGCGAGAGGCCAAGGGACATATGGGACACGGCCTGATCGGGATGCGGGAGCGGGTGTCCATGCTCGGCGGGAGGCTCTGGGCCGGTCCGACCGGGACCGGCTTCGCGGTCACCGCCATACTGCCGATCACCGAGGACGCATGACCCCCTCCTCCGAAAACTCCCCGCTCAAGGAGATGCGATGACGATCCGGGTGCTCATCGCCGACGACCAGGGCATGGTACGGACCGGTTTCACCGTGTTCCTGAGCTCACAACCCGACATCGAGGTCGTCGGCGAGGCCGCCAACGGCGCCGAGGCCGTGGCACGGGTGGCCGAGTTGCGGCCCGACGTGGTGCTGATGGACGTGCGCATGCCGGTGATGGACGGCCTCACCGCCACCCGCCACATCCTCACCCCCGGCACCTCTTCTCCTCCCGCCCCTTCCTTACGGGCGAGCTCCGGACTCGCCGCACCCACGCACTCCTCCGTACGGCCGGACTCCCCCGCCTCCCCCGGCCCGCCCGACGATCCCGGCGCGCGTCCTTCCCTGCCGAAGGTGCTGATCCTGACCACGTTCGACCTCGACGACTACGTGTACGAGGCGCTGCGCGCGGGGGCGAGTGGCTTCCTGCTCAAGGACGCCTCCGCGCAACAACTCGCCGAGGCGGTCCGGGTGGTGGCGGCCGGGGAGGCGCTGCTGGCACCCTCGGTGACCCGGCGGCTGATCGCGGAGTTCGCCCGCGTCGGCCCGAGCCGCCCGCGCGGGCGGCTGGACGACATCACCGATCGGGAGACGGAGGTGCTCGCGCTCATCGCGCGTGGCAGGTCCAACCAGGAGATCGCCGAGGAGCTCATGCTCTCGGAACAGACGGTCAAGACCCATGTGGGCCGGATCCTCGCGAAGCTGAACCTGCGCGACCGCGCCCAGGCGATCGTCCACGCCTACGAGACGGGCCTGGTCCGCCCCGGCGAGTGACCCCGGGATCGGTCCGCTGTCCCTGGCCGGGATACGGCGGAAAGCCAAGACACGGCAGGATCAAGAGGGTACGGATCTTCAGGTTCTCGAAGCCTCACCCGAGTATGGACACGTAAACTCCAGGTGAGGGAAGGAGGAGTATGAGCGCGAAGTATGGCATGTCACTTCCTGTTCGTTCGGATGACGCGCACCCGTTGCGGACCATCCGGGAGATCCGCGCGTCATTGCCCGACGACCAGCTCGTCCACTTCGACACAGAGCTCGCCGAAACCGACATCTCCGAGCTGGAATCGATGCTCACCCGCTGGGCCACGCTCGCCAACGACGGCTTTGAGGAGTTCCTTCTCTCGACTCCGTTCGAAGACCTGGACTTCGGGGGCCGCTCCTACGATGAGCGACCGGAGAGCGAGTGATCTACCTCCTCGACACCAACGTGGTGGCCGAGCTCACGACCAGGCCGAAACCCGATCCGAACGTCATCGCCTGGTTCCGAGCGATTCCCGCGCCGAATCTTTACCTGAGCGTCCTCACCATCGCCGAGATCGAAGCAGGCGTCGCGGTCGTCGCCGATCCTCTGCGGAGAGCGCGGTACGAACAGGCGCTGGCCCAGATCCGGATCGACTATCAAGGCCGGATCGCCGTGATCGGCGAACGGGAGGCAGGGGCGTATTTGGCCATCCATAAAGCGCTCAAGAGCGCCGGGACGAGCATCGACCCGCCCGACGCCCTGATCGGTGCGACCGCCATGGCCAATGACTGGACGCTGGCAACCCGCAACACCAAACACCTGGTCCGAACAGGTGCCCGCGTGGAGAACCCGTGGGAGGAACGTCCGGCGTAGGAATTCAAGGTCGGGAAGGCGACGCGACACGCGACCGCCTGACCCGCCGCCCGAGCGTGCGACGTGGGTGCCGGTCAGTGTCATCCCGCTCGAGAGTCGGCTTCCCTTTCGAAGGACCCACTCGGCCCGGGATCGGCCCTCTCGTTCCCGAGGGGGACAGGGAAGGTGACCGCCTCGGGGTGACGCGGGTTAGGGGATGTGATTCCTAGCGTTCTGTCTGGTTCTTCAGACCGGACAGGAGGCTCGCATGTTCCGCCGTACGCTCGCCGTCGTCGCCGCCGCGGCGTTCGCCTACGTGACGGTTCCGCCGCCGGCGGGCGACCGGGTGGTGCGGGTCTACGGCGACCTCGGCACGGCCGAGCACGTCGCGGTCATCGTTCCCGGCACCGACACCACGGCCGCCACCTTCGACGGCGGCCGGGCGAGGCCGTACAGCACACCGGGGGGCGGGGCACGGGCGTTGCTGGCCGAGGCGCGGGCGTTGGATCCGGGGGCGCGGCTCGCGGTGGTCGCCTGGCTCGGTTACGACAGCCCGGCGATGCTCAGCCTGCGCGCGGTGACCGGCGAGGCTGCGGAGCGGGGCGCGGTGGAGTTGCGGCGGTACGTCACCGGAGCGCTCGGGGGGAAACGGGTCAGCCTGCTGTGTCACAGCTACGGATCGGTGGTGTGCGCCGGGGCCGTGCCCGGTTCCGGGGTCGCGGACACGGTCGTGTTCGGCAGCCCTGGGCTGGGCGTCTCGTCGGCCGCCGAACTGGGCGGCACCCGGTTGTGGGCGGGCAGCGGCACCCGCGACTGGATACGTGAGGCGCCCAAGCTCAGGATCGGGCCGCTCGGATTCGGCCCCGACCCCGCCGGCCCGGCCTTCGGCGCCCGCCTGTTCGGTACCGGTTCCGCAGATCACAGCGAGTATCTCCGGCCGGGTGGCGAGTCTCTGCGCAACCTGGCCCTGATCGCGCTCGGCCGGGCCGGCGAGGTGTCCCGTGGCTAGCCTCGCGGCCCGGATCGGGGCGACCACCCCCGAGGGCAGGGATCGTGGGGTGGACGCGCTGCGGGCGCTCGCGATCGTGGGCGTGGTGCTGGGGCACTGGCTGGTGACGGCGTGGGATCGGGGCGCGGCGGGGGCCGTTCACCTGTCCAGCCCGCTCGCCCACCTGCCGGAGTTCACACCGATGTCCTGGGTGTTGCAGACGCTGGCGGTGTTCTTCCTAGTCGGCGGCTACGCGGCGGCCCGCGGCCTCCGCTCGGCGGCCCGCGTCCCGGGGAGCCGCCCCCGAAAGGCGCATGGACCGGTGCCCCCCGAACCGGAGATCCGCAGACCGGAGAACCACGAGATGGAGACCCGCGGACCGGACTCCCCTTCGCACGCTGCGGGTCCCGTGGCGGCGCGCGGTCCACGTCGGGGGACGGCGAGCGGTGCGTACCCGTCGGGGATCTGGGTGCGGGCCCGGATGGGAAGACTGCTGGGGCCGGTGGTGCCGCTGGCCCTGGTCTGGGCGGGGATCGCGGTGGGGATGGCGCTGCGCGGGTCCTCGGCGGGAACGATCAGGGTGATGGTGCTCCCGGCGATCGGGCCGCTGTGGTTCCTCGCCGTCTTCGCCGTGCTGACCGCGGCCACCCCGCTTCTCCTGCGCGCGCATCCGGTCGTCATCGCCGCCGTGGCGTTCGCGGTCGTGCTCGGGGTGGACCTGGCCAGGTTCCGGTTCGGCGCCCCGGCCTGGACGGGATGGGCGAACCTGACTGCCGGGTGGCTGGTGCCGTACGCGCTGGGGATCGCCTGGGCGAGCGGGCTGCTCGCCTCGCGGCGGGTGGCCGCGGCGCTGCTGATCGGCGGCGTGGCCGGGGCCGCGCTGCTGGTCGGCGCGTTCGGGTATCCGGCGAGCATGGTGGGCGTGACCGGGGACGCGGCCTCCAACCTCAGCCCGCCCAGCCTGGCCGTGGTCTGCTTCGGACTCGCCCAGGTGGGGGTGGCGCTGCTCGTACGCGCGCCGCTGGCCCGGTTGATGCGGCGCCCCCGGTTGTGGGCGGTGGTCGCGTTGGCGAACCTGTCGGCGATGACGCTTTTCCTGTGGCATCAGAGCGCGGTGAGCGCGATCGCCGTCGCCGCCCTGCGTTTCGGCGACGTACCCGGCCTGCTGGCCACGCCCGACGAGCCTGTCTGGTTGCTGCATCGGCTGGCCTGGATACCGGTGTTCGCGGCCGTTCTCGCGCTCGCCTGCCTTCCCGGATCAACTCGGGGGCGATTTAATGACAGGGTGTCGTCATCGGCTTGACGATGTGGCGCGATTTTTGTGACACTGTGTCATGAAAGTGTCCCTCGTCGCGGAGTGATCATGAGCGATTCGCCCTTCTCCGAAGTTCTCAGGAACGCCACCTGGGGTGACCACGAATCCGCCGAGGACGAGAGCTACCTCAAGGCCCTGATGGCGGGCCGCCTCAGCCCCGAGGCGTACGGTGAGATGGTCGCCCAGCACTACTTCGCCTACGTCGCCCTGGACGGCGCCTCGCGTTCGCTCGCCGAGGACCCCGTCGCGGCACCGTTCGTCCTCCCCGAGCTCTACCGGGAGGAGGCCCTGGTCCGCGACCTGGAGACGATCTACGGATCCGGCTGGCGCTCCAGGATCGAGCCCTCCAAGCCGACCCTCACCCTGGTCGCCCGGATCAACCAGGTCGCCACCTGGCCCGCCGGCTACATCGCCCACCACTACACCCGCTACATGGGCGACCTGTCCGGCGGACAGTTCATCCGGATGGAGCTGCAGAAGATCTACGGCTACCAGCCGGGGGGCGGCGTCGACTTCTACCTGTTCGACGAGATCGGCAGCCTGCCCCGGTTCAAGAACGAGTATCGGGCCCGGCTGGACGCGCTGCCTCTGGACGAGGCGGAGAAGCAGCGTCTGATCCGCGAGACCAAGCTCGCCTACCTGCTCAACACCGAGGTCCTGAGCGAGCTCGGCCGGGTGGCCAGGGCAGAGGTCGCCGCCTGAACCCGGTCCCTCCACGACATGGGTGAACGCTCCGGCACAGGTGTATCCGTGCCGGAGCGTTTCGCGGGTCGATGACCAGCTGATACCTGCTCTTGCCTGGAGTACGGATGTCCTCGCGCCGGAGCGTTCACCCGTCCGGCGTCAATCCTCCGGTCCCGGAGAAAGCCCCGAGGGGCCTACGGCACTCAGAAGGCGTACGGCCCGAAACGTCCCCAGGCCACGAAGCCGGCCAGCAGGAGAAGGATCACGTTCATCACAAGCGCCGAATACTCCTTGCGCCTGACGTGCACGACGATGGCGCCGATCATCGTGATCACCAGGCCGGCGGCGGCGAGCGGGGTCAGCACGGGCAGGATGCCGGAGACGGCGGGCAGGACCAGCCCGATCCCGGCCAGCACCTCAAGAACGCCGATGCCCTTGATCTGAGCGGCGGAGAAATCCTCCACCCATCCCCCCAGTTTGGGGATGAGTTCCTCGCGCGGCTGGGTGGCCTTGGTGAGACCCGCGATGAGGAACATCCCGGCGAGCAGGATCTGCACGGCCCAGAGGGCAATATTCATGAGGAACTCCGAAAACAGGTAAAGGCACGGCTTCGTTCGCCGCCACCGTAGCGCGGGCGCTGAAGGCGCCCGACCGGGGATCGGCCCAACCCTCGACGCCCGCCGCGCCTACCACGCCGGCCCCACGTTCCCGCCCACTCCCGCCCTGCTCCACGGGGTTCCGATTCCGCCCCTGCCAGAAGGCGGGGTCTCCTCGGAGATATTCGATGACCCGTGTCTCGCCATGGACCCGGGCAACGCCCGACCCCGAAACGACCTGACAGCCCGGGACGGCATTGTGCGACCATGGGGCCATGCCCCGGATTTCGGCCGCGACTATCGGCGAGCACCGCGCCCAGACTCAGGATCGCATCCTGCGGGCCGTCTCGCGTCTCTCGCGTGACCAGGGCATCGACGCCATCTCCATGACCGACGTGGCGAGCGAGGCCGAGATCACCCGCACCGTGCTGTACAACTACTTCCCGGACAAGGCCGCGCTGCTGCTCGCCTTCACCGAGCGGGTGACGCACTACTTCATCGACAGCTACGAGCGGGAACTGCCCGACCGGGCCTCACCCGCCGAGCGCCTGCGGGTCTTCGTCAGGCTCCAGCTCGACGGGTTGCTCGCCCACCCGCACCCCGGCCCCGCCGACCTGTCCGCGGCGCTCGGCCCCGACGCCTACCAGCGCCTGGCCGACCACGTCGAGCCGATGCAGCGCATCCTGACGGGCATCATCGAGAGCGGCGTGTCATCGGGTGACTTCCAGGCCCCCGACGTGGCCGCCGCCGCCCGGATCATCCTCGCCGTCATCGGCGCCGAGCGGGTCCCGCTGCTCAGCGGTGAGGTGACGCCCGAGGAGGCCGAGAGGATCGTCTCGGGTTTCGTGCTCCGCGGCCTCGGTTGCCCGAGCGCCCCCGCCCCCGAGCCCGAGGACGGTATCTGAGCCGCGGAGTCCCCGGGCTCCCCGGGCTCCCCGGAACGGTATCCGAGCTTCCCGGAGTCGGCCGGACCCTCCGCTCAGCCCGGCGGCAGGAGGGCGGGAATGCGCTCAAGGACTCCCCCGGCGAAGACGTCGTACAGGCCGGTCGTCTCCAGGTGCACGTAGCCGATGTGGCAGTCGCACACCGCCACCGGGCACGCCGCGGCCCTCGGGGCGAACGTGCCGTCGTAGAGGTTGCCGAGCACGGCCGGGACGAAGTGGCAGCGCCGCACGGTGCCGTCGCCGTCGACGGAGATCACGCTGTCTCCGGTACGGCAGGGCAGGCCAGCGCTCCGGTGCGGGGTCCTGCTGTGCTGGAACAGCGGGTCGATCTCCGTCCAGGCGTCCGCCTCGTCGTCGGTGTAGACGGTGCCCTCCGCGGCGTTCACCCAGAGGTACACCTCCGGCGGCAGGTCGGCCCGGAGGCGGCGAGCCTGGCCGAGGTGCTCGGGCAGGCCGACGACGCCGACGCTGAAGCGGACCCCCCGCTCGAGGAGGTCACGGCAGCGGCCGAGGAAACGCTGGTAGGTGACCTGTCCGGGGTGGTAGGTGACCCAGAGGGCGAGCGTGTCCAGGTCGGCCTCGGCCAGCCAGCCGGACCGGCAGCTGAAGTTGGTCTGGATGGCGACCCGCCGCACGTGGGGAAGGTGGCTCAGCTCGACCATCGCCCGGCGGTACCACGAGCGGACCAGGCCCTCGCCCCAGGGGGTGAACAGCACCGAGACCGGATGGTCTCGCCCGGCCACCCACGCGGTGAAGCGCTCCAACGCCACCCGGTCCCGGCTCAGCTGCTCCGGGTTGTCACGCCGCTTGGCGAACGGGCAGTAGGGGCAGTCGTAGTCGCAGCTCGCCAGCGGCCCCCGGTAGAGGATCGTCAACTCACCCTGCGACCGGCCGGGCATCGCTGGACGGTCGCGCTCCCGGTCGAGGATCGTCAGATGATCGCGCTTCCGGCCGCCGACGCGTGTCTCCCCCGCGCCTTCACGCGATGCGCTCGATTCGCCCGGCTGTGTCCTCATCAGTCATCACCGATTCTCGTATCGGGCCATCAGCGCGCGGACCCTGCCGGAGAACAGGGCGGGGCCGATCGCGTCGGAGTGGGCCAGGCCCTCCGCGGTGAGCCGGAGCCATCCGGGCCCGGCACCCCCGGGCGGCGGGGCGTCGCGCTCCAGCAGGCCCAGCTCCGCCAGACGCTCCAACTCCTCGCCGAAGTGGGTCTCCACCTCGGCACCGAAGCGGTCTCGGTAGACGGCGCGATCGAGACCCTCCGCCTGGAGGAGCGACTGGATGAGGTGGCGGCGACGGCGATCGTCGTCGTCCAGCCGGAATCCCACGTTGGCGACCGCGAACTCCTCCGGGGCGAGACGCACGTAGTCGTCGATGATCGCACGCACCTGACCGGCGCCGACCGCGTACTCGTAGGAGTAGTGCAGGCCGGAGGTGTAGGAGCGGGCGCCGCAGCCGAGGCCGACCATGCCGTCGCTCTGGCAGGTGTATTCGGCCGGGCCGGCTCGTCCCGGCAGCCGGAACATCCGCATCGAGACCTGCTCGTACCCGGCGGCGAGCAGGTGGTCGCGGCCCTGACGGTAGAGGGTGAGGCGGTGGTCGTCCCAGTCGCGGGCGCGGCGCCCTAGGCCGGTGAGCGGGCGGACGTACAGGGGGTAGAGGTAGATCTCCTCCGGCTTCCAGGCGAGCGCGGCGTCCAGTGAGTAACGCCAGGACTCCTCCGTCTGCCCGTCGATGCCGTAGATCAGGTCGATGTTGAGCGCCTCGAACCCGGCCTCGCGAATCCGGCCGAGCGCCGTCTCGACCTCCCGCCGCCGCTGTGGCCGCACCGCCGCGCGCGCCTCGGCGTCGATGAAGCTCTGCACGCCGATCGAGACACGGGTCGCCCCCCGCTCGGCGAGGACGGCGAGCCGCTCGGCCGTCGCGGTCGCCGGGGAGGTCTCCACCGACATCGGGACGGCCCGCAGGTCGGCGCCCATGATCCGCTCGGTGAGGTCGAACATCCGGGTGAGCTCGGCGGCACTCAGGTAGGTCGGCGTGCCGCCGCCGACGGCGGCCGCCGTGAAGCGGGGATCGTCCAGCGCGTCCCGTACGGCGCCCGCCTGGCGTTCCAGCGCGTCGAGGTAGGCGGCGACGAGCTCCTCGGGGGCACCGGTCCTGGTGAACAGGTTGCAGAATCCGCAACGCATCTCGCAGAACGGGATGTGCAGGTAGAGGAAGAGGCGCCCGGTGGGCTCACCCGCCCACACCTCCGCCAGCGACGGCCGCGGCTCCAGCGGCCGGTAGGCCGTCTTGTGCGGGTACGCGTAGACGTAGCCCTGGTACGGTCCCGCGCCGGTGGACGGGGACGAGGGCCGGGGCGACGCCGAGGGCACAGGAAGCAGGGGGAGCACAGTCCGTCCGCCGTCCGCCGTCTCCGGCACCCGGCCGGAATCCGGAGTCACCGCCATCGCCCCCGCTCCATCGTGAACTCCCCGTAGGGCACGGTCCAGACGACCTCGTGGCCGATCCGGTGCCCGATATATCCGTCTTCACCGTAAGCGGTGCCGTGATCGGAACAGACGATCGCGAACCCCGGCCGCCGCTCGCTCATCAGCGCGAACAGCCTGCCGATGTGCCGGTCGACGTATTCGAGGGCGGCGGCGTGGCTTTCGCGGCTGTCGCCGTGCTCGCGGGTGCCCCCCGGCAGGTGGAACCAGTTGGGCTGGTGCAGCGCCGAGACGTTGACGAACAGGAAAACCGGCCGGGCGGCTCCCGCCACCGCCCGCTCCGCGCGGGCGATCTGCGCCTCGAACGAGGCGGGCGCGGTGACCCCGAACCCCGGCTCCCAGTGGCTCTCGGCGAACATCCCCGGCAGTGCGGACCCGAGCGGTGTCAGCTTGTTGAAGAACCCGACTCCCCCGACGCAGACCGTGTGATATCCCGCCTTCGCCAGTCCTGAAGGCAGGTCGGGGGCGTCGAACACCCAGGTGCCGGGGGTCGTGGTCTCGCTGCCGGGGAACGCGGCGGCGAACGGGCGCGGATGCGGTCCCGGCTCGGCGGGGGTCGGCAGGAAACCGGCGAGGATCGCGGCGTGCGCGGCGTAGGTGAAGCTGCCGGGGCTGTGCCGGCGCTCCCAGCGCCCGCCGGGAAGCGCCCGCGCCAGGGTGGGCAGCCGCCCGGCCGCCATCAGCTCCTCCGCCACGTCGTATCGGAGGGTGTCGAGCGTGACCAGCAGCAGGTCGTGGCTGCCCACGATCTCGTTCATGTCACGCACCGGGCCCCCTTCCCCCGCTCCCCACCGGAACTCTCGCTCTCCCGATCGGGGCGTGCCTGGCGAGAATCGCGCGGACCTGGGCGCCGTAGGTGTCGAGCCCCTCGGCTCCGCCACCCGGCAGCCCCTCCAGCCCGGGAAGCAGGTCTCCAAACGCGTTCACCTCGGCCACCGCGAACTCCCGCCAGTCGACCCCGATCATCAGGTCGACCCCGACGGCGAGGCTCCCTGGGAAGCGGGCCGCCGTCCGCGCGCATATCTCCAGGACCGTCTCCCACCCCCGAGGGCCGAGAGCGGCCTCGACGGCGCCCAGATCACCCCGTATGCCGCCGAGGTGGAGGTTCGTCATCGGGCTGCGGCTCGCGCGGACGACCGCGTGGGTGGGCGTGCCGTCCACGACGACCACCCTCAGGTCGATCGCGCGCCCTTCTAGGCTCGCCTTGGGAAACCAGCGCTCGACGTGCAGGCCGTCGGTGGCCAGCAGGTCGACGATCGCCGCCACCTCGGCCTCCTCCTCGTAACACCTGACCCGCAGCGAGTTACGCAGCCCTCCGGAGACCCGCTCCGCCGAGGTCACCGCCCTCACCCGGCGCCCCCACGCGTGCAGGGCGACGACGCCGGAGGCCGACGAGCCGTGGGCCGGTTTGACGAACACCCGGCCCCAGCGGGCCTCGCCCATCCGCTCGCGCAACTCGGCGTAGCCGCCGACCGGCCCGGAGAGTGCCGGAGGCACCGGCATCCCGGCCTCCGACAGCCTGGCGTGACAGCGCCGCTTGTCGAACATCACCGAGACGTCCTCCACGTCGGCGAGCAGCACGGCTCCCGGCGTCGCGGCCACCGCCCGAAGGACCCTGGTGATCCCGGCGACGAACCCGGCGTACCAGCGGGCGCCCCCGCCGACCCTGGACGGCTCGCCGGGACCGCGCAGCAGCGCGTCCGCCTCGGCGTCCTCCCCTGGCGAGTCGATCCTCACGAGCGCCTCGGGTGCGATCCGGATCTCCTCGCCGCGCAGCACGGACGTCCACGGCACGACGGCGGGCTCCTTCAGCCCCTGCCGGGCGCAGGCGTCGGCGAACATGGTCACCCGCCGGTCACCCGGCGTGCCGACGACGGCGAGCGCCCTCACTCGGCGACCGCGACGTAGCGCCACTCGTCGTCGGGCTCCTGCTGGTCGGACACATCGAGATGAATGCCGGAGAACGCCGCGGTGAGGCGCTCGACCATGGCGTCGGTGAGGTAGTGGTGGTGCAGGTCCAGGCGCTTGAGGTGGGTGAGGGAGACCCCGGAGAGCAGGGCCTCGGCGCCCACGTCGGTGAGCACCCCCATCGACAGGGAGAGCGACTCCAGCCGGGCCACAACGGGGGCGGAGGCGACGAGAGCCGCGACCTCGTCCTGGATCTCGCTGTCCTGCAGCCCCAGGTGCCTGAGGGCGGGCAGTCGCTCACCGGACAGGATGTTCTCCAGGTCGGCCCCGGTGGTCTCACCGCCGTACTCACTCGTGCCGAGCCAGAGTTCCAGGTATTCGAGCGCGGGGAACTCGCTCATGCCGACCGCCCTGACCACGGAGGCGGGCAGCCCGCCGGTCTCGAAGCGCAGTATCTTGAGGTGCTCGTGCCTGACCGGCCGCAACTCCAGCCCCGTCCCGCCCCGGACCTCCAGCCGCTCCAGCAGCGGGAAGGACTCCAGCAGCGGGGTGACGTCGCTCTGCTGGATCCAGGAGATCTCGCACTCCTCCTGCGGCATCGCGGCGAAGAAGAGCGAGCGCAAGGCGGGGAAACGCTCCGCGTTCTCCGCCAGCAGCCGGATGGGCTCCGAGGCGTCCTTTTCGTAGGCGTCGGCCCAGCCACCGATGATGAGCGCCCTCACCTCGGTGGTGTCGACGGTCTCGGTGAAGCGCGCGAAGTGCTCCTCGAAGGTCTCCTTGGCGTCGTAGACGCGGACCGAGACACGCCACGCGGCCTCCCCCGCGGCAGGCATGGGCGCGCCCGGGGGGCGCAGGCCCACGATGGGCAGGCCCGCGTAGTCTCCTCGGTAAAGACCGTCGACGTCGTCGTTGAACTCGCTGTAGTCCATCGGAGGCTCCCCGTCAGGCTCGGCTGTGACAAGGACCGTCCTATCAGAGGCGCGCGACACTTCGGACCTCGCTCCCGGGGTCGAGGACGCGGTCGGACAGGTGGGAAAGGTCGGCGATGATGAGCGGCATGGACAACGGTCACATTCGCTTCACCTCGGCGACGGGTCGCTGGGTCCTCCTGACCACCGTACTCGGCTCCGGCATGGCCATGCTGGACGGCACGGTCGTCAACGTGGCCCTGCCCGCCCTCGGCGCCGATCTCGGCGCCGACATGGCGGGCCTGCAGTGGACGGTCAACGCCTACACCCTCACACTGGCGGGCCTGATCCTGCTGGGCGGATCGCTCGGCGACCGGTACGGCAGGCGCAAGGTCTTCCTGATCGGCGTCGTCTGGTTCGCCCTCGCCTCCGCCCTGTGCGGCCTCGCGCCCAACGTGGAGACGCTGATCGCCGCCCGTGCCCTGCAGGGCGCCGGCGGGGCACTGCTCACCCCGGGATCCCTCGCCATCATCCAGGCGTCCTTCGACCGCGACGACCGGCCCAGGGCGATCGGAGCGTGGTCGGGCCTGGGCGGGGTGGCCGCGGCCATCGGCCCGCTGCTGGGCGGCTGGCTGGTGGAGACGGCCGGGTGGCGCTGGGTGTTCCTGATCAACCTGCCGCTCGCGGTCCTCGTCGTGGCGGTCGCCCTACGGCACGTCCCCGAGAGCAGAAACCCCTCTGCCACCGGAAGGTTCGACGTCCTGGGCGCGGCGCTCGCGGCGTTCGCGCTCGCCGGGATCACCTACGGCCTGATCGACCTCGCGATCGTCCCGATCGCGGTGGGCGTGCTGCTGGGCGCGGCATTCGTCTGGCTGGAGATCAGGCGCTCGCCCGAGGCGCTCGTACCGGTCGAGGTCTTCTCCTCAAAGGTGTTCAGCGCGGTCAACGTCGTCACCTTCATCATGTACGCCGCGATGGGCGTGGTGTTCTTCCTCCTCGTCGTCCAGTTGCAGGTGTCGGCGGGCTTCTCCCCGCTGGTGGCCGGGACCGCGATGATCCCGGTGACGATCCTGATGCTGCTGCTGTCGGCGCGCGCGGGTGAGCTGGCCAGGCGCCTGGGGCCCCGGCTGCCGATGACGACCGGCATCCTGGTCTGCGCCGGCGCCCTGCTGCTGATGTCGCGGATCGGCCCCGGCTCGTCGTACGTGGTGGACGTGCTGCTTCCGGCGACCCTGTTCGGGCTGGGCCTGTCGGCCGCGGTCGCGCCGCTCACCGCGACGGTGCTCGCCACCGCCGCCGAACGCCACGCGGGGGTGGCGAGCGGGGTGAACAACGCCGTCGCCAGGACCGGCGGGCTGCTCGCGGTGGCCGCGATCCCCCCGCTCGCCGGGCTGACCGGCGACGCCTTCGCCTCCCCCGTGATCTTCACCTCGGGATTCCACACCACGATGCTGGTGAGCGCGGTGATGATGGGATTCGCGGCGCTGATCACCTTCCTCACCATCAGGGAGAACGTCCTCGTCCCGGACGAGCCGAAGCTGAGCTGCCCGGTGACGACCCCCCAGCCCGGCAAGTGACCGTGACTCAGGAGGGCCTCAGAAGGTGAACGCCTGGCTGCGGACGCTGTTGTCGAAGTTGGACACCAGCAGCTCGGGCTCGCCGACCGAGCGGATCTCCGGCAGCCGGGTGAACAGCTCGCGGAACATCGCCCTGATCTCCTGCCTGGCGAGGTTCGCGCCCAGGCAGAAGTGCGGCCCCGGACCGCCGAAGCCCACGTGGGGCTTGGTGTCACGGGTGATGTCGAACCGGTCGGCGTCGGGGAAGACCGTCTCGTCGCGGTTCGCCGAACCGTAGAAGAGCACGACCTTGTCACCGGCCTTCAGGTGCAGGCCGCGCAGGTCGTAGTCCTCGGTGACGGTGCGGCGGAACTGCATGATGGGTGAGACGTAACGGACCATCTCCTCGATCGCGCCGCCGATGTGGGCGTCGAAGTCGTCCGCCAGCAGGCGCCGCTGCTCGGGGTTGTCGGTCAGCAGCTTGATGCCGTGCGCCATGGTGTTGCGGGCCGTCTCGTTGCCCGCCACGAGCAGCAGCGTGAAGAACGATCCCAGCTCGCGGTCGGTCAGCCTCTCACCGTCGACGTTCGCGGTGACGAGCGCCGAGACGAGGTCGCCGCGCGGCGTCTGGGCACGCTCCTTGCCCAGGTTGATCACCAGCCGCTGCAGGGCGAGCAGCGCGAGCGTGTTCTGGGCGGCCATCCTCACGGTGTGCGCCAGGCTGGGCCGCACGCCGGAGTAGGCGGTGGAGATGTCGACGTGCTGGTGGACCTTGGCCCGCACGTCGTCGGGGACGCCCATCATGTCGCAGATGACGTGGATGGGAAGCTTGGCGGCCACCTGACCGACGAAGTCACCGGGTCCTGCGGCCGTCACGTCGTCGACGATGCGCGCGCACGCGGCGTCGATGTCGCCCTGCAGACCGGCCAGCATCTTCGGGCTGAACGCGCGGGAGACGATGCGGCGCAGCCTGGCGTGCCTGGGGTCGTCCATGTTGACCATGGACTCGCCGAACACGTGCTTGACCCAGCCGGGCGGCTCGGGGCTGGTCACGCCGGGCTCGCTGGAGAACACCTTGGCGTTGCGGCTCGCCTCCACCACGTCGGCGTGGCGGACCAGTGCGTAGAAACCCTTGCCCGAGCGGAGCAGCGGGACCCGCTTCTCCTCGAAGAAAACCGGCTTGTCGAGATCCCGAAGCCGCGCGAACGCCTCATGCCGCTCCTTGAGCGGCCGCCGCCAGAATCCCAGGTCGGCCAGGTCGATTTCCATGGCGTCAATCCTGGCATGTTCTTTACGCGTACCGGCCACGTGAATTTCATGTCCCGGTGGGCCGCGTGTCCGAATCACCGGAAACCATCACAGGTATGAGAGCCGCGCTCCTCACCTCCGCAGTCCTCACCTCCCTGCTGGTCCCCCTGTTGGTCTCCGCCTCCCCTCCCCCCGTCCACGCCTCGGCCGCCGCCTGCTCCGGCGTACCCTCCGACTTCGACGGCGACGGACGGGCCGATCTCGCGGTCGCCGCGCCCTACACCCGCTCCGGCGGCCACGCCCGCGCGGGATCGGTCACCGTCCTGTACGACCTGCGCGACCCCGTGGAACTCACCCAGGACACGCCCGGGGTGCCCGGCGAGAGCCAGACCGGGGACTCGTTCGGCTCGGCGCTCGCGACCGGTGACCTCGACGGCGACGGCTGCGCCGACCTCGCCGTGGGCGTCTCCGAGAAGAACCGCTCCCGGCCGGGAGAGGAGGGCCACGGTGTCGTGCAACTGTTCCACGGCTCGCCTGACGGCCTGCGGCCCGGCAAGGCGATCGACGCCGACGACCTGGGCCGCGAAGGTGATCCCGGCCGGTTCGGTGCCGCGCTCGCGGCGGGGGACCTGGACGGCGACGGCGACGACGAACTGGTGATCGGCGCCCCCGGGCTGGGCGGTGGCGCGGTCGGGGTGTACGGCCTCAAGGGCCGCAAACCGTACATGATCACGCAGGAGACCCGCTGGGTGGGGCAGCGTGAGCGGGAGACCGACCAGTTCGGCGCGGCGCTCGCCACCGGCGACTTCGACGGCGACGGCCGGGCCGAGATCGCCGTGGGCGCGCCCGCGGACACGGTGCTGAAGAACGGCCAGGGCTCGGTCACCGTCCTCGACGTCCGGCGCCGGAAGGCGACCATGCTCACCCAGGACAGTCCCTGGATCAGCGGCCTCGCCGAGGCCTGGGACTTCTTCGGCAGCGCCCTCGCCGCCGGTGACTTCAACGCCGACGGACGCGACGACCTGGCGATCGGGGTGCCCGGCGAGGGACTGAGCGAGAACCAGCGGGCGATGGACTACGGCGACGGCACCGTGCACGTCGTCTACGGTTCCCGCTCAGGACTGCGGACGGCGGTCTCCGAGACCTGGTCGCAGCGCTCCCTGAAGGGCGAGCCGCGCTACTTCGACCGCTTCGGCGCCGCCCTCGCCGCCGGGGACCTCAATGGCGACGGCGACGACGAGCTGGTGATCGGGGCGCCGGGTGAGAACGCCGTCCACGTGCTCGCGGGAACCCGTTCAGGCGGCCTCACCAGGAACCACAACCTGTTGATCACCGGTGCGGGCGGCGACTTCGGCGCGGCCCTGGCCACGGTCGCCGGGCGCCGCCTCGTCGTCGCCGCCCCGGGCAGCGGCAGGCTCACCCTGCTGCGCGGAAGCGTGCGAAAGGGCTCCTACCCGGGCATCCGCCCGTCGACGGCGAAACCCCTCGTCGGCGCCCCCAAGGACACCCTGTTCGGCTACACCTTCGCGAGCCCGTCCTCCTCGCGGTAGACGCCTGCGAGGGAGCGGGCCGCACGGGTGGTGGCGGGCCCCCGATCGTCGGCGAGACCGTCACCCACCTGGGTGGCGGACCGGCCGGCCTGACGGCCGAGACCGATTGTGAGGCCGAAAGGAGTCCGCGCGTCTTCTGCGCCGGACCGGGGGTGCCCCCGCGCCCGGCGCCGGAAAGAGGACGCGGGTTCAGCGGATGCGCGTGCTGGCCTTGATCTTGCGGCCGATCTCCTTGCGGAGCTTGCGGATGTCGGCGTCCGCGTTGGATGTGGCGATAACGCCGAACGCGGCGGTGGCGACGCCCCGGCGTGAGCCGGCCCAGGCGCGGATCCGCACGGTCGTCGAGTCGCCCTTGTCCAGGGAGGTGATCCAGCACGACAGGCTACGGCCCTTGACGGAGCATTTGACGCTGCGCGGCTTGGAGACCACCCGGATCTTACGGAAACGTTTGGAGAAGTCTCCGGTGAGTGCCACGTAGTGCTGGCCCTTGGCCTTCCTGTTGCGGACCTTGACGGAGTAGACGAGGGATCCGCCCCGTTTGACGTGCTTGGGGAAGGTGATCACGTACCCGAAGGCGGAGGGCGCCGCGGCGGCGGGCGCGACCGCGGGCGCGGCCGGTAACGCGGGTAACGCTGACAGGGCTGATGAGGCTGTGGCGGGGGTCGGGGACAGGAGGGCGCCGCCCACCGCTGCGGCGAGAGCCGCGGCGGTGAGCCTCGTGGTGAGGGGACTCATAAGCGGCATCATCCAATAAATCAGTCCGAATTCCTCTCACGTTTCAGGTTAGTGCCGACTGTCCTGACGGCACGGTGAACCGTGCGCCGGTCTTCGCGGGGGCGCCACGCCTGCTGATGTAGTCGAGCGTGCGGAAGTCCGCCTGCAGTTCCTCCGGGGTGACCCGGCAGACGATGTAGCCGCGCCGCTGGTCAAGGTAGGAGATATGCGGATTTTCCGCGATCGTCCCGGAGATCCGGCCCTCGTCGCGGTAGCCGTCGCCGTCACTCGCGATCGAGGAGGTGACGAGTTCCACCGCCACGCGGGGAGAGTCGGGGTCGTCGAAGTCGAGCTTCAGGTCCGCCGCGTGGTGCATGTGCGCGTCGCCGGTCAGCACGACCGGGTTGGACGCGCCCGAGTCGCGAAACCCGGTGAGCAGGCGGGTGCGCTCTGCGGCATAGCCGTCCCAGGAGTCCATGTTGACCTCGACTCCCGGCCCGACCTTGGAGTCGCGCTGGGCCATCAGGATCTGCTGGCCGACCAGGTTCCAGCGGGCGCCGGAACTCGCGAGACCGTCCAGCAGCCAGCGCCGCTGGTCCTCGCCGAGCAGGGTGCGTCCGGTCGCGAGCCGCTCGTCGCAGCCGGACCTGAGCCCGTCCTCGCACGCCTGGTCGTCACGGAACTGCCGGGTGTCGAGCAGGTGGAAACGGGCGAGCGGCCCCCAGTCCACCCGGCGGTGGACCCGCATCGACGCGCCTCCCGGCACGCTCGTCCTGCGCAGCGGCATGTTCTCGTAGTACGCCTGGAAGGCGTTCGCCCTGCGCCGGGCGAAGGCCGGGGCGCCGGTGCTGGAGACGTCCCCCGCCCAGTTGTTCTCGATCTCGTGATCGTCGAAGGCGACCAGCCACGGCGCGACCGCGTGCGCCGCCTGCAGGTCGGGGTCGCTCTTGTACTGCGCGTGGCGCATCCGGTAGTCGGCCAGCGTGGCGCACTTGCCCCAGGTGTGCTGCCGGACGCTCCCGCCCAGCGCCGTGTATCCCCTGGGGGCGTACTCGTACATGTAGTCGCCCAGGTGCACGACCAGCTCGGGGTCCTGCTCGGCCAGCCTTCTGTACGCCGTGTAGAAACCGTGCTCGTAGTGAGCGCAGGCGGCGACGGCGAAGGTGAGCGGGGACGACGAGGACGACGAGGGCACCGCGGACGGTGCCGTACGGGTGCGGCCGGTCGGCGACAGGTGGCCCTCGGCGCGGAAGCGGTAGAAATACTCCCGCCCCGGCTCCAGGCCGTCGACCTCGACATGGACGCTGTGCGCCTGCTTCCAGCGCGCGGTCTCGGTGCCCTCGCGGACCACCTTGGAGAACCGCTCGTCGGTGGCGAGCTGCCATTCGACGTCCACGTCCCTCACCGGCATGCCGCCCCGGCCGTTCAGGCCGAGCGGGTCGAGGGCGAGCCTGGTCCACAGCACGATCCCGTCCTTGGACGGGTCGCCGGAGGCGATGCCGAGGGTGAAGGGATCACCGGCGAGGGTCCGGGAGGGGCCGAGCCCCGCCCCGGTCAGCAACAGGCCGCCCGCACCCGCGGCGGCGAAGGAAAGGAACACTCTGCGTGACGGCTTCTGCTCCACCCCACCAGTGCAGCCTTTTCGGCTTTCTCCGCTGTGACCTGCGAATCAAGGCGAGATGAACAGCCGTCGCACAGAAAGACGCCTTACCCACCGTGATTGAACGACGGCCGACCTTGGGACGACATCACGGCGAAGAGCCGACCTCGCGCCGGTGGCCGCGCGGCACGGACGGCGACGACGGCCCGTGACCGCGAAGGATCGGAACCCACGGTGACCGACGCGTCCGGTGAGCGCGGGCGAACGCCTTCAGGACGGAGCCGACGGATCCCGTCAAAGGCACCGCGGCCGGTCAGAGCGGGGATGCCCGCCGTCAGTGCAGGTAGGGCTTGAGATGGGGGGTGAGGGCACCGCAGCCCAGGTATTTCTCCACGGTGTGGAAGTCGATCCAGTCGAGGTTGACGATGACCTCCTGGTCGACCCCGGTGAAGCAGGTCCGCAGCGCCGGAGGGATCGCCGCGATGTCGTCCTTGTCGGCGATGTTGACCCACCGCTTGACCTTGCGGGGCCGCTCGCCCCAGTTGTTGACCGGGGCGGGCACCAGGCGCTCGAAGATCACGTTGCGCATGCCGAGCGGGCTGCCGAGGGTGATGAGCAGGTCGACCTCCAGGTCGGGGTTGGCCCAGAGCGTCTCGTACGTCACCACACTGCCCAGCGAGTGGGCGATCACCACCTTGGGGCGGTTGCGCCTGATCACCTCGGCCACGGCCGCCCGGGCCTTCGCCCTGGCCTCGCCCCCGGCGGCCATGTAGGCGGCGACCTCGGGGCAGAACAGCCTGGCGAACTCGGCGGCGTTGACCTCCAGCCGGTCCAGCAGCCAGCCGGTCATCCGGTACAGGGCGCCGGTCAGCCCCTCCCCCACCGCGTCGATCTGCCTGGCCCAGGCGACGAAGACCTCCTGGGCGCCGACGTCCATGGTCCGCACCGCGCGTACGGACTCGTCCTTGCTCTCGCCCAGCAGGTGGGCGTAGTAGGCGATCTCGGTGACGTAGCGCTCCTTGGCGTGCGGCTTGCCGCCGGTGAGACCCTTGTGCAGGTAACGGTCCCACTTGTCGCGCATCGCGACGGCCGCGCCGCTGACCGAGTTACCCGCGTCACGGTAGTAGCGGTACTTGCCGATACCGTGCACGCCGACGATCGTGTCCATGCTCCCCGCCCTCTGAAGCCCTGTTTCCCGGGTGTCGTACGCCCCCGGGCAACTGTGGCGGAAGCGAGCACCGCGCCACAAGGCCGCGGCGGCACCCGCCGGAGGAGGCCGTGATCGCTCGCGTCGCCCCGGGGAGAGAGGGAGCGCATGCTAGCATCAAAGCTTGCGTACAGACGGTGATGATCTCTTCGACGTGCAGCCGCAGAGCCTGCTGATGACGACTTTCGGGGCCTTCCTGGAGCCCCGCACGGCGCCGGTGTGGTCGGGCGGCCTGGTCACTTTGCTCGACTATTTCGGGATCACCACCGCGGCGGCCCGCATCGCGTTGGCGCGCCTCGTCCAGCGCGAGCTCGCCGAGCGGCACCGTAAGGGGCGGCACGTCTACTACACGCTGACCAGGCGGAGCGTGCATCTGCTGGAGGACGGCGACGAGCGGATCTCCTCGCTCGGTAAGCGCCCCGGCGCTGCCTCGACCTGGACGCTCGTCTGGCACACGCTGCCCGACAGCCGCAAGGCCGAGCGGTCCAACTTCGTGCGCCAGCTCCGCTTCCACGGTTTCGGGCTTCTGCAGGACGGTATGTGGGTCTCGCCACGCGACTACGTGGCGGAGGTGACCGACCTGGTCGACAAGCTCGGCATCGCCGACGCCGTCACGATCTTCCGGGCCTCGCCCTCGGGAGACGTCGCCTCGGGGCCGCTGCTCGGGCATCTATGGCAGCTCGACCAGGTCGCCGAGCGCTATCGCCACTTCGCCTCCAGATACGCCCCGCTGACCCGGCCGCCGCGGATGTCGCCGCGGGAGGCGTTCGTCACCTGCACCGAGATGATGCAGTCCTTTCGCTCGTTCGCCGACATCGACCCCGAGCTGCCCGAGGAGTGGGCGACCCACGCGGGGGCGCGCGAGGAGGCGATCGCGGTCTACTGGGAGGCGCTGGGCCGGCTCAGGGAGCCGGCCGCGACCCACTTTCGCGAGCTGACCCGCACCTGAGGCGGGCGGACCGGGCGTGTCCGCTCAGGCGGGCTCGCCGGACGCCAGCCGGTGGTAGCGGCTGTTGAAGAACAGCAGCGGCGTGTCGTGCTCGTGGTGGGTGCGCACGACCTGGCCGATGACGATCACATGGTCGCCCTTGCGCTGGGTGGACTCGACCTCGCACAGCATGCCCGCGAGCGCGCCGCGGATCACGGGCAGGCCGTCCACCAGCTCGAAGGCGGGGTCGTCCATGGTCGGCTGCGATCCGGCGAAGCGCCGGGAGTGCTCCTCGTGCTGCTCGGCGAGCACGCACACGCTGAACCGGCCGTTGCGCTCGATGGCCGCGCAGGTGTTCGAGCCGATCTTGAGGCAGACGAGGATCAGTGGCGGTTCCAGCGACACCGACGTCAGCGAGTTGACCGACGCGGCATAGGGCCGCCCCTGGTCCACCGTGGCCACGATCGCCACACCGGTGGCGAAGCGGCGCATCACCTCGCGCAGCAGGGCCGAATCGACGGGGACGGAGCCGAGCCCGGGGGGCGGCATGCCCATCCGCGCCTCCTTTCGCAGTGGCCCCTCGGGGGGCGCGTCAATAGATTACAAGTCAGCATTGTGCACTGTCTACCATCGTGGCTAGGCTGCGGAATGTGCCAGATCCCCGCATCGCCTCGCTACGACGGCTGCTCGCGGCGTACTACCGGCCGGAAGGACTCCGCCTGGGCATCGTGCTGTCGAGCGGGTGCGCCGACGAGGACGTCACCGCCGCCGCCGACACCCTCGCCGCACACGGCCAGCCACCCCCGCGCCGGCTCGCGCGGTTGCACCCGCGCCCGGGAGAGCCCGACACCCGCCCGGCCGACATCGCGGACTTCCTGCGCAGGTACGGCCACGAGTACGCCACCGTGTGGCTGCCCGCGCCCGCCGACGAGGCCGACCTCGCCTCCGTCACGGTCGCGGCCAGGGGCGCCGGCTGCGCGATCGGCTGGGACCTGACAGGCGGCGCGCATCCCGGCCCCGGCCTCGCGGACGGCGAGGCCCGGCTGCGCACGTGGGGGGTGGACTTCGCGCTCTGGTCGGCTCCGGCAGACCCGGCGGGCGAGATACGCGTCTACACCCGCGGGCCCTCCGCGTGGCTCAGCCGGTGAACTCGCCGCCGGTCATCCAGACCGTCTGCCCGGTGACCTGGTCGAACTCCGGTGAGACCAGCGCCACGACGGTACGCGCGACCTCACGCGGCGCCGGAAAGCGCGGCAGCGCCATCCGCCGGCGCAACGCCTCCGACAGCTCCCGCAGCACGGGATCGTCCGGTTCCCCGGCGTCCGGCTCGGCCACCCGGCCCGGGGCCACCACGTTGGCCGTGATCCCGTACCGTCCCTCCTCGGCGGCGACGTAACGCGTCAGCACCGACGCCGCCGCCTTCGCCGCCGCGTACGCCCCCATGCCCGGCATGGGGCGGGCCATCAGTGCCCCGGAGACGAACACGATGCGGCCGAAACCCGCCGCCCGCATACCGGGCAGGACCCGCCGGCACAGTTCGTGGTGGGCGCGCACGCCGTCGAGATGACGTTCCAGCGTGCCCGGCTCGATGTCGGCCACCGCCGCGACGCCCGCCGCTCCGGCCGGTTCCGCGGCGTTGACGAGGATCGTCACCGGTCCCAGTTCGGCCTCCACGGTGGACACAAGCCGGTCGGCGGATCGCGGCCCCGGCAGTGCCGCGCACACGGCCAGGCCACCGCCGCACTCCCGCACGATCTCGGCGGCCTGGCCCGCGGAGCGGTGGCAGTGCACGGCCACCGCCGCGCCCGCCGCGGCGAGCCCGGTGGCGACGTGTCTCCCGATCGCGCCGGTCCCTCCCGCGACGAGCGCCACCCGTCCCGCCAGCGGCCCCGCGGTCATCCCGCCCCCCGGGCGCGCAGGGTGGGCAGCACGCTCTCACCGAAGATCCGCATCGCGTGGGTGAGGTCGGGGCCGAGCGGCGGCCCGAAGGAGATGTGCCGGGCTCCCGCGGCGAGCAGCGCCTCGCACTGCTCCAGCACGTCACGGGCCCCGCCGACGATGCCCAGGCTGAGCATCGACGACGAGGAGAGCACCGCCCCGGCCGCCTCGTCCAGGCGCCCGTCGTCCACGAGCGCCTGGGTCCGGGCGAACTCCTCGGGGTCCAGACCGTGGGCGGCGAGCGCGTCGGCCGACAGCGAGCCGCTGTAACGGGCGATGAACCTGGCCAGGGCGTGGCGGGCCTGTTCACGATCCTCGTCGAGCGAGCACCAGACACACGCGGCGATGTCCAGTGCGGCCACATCGCGGCCCTGCGCCTGTGCCCCGCGTCCGATCTGCTCCATCGCGTCGAGGACCTGGCCCGGCGGCAGGCACAGCGGCAGCGCGCCGTCCGCGTGCCGCCCGGCCAGCTCCAGCATCTTCGGACCCATCGCGCCGATGTAGATCGGCACCGGTCGCGGCGACTCGATGCGGGCCTGCTCGTGCCAGCCCTCGCCCGCGCCCGGCAGTCCGGCGGGGCTGTGGCCCTCGGTGAGCGCGCGGATCGCCACGATCGCCGTACGCGTGCGCGGCACCGGACGCGGCGCCACGATTCCGGCGCGGCGGAAGAAGACGTCGGAGCCGGCGCCCAGGCCGAGGATGAACCGGCCACCCGACAGCTCCTGATAGCCGGAGGCGAGCTGGGCGAGCTGGACGGGATGGATCGACACCGGGTCGAGCACCGCGGAGCCGACCTTGATCCGGTTCGTCGCCCCGAGCATCGCGGCCAGAGTCGCGATCCCCGGTCCGCCGAACAGATCGTTGCCGGTCCACACCTGGTCGAAGCCCATCGCCTCGGCGCGCACCGCGTGCTCGGTGATCTCCGCGATGCCACCCCCGCCGACCCGTACGCTGAAGATCGGTCCCTCATGCTCGGTCATCGTCGTCCACCTTTTCCAGACGCATGATCAGGTTCTCCGGCGGGTCGGGGCACGCGGCGAGCGGGCGCCCGGCCAGCCAGGCGTCCCCGCCCGGCGCGGCGAGCCGCCCGTTGAGCAGTGAGGTGGCCGAGGCGATGGCGTAGAAGCAGAAGTGCCCGCCCGGCGGCAGCGACACCCCCTCGGGGCCGACCTCGAAGTAGTCGCCGACGCGCAGCCCGCACGCCGAGTAGTTCATGAACTCAACGGTGCAGCGCACCCCGCGGCCCGCGCTCACTGTGCTCCTTCCGTCCCCGCCGCCCGGTCCACCCGCTCCAGACGCATGACGACGGCGTCGGCCGGGTCGGGACAGCAGATGAAGGGCTTGCGCTCCAGCCAGTGGTCGGCGGGCAGGTCCGACAGCCGGGACTCCAGGATCGGGAAGACCGCGGCCATGGCCTGCAGGCAGAAGGGCCTGCCCTGGGGCAGGGTCAGCGCGGTGCCCTCGACCTCGAAGTGATCACCGATGGCCAGGCCGCACCGCGGAGAGTCCGCCCGCTCGACCACGACCCGCACCCGCGGCGGCGCGGTCACGGCGCGGCGCCGAACAGGGTCGGCCCGCCGGCCGGGTCGTGCAGCACCTTCTCCGCCAGGGAGCCCCAGTGCACGCGCTTGGCCCCGACGTGCGCGAGCGCGCTCCAGGCGTCGCGCAGCACGCGCTGCATGGGATCGTCGTCGAAGAGATAGTGCGATCCGTACAGCTCCAGGCACAGATCGAGCACGCGGCGCAGCGTCTCGGCGGCCATGGTGTTGGTCGCGATCAGCCGGTGCTCCTGCGTCGGGGTGAGCACCCTGCCGGGGGTGAAGACGATCTCGTCGGTGCGCTTGGCGATGTCGGTGATCCCGGCGAGCAGCATGTCCACCTCGGCGCACGCCTGGCCGAGCACGCGCCTGGTCGTCACGTCGGCCACGCCCGCGGGCCCGAGCCTGCGGCGTACGGCCGTCAGCGCCAGGTCCAGCGCGTGCTGCGCCACACCGACGCAGACCCCGGTCAGGCCGAAGAACGCGAGCGTGACGTGCTTGTTGAGCGGGTCGGCGTCGGGGTTGGCGAGCGCCTCCCTGTCGAAGGAGTACCGCTCGGGGACGAACACCGGCTCGGTGATCGAGTAGGACGAGCTCCCCGAGCCGCGCACGCCGAGCGTGTGCCAGTTGTGGGCGTGCACCACCGCCTCGCGCGGCAGCCACAGGCCAAGAGTGAGCTGCTTGCCGTTCGGCCCGATCACCGGCTCGTCGCCGTCGAAGACCAGGCAGCCGCCGATGATGTGCTCGGCGACGTAGCTGCCGCTGCCCCAGTCCCACCGCCCGGTGACCAGGTAGCCGCCTTCGGTCACCTGCGCCCGGCCCTTGGGATGGAACGCGCCACTGGTGGGCATGTCGCGGGTCGGGTACAGCTCGTGGTACGCCTCGTCGCCGAGCCGCCCGGCGTAGAAACCGGTGGCGTTGAGCACCGCGACGTTCCAGGCCGTGCCCGCGTCCACCCTGGCGATTTTGGCGACGACGGCCACCTGGTCGGCGAGGGGCACCTCCATTCCGCCGAGGCGCGCGGGAAAGCCCATCTCGAACAGGCCCGCCCGGCGCAGCGCCAGCGCCGCCCGCTCGCTGAGCCGCCCCTTGGCGTCGCCGTCGGCGGCCTCCTCCGCGACGAGGTCGAGCACCGCGTCCGCGTTGGCCGACACCGCCTCCGCGGCCACCGGCGCACGCGACACACTCCCGGCGGGCAGTTCGTTGGTGGTGGTCATGATTCTCCTATCGGCCCCATCGGCCTTCTTCTTCGGTTCTCGGCGGTCAGGACGCGCGGTCATCGCAGCACGGCCGACAGGAACGCGCGGCTGCGTTCGTGCCGGGGGTTGCGCAGCACCTCGTGCGGCGGGCCCTGCTCGACGATCCGGCCGCCGTCCATGAACACCACGCGGCTCGCGACCTCGCGGGCGAAACCCATCTCGTGCGTCACGACGATCATCGTCATCCCGCGCGTCGCGAGATCTCGCATCACGTTGAGCACCTCGCCGACCAGTTCCGGATCGAGCGCGCTGGTCGGCTCGTCGAACAGCATCACCTTCGGGCGCATCGCCAGCGCCCGCGCGATGGCCACGCGCTGCTGCTGACCGCCGGACAGGCGCGAGGGATAGTCGCCGGCCTTGTCGGCCAGCCCGACGCTCTCCAGCAGCTCCAGCGCGTGGGTACGGGCGGCGGCCTTGTCCTCGCCGCGTACCCGCACGGGCGCGAAGGCGACGTTCTCCAGCGCGGTGAGGTGCGGGAACAGGTTGAAGTGCTGGAACACCATGCCGACCTGCGTACGCTGGCGGCAGGCCGCGTTCTCCCGCAGCTCGCGCAGCCTGCCGCGGTGCACGCGGTAGCCGACGAGCGAGCCGTCCACCAGCACCAGGCCGCGGTCGATGTCCTCCAGGTTGTTGACGCAGCGCAGCAGGGTGCTCTTGCCGCATCCCGAGGGCCCGATCAGGCACACCGTCTCGCCCGCGGCGACGGTGAGGTCGATGTCGAACAGGACCTGGCGGTGCCCGTACGACTTGCTGATGTTCTCGATCGAGACCATCGGCCGCGCGTCGCGCGGCTCCGGTTCGGCGGTCATCGTTCCGCGATCCTTCGTTCGAGGATGTACTGACCGGCCGTGAGCAGGGCGATCACGGCGAAGTACCAGACGGTCGCGACCAGCAGCATCTCGATCGTGCGGTAGTTGGAGCCGGAGATGGCCTGCGCGACGGTGAGCAGGTCGCCGCCGCCGATCACCGACACGATCGCGGTCGCCTTGAGCATGCTGATCAGCTCGTTTCCCATCGGGGGCACGATCACCCGCAGCGCCTGCGGCAGGACGATGAAGCGGGTGGTCCTCAGCGAGTTGAGCCCGAGCGCCTTGGCGGCCTCGCGCTGGCCTCGGCCGATCGCGAGCAGGCCGCCGCGTACGATCTCGGCCATGTAGCCGGAACCCGCGAGCGTCAGCCCGATGACCGAGGCCGCGAACGGCGTCAGCACCTCCTGCACCGGACGGCTGAACACCTGCAGGTCGGTGAACGGGATACCGACGGTGATCCGGTCCACGAACAGTCCGAGGTTGCCGACGAAGATGAGCAGCAGGATCAGCGGGATACCGCGGAAGACGAAGATGTACGCCGCCGCGGTCGCGCTGATGATCCTGCTCGGCGACATCCGCATCAGCGCGACCACCACCGCGCCGATCACGGAGAACGCCATGCCCATCGCGGTCATCAGCAGCGTGCGCGTCAGGCCGGCCATGATGTCGGGGTGGAAGAGGTACTCGCCGACGACCGGCCACTCGATCTTGGGGTTCGCGGCGAAGGCGTAGGCCGTCATCGCGACGACCGCCACCACCAGCACGGCGACCGCGCCGCGCCCGTAGTGCCGCACCGGCACGGCGTCCTGGCGGGCGAGCGGCGAGACGCCGTCCGCGAGGCCGGGAGCCCGGGATGCCTGCTCTGTCATCACGACCGCTCAGGACGCGGGGGTGGCCGAGGCGCCCTGCCCGGCGGGCAGGCCGGTGTAGCTGTTCACCTTGATGTCCTCGGCGGGCAGCGCGGCGTCACCGGAGTCCCACCTGTCCATCACCTTCCGGTACTCCCCTGATCGCGCGAGTTCGCCAAGCGCTCCGGCCAGCGCGTTCGACAACCCGGGTTGCTCCTTGGAGATCGCGATCGCCACGTCGCGCTCCATGTACGGGTCGATCTGGTCGTCCGGCAGGGACACGTTCTCGAAGGCGGTGCCCGACTCCTTGGCGATGACCCGGACGGAGACCGTCACATCCATCCAGGCGTCCACGGTGCCACCCTTGATCGCGACGATCGCGCCCTGCGCGCCCGGGTAGCCGATCGGTGTGATCGCGGGTTTGCCCTGCCCGACGCAGAACTTCTCGCTGTTGCCCTTGACCACGGCCTCCTGCTGGCTGCCGCTCGGCACGCCGATCTTCAGGCCGCAGGCGTCCGAGAGGCTCTTGATCCCGTGCGGATTGCCCTCCTTGACGAGCACGGACATCGGGGAGCGGTAGAAGCCAACGAGGTCGATCACCTGCTCGCGTTCCTTGCCGTCGCTGACCTGCCCGAACAGTGCGTCGACGTTGCCGCTCTGCAGTCCGGGCAGCTGCGCCGGCCACTGCAGGTTCTTCCACACCGGCGTCACGCCCAGGATCTCGCCGAGCGCGACCGCGAGGTCCGGGGTGATCCCGACCGGCTTGGAGGTGTCACCGGGCTCGATCCCGATGATCGGCGGTGTCTCCCACAGCGCGCCGAACACGATCTGCTTGCTCTGCTTGATCCGGTCGGGCAACTGATCGTGCAGCGCCTGGTCGAACGCCGAGGCCGCGGACGACTCCGGGGTCGTGGACGACGCCGAGGCCTGTGCCGGTCCGCCCTCGGATGAGTCGCTCCCGCAACCCCCGACGCCCACTGCCAGGGCGACCGTGGCGGAACACGCCACCAGGGCGCGCACCGAACCACGTTTTGCGATTTGCACTGTTTTAGCGACCGGCACGGCTCACTCCTTCCTAAAGGTGACCTTTCGGGCACCGAGAGCTGAGACATTACATAGGAGTCAGCTGCACTGACAAGCATTTGCGACGGAACGTTCCCGGCGAAAAAGAACGGCCGCTCGTGCCACGTCGCCCTCACATTCGAAGCAGGCCGGTGTGAGGGCGGCCAGGGCGATGCCGGACGAGAATCTCCAGGCCACGGTCATCGACGTCCGCGCCCACCTGCGCCTTCCCCGTCCGAAAATCCTCGTCCCGGCAGCGGCGAGCCGAGCCAGGCCAGGACGAAGGACCGGAAGATCACCGGCCGCAGGGACCGTGCACCGCTTCACGACTCATCGACCATCGAGAAACGGGGCATAAAAGCAGTTGATCCATGCTTGTCACTCCTCGGTACCCTGAGATCACGCCCCACCATGAGAAGGAAGTCACCGTCATGCCCGGTCCGCTCCAGATCAGCGGCTCGGTCTCGGTCCCCGAGGCCGAGCTCGGCTGGCGGTTCTCCCGTTCCTCCGGCCCCGGCGGCCAGGGGGTCAACACCACCGACAGCCGGGTCGAGCTCAGCTTCGACCTCGCCGCCACCGAGGCGCTGGGGGCCGTCTTCAAGGCCCGCGCCCTCGAACGCCTCGCTCCCCGCCTGGTGAACGGGGTGATCACCGTCGCCGCCTCGGAGTTCCGCTCCCAGCTGCGCAACCGCGAGGCCGCCGAGATGCGCCTGGCCCAGATCCTGCGCGAGGCGATCGCCCCGCCGCCCAAGAAGCGCCGCCCGACCAAGCCGAGCAGGGGCGCGATCGAGCGGCGGATCACCGCCAAGAAGCAACGTTCCGACCTCAAGCGCCTGCGTGGGGACCGCTACTGACCCGCTCTTCGCACACGCCGCGGGCGGCCATGTCCGATCCGACGCGGTGAGCGATCGCCCCAGGCAGGTCGGGGGCGGGTGCGGAACACAGGATCGGCCGACCCCGTTTTCAGGAGGTGGTCGGCCACCCGGGTCGTGAAGAAATCCCACCTCCCCGGCTCGGATGCGGACCGTGTCGCCGGGGCGGTGACAGAATGGCCGCATGTCCGTCGTGCCGAGCGTCCGCGCCGTACTTCTCGACGAGGACCGTCTGGTGGTGTTCCGGCGCACGGTTCCCGGCAGGGAGCCGTACTGGTCCGTTCCGGGCGGCCACGTCGAGCCCGAGGACGCCTCCCTTGAGCACACCCTGCACCGCGAGGTCATGGAGGAACTGGGCGCCGTGGTCTCCGCTGTCACCCCGCTCACGACCCTGGAGTGCCTTCGCGACGGGGGGATCAAGACCCAGCACGTCTACGGCTGCCGCCTCGTCTCCATGGACCCCGCGCTGCGCTGCGGCCCGGAGTTCGACGATCCCGCCCGCGGCGAGTACGAGGTGGTGCGGCTCCCGCTGGATCCGGCCGAGATCTCCGCCATCAATCTCGTCCCCCCGGAGCTCGGCGTCTACCTCACCGGCACCGTCACCCACCTGCCCGCCCTGATCGCCTGACCTTCCGCGTCCTCCGCGCACGAGGGCCTCACGCGCTTTCGCCGGGCTCGCGTGGTCAGCGCCGTTCGCGGACGTACAGGGCGAACCAGGAATACCCGAAGTCGTCGGTGGACTTCAGGGTGAAGTCGCGGTCGGCCATGAGGGCCAGATAGCGCTCGTCGTCCTCCACGAAGGACCTGTCCTTGCGCTTCCTGCCGCCGCTGACCAGCCAGACACGCTCGACCCCCTCCAGCGCGGCCGTGAACTGCGCGGCGGTCCTGGGCTCGCGTCGGCCGGGAGCGTAGGTGAGGTCGCGCAGGTCACGGTAGGCGTCCTCGTAGACGGCGACGAACAGGCGCCTGTTTTTCGTCACGTAGAGCACGGCGTCGCCGGGACGCTGCCTGGCCAGCAGCGTGGCCGCCATGTCACGCAGATCGTCCGGCCGTGTGTCCGGCTCGCGGATCGTGAGGTGCGTCGGAACGGTCAGCGCCGCGACCAGGAGCACTCCGATCCAGCCCAGTGCCCGGGGCCGCAGGGCGTTCAGGCCGGCCCCGGCGAGCAGCGCCGTCGCGGGGACGGCGAAAAGCACGTATCTGGGCTGGAAGACGGGGTAGACCACGGAGATCGCCATGGACACGAACGGCAGCAGCGCCCAGGGCAGCGCGACCGCCGTCAGCCGCCCACCGGAGAACGCGCCGATGAGCATGAGGGCGACCAGGAGCAGCGCGGCCCATCCGGTGCCCGCCACCTCCTCCCCGAACCAGACGACGTCGGTGAGCTTCGACGGCTTCAACCACGACAGCTGAGCCTCGCGCTGACCTGCCGCCAGGAGCGCGAGCGGGACGATCCCGGCCGCGGCCACGGCGAGCGCACCGGCGAACCTCGCGATCTCGGACCGGGACACCGGCACCGACGCGGACGGGGACTCCGACGCGGACAGGGACGGGGAGGAGGGCGCCGACCGGGGCGCCTGACGCCACCACAGCACCGTCACCGCGTGCGCGACGACCAGGAGGAGGGCGTAGACGTGAAACCAGCCGAGCAACACCAGGCAGGCCCCGTAGGCCGCGTACCATCGGCGGCTCGACCGCCTCGCCGCCTCGATGAGCACCCAGGTGGCCAGGACGGCGACCGCCGTCACGATCGCGTAGCTGCGCGCCTCCTGGGCGTACCGGCTCACCATCGGCAGCACGGCGTAGAGCGATCCCGCGAGAAGACCGGCCCCCGGGGTGGCGAGCCTCCTGCCCAGGACCGCGATGCCGTACGCGGCGGCGGCCGTGGCGATGGCCGAGGGCAGGCGCATGGCCAGCTCGCCGGTCGAGAACGCGGCGAACGGCCGGAGCAGGAGATAGTAGAGCGCGTGCACCCGGTCGATGCTGCCGAGCAGGTGCCACAGGTCGTCGATGGGCATCGAGGCGGCCAGGACGCTGACCGACTCGTCGCGCCAGAACGAGGGCGTGGTGATGCCCCACAGCCCGATCAGCATCGCCGCCACCGCGGGGATCGCCTCCGGCAGACGACGCCGGACCCTGCCCTTCTCCGCAACACCCATCACATCGCGCTATTTCACACCATGAAGGCGATCAACGCGACGGTACGGCCGGACCCGGCCGCGGGTGGGGGCACCAAGCCTAACGACGATCCCCCTTATACCGATATTTCCGGCATTGCGGATGAGGCGGGCACTGCCGTGTCGGCCCGGCGGCTCCCGGTCGATCCCTAGTCGATCAGGTCGATCAGGTCGGCGACCGAGTCGACCACCATGGACGGACGGAACGGGTAACGATCGATCTGGTCCCTGCTGACGACCCCGCTGAGCACCAGGATCGTGTGCAGCCCCGCCTCCATGCCGGAGACGATGTCGGTGTCCATCCGATCGCCGATCATGGCGGTGCTCTCGCTGTGGCCGTCGATGGCCCGCAGCGCGCTGCGCATCATCATCGGGTTGGGCTTGCCCACGAAGTAGGGCTCCACCCCCGTCGCCTTGGTGATCATCGCGGCGACCGCGCCGCACGCGGGCAGCGACCCCTCGTTCGAGGGACCGACCGGGTCGGGGTTGGTGGCGATGAACCGGGCACCGCCCTCGATGAGGCGGATCGCCCGGGTGATCTGGGTGAAGCTGTACGTGCGGGTCTCGCCGAGGACCACGTAGTCGGGGGCGATGTCGGTCAGGACGTAGCCGACCTCGTGCAGGGCGGTGGTCAGCCCCGCCTCCCCCACCACGTACGCCGAGCCGCCGGGACGCTGGCCGTCCAGGAACCTCGCCGTGGCCAGCGCGGAGGTCCAGATCGACTCCGGCGGGATCTCCAGACCGGCCGCGCGCAGCCGTACGGCCAGGTCGCGCGGGGTGTATATCGAGTTGTTGGTCAGCACGAGAAACCGCTTGCCCGACTCGCGCAGGCGTCGGATGAACTCGTCGGCGCCGGGCACCGGATGTCCCTCGTGGACAAGGACCCCGTCCATGTCCGACAGCCAGCACTCGATCTGCTTGCGCTCGTCCACCGTTCTCCTCTGTTCCCGTGTTCCCGCCGGGTACGTATCGGAACCAAGGATGACAGGACCGGGCCGATCCCGCGTCACCAGACCCGTACATCCGGGCATCTCGGAGGTGAAAAGACCGGCCACGCGAGACCTCCGGCCGCCACGCGGCCCACCGCGGCCGTCGCGACCCGGCCCACCGGCTCCGTTCGCCACCCGGCTCCCCGTACACGAGACCGGCCCGGCTCCTCTGTACAGCCCCCCGGTCAGGGCGCCAGTGCCTCCAGCGCCTCCAGCGCCCTGCGCATCGACTCCTCGGGGTCGGCGTCGGGCGATCCGATCTCCGGATCGAAGTTGAGATCGTGGAAGACCTCGGTGACCCCCTTGGCCTCGAGTTCCTCGACGTCCCGCCTGATCTCCTCGAACGAGCCGGTCAGCGGCTCACGGCCGGACGCTCCCGCGGGACGGACCCGGGTGACGCCCCGGGTGACGAAGCGCAGCGCCTCGGGATCGCGCCCGGCGGCACGCGCCGCCTCCTTGACGACGGCGATCCTCTCCCCGATGCCGCCGAGGTCCTCGCGGCTCGAACTGATCCAGCCGTCCGCCAGCCGCCCCGCACGCCTCAGCGCCACCTCCGCGGAACCGCCCAGCAGGATCGGCGGCACCACGGGCGGTTTCGGATCCTGGTGCGCCGGGGGCACCTCGTAGAACTCGCCCCTGTGCGCCACGGTCTCCTCCGTCCACAGGCGCCGCAGCAGCGGGACGTACTCCTCCGCGCGCCGGCCGCGCCGTTCCATCGACACCCCCGAGGCGGCGAACTCCTCGGGCAGCCACCCCAGGCCGAACCCCGCGTCCAGCCGCCCGCCGGAGACCGCCTGCAGGCTCGCCAGCTGCTTCGCCATCAGCGCGGGCGAGGCGAACGGCAGGTTGAGCACCGCCACCCCCAGCCGGACGCGGCTCGTCAGGCCCGCCAGGTAGGCGAGTGTGACCACCGGGTCGTGCACGCTGCGATAGGTCGGGCCCATGGTGTGACCCCGCGGGTAGAGCAGGCGCTGGAAGGTCCACAGCTCGTGATAGCCGAGCCCCTCGGCCTCCCCGGCGACCCGCGCCATGTTGTCCGGCGTCGCCCAGGACCCCGAGACCGGCACCGCGAAACCAATCCTCATGCCTCGCACTTTATTCCGCCGGTGCGCGGGACCGTTGACCGGTGGTTCACTTGCCGGGTGGACAGCGAGGATCCGATCGACGAACTACTCGGGATCGCCGCCGGATACGGCGGTGTGCCCGGCACGGTCCTGCCGACCAGACCGGACGTGGTCATCGTGCGGGCCGGTTCCGTCGTGGTCAAGGCGCACGCGCCGGGCGCGGAGCGGGAACCGCTGGTGGAACGGATGCGGGCCACCGCGCACCCGGCACTGCGCGGGATCGTCCTCCAACCGGTGACCGAGGAGGTCATGACCGCCGGGGACCGGCTGGTCACCGTCTGGCCGGCCGGTACGCCGGTGGACCACACGGATCCGGACGCGGCCCCCTGGGAGGCCGCCGCCCGGCTGCTGGCGCGGCTGCACGCCGTACCGGCGCGGGCGCTGCCCCCGCTGCGGGCCGCGGGCGGACCGGCGCGGGTGGCCTCGACCGTCGCCCGACTGGGCGACCGCTCGGCCGCCGAGCTGGCGGTGCGCCGCGCCTTCACCTGCCTGCCCTCTCTCCCCTCACCCGGCGCGTACCTCCCCGATACGACGGCTCCCGGTCTGACCCACGGCGACTGGCACATGGGCCAGATGGTCCGCGCGCCGGACGAGTGGATCCTCATCGACATCGACGACCTCGGCCTCGGTGACCAGGCCTGGGATCTGTCCAGGCCCGCCGCCTGGTTCGCGGCCGGACTGCTGGAGCCCGAAGTGTGGCATCGCTTTCTCGGGGCCTACCGCGCCGCGGGCGGGGTCGCCGCCGGACCGGACGGCGACCCGTGGGAACGGCTGGAGACACCGGCGCAGGCGATGACCGTGCAACTCGCGGCCACCGCGGTGGCCGCCGCGGGGCGGGCGGGGCGTCCGCTGGACGAGGTGGAGGAGGTGCTCGTCGAGTCCTGCCTGAGGATTGTCCGGCATCGAAGCGCCTGCAATAGTGTGCCGCAGTAGGTTGTGGTTACTCGTTACCACGCCAGAACAAGGAGACCAGCCAGATGCAGTGCCCCAAGTGTCGGGGCGCCATGCGCACCTATGAGCGCAACGGCGTCCACATCGACCAGTGTGAGAGCTGTCGCGGAATCTTCCTGGACTACGGCGAGCTCGAGACGCTGACCCGGATGGAAAGCCAGTGGTCGCAGTCTCACGCGGCTCCGCCGCCGCCCCCGCCGCCTCCCATGCACGGTGCTCCCCCCGGCTACGGCGCTCCCGCCTGGGGCGCACAGCGTCACGGCCACTACGGCCACCATCGCCAGCGCAGCTGGGTCGGAATGCTCTTCTCGACCTGATCCGCCGAGGCGACACCGCGACCTCGTCACGAGGTCGCGGTCTTCACGACTCCGGGCTCTCGGTTCCCCGCACCCTCGCGTCCCGTGGAGAAGGACGCCGCCGGCCGCCGAAGCAAGACACGTCAGGGCGGTGAGGGGAAGCGCGTCAGGAGGGGAAGTCGCCCGGCTTGACCTTCTTGGGCTTCACGGTGCCCCCGGTCACGGCGTGCAGGGTGATCGTCCAGTTGGTCCAGCGGATCTGGGTCCCGGTGTTGACGGTCCTGAACCGCACGGACTTGCCGAACTGCTCGAAGTCGCACGACCGGGTGAAGGTCTTGGCCTTCGCGTCCCAGTCCTCGCCGAGGGTGTAGTAGATCTTGTAGCTGCCGTCCCGCACACCCTGGATCTTGAAGTTGGACTTCCTGCGGACGTACACGGTGACGGCCTTCTTCTTCCCGCGTACCAGGACGACGACGGCGTCCTGCCTGGTGCCGTTGCGCAGTTCGAGGTAGGCGCGGCCGGGACGTCCCTCTGAGGCGATGAACCTGCCGTTGGACAGCCGGCGGTTACGCTTCTTGGCCGCCTTGACCGGGATGACGCTCGCCGGATACCCGCTCAGCTCCTTGGCGACGTCTTCCACATCGGACAGCTGGTTCGCCTGGGCCATGCCGGTCAGCACGGCAGGGCCGGTGCACACCCGCTGGTCCTCCGCATCCTGGCGGGCGGTGTCGAAGGAGGCGCGCAGCCGACCCAGGGCTTCGACATAGCTGTCGTGCTGGGCCTTCACCTCGACGGGAGGGGCGAGGGTGGAGAGCCGGGTCACCGCGGCCTCCACCGCTCCGGAGGTCTTCTGCAACTGCTTGCCGAGGGTCTTCAGCCCGCCGGTCGCGGCGAGCTTCTTCACCGCGTCACGCACCGGGCCGCGCGCCAGCTCCAGCTCGGCCCGGTATTCGTCGGGCGTGAGCGTCACGGCGGCGGGCGGGGAGATCTGGCCGCCGGCTCCCTGTCCCGTTTCCGCCGTTCCCGCTCCCACGGTGCCACCCGCGGTGGCCGGGCCGACCACGGGATCATCCGAGGGCGAGGTGCAGGCGGTGAGGGTCAGCACGGTGACCACGGCACAGGCGAGCAAACGGGGGGAAGTCACCCGCACAACTATTGCCGGATCGATCACTGTGCGTCAAACGGTGTCCGGGAATCGGCGATCCCCGACGGGGCCACCTCCCGGTTCGCCACCGGCCATCGGCTGAGGAGGGTCGATCCCGGCGACGGCGGATCGCGGCCGAGGCCGTCCCGTCCCCGAGCCGGTACGTCACGGAGATCAGCCGGACGGCCGGATCACGAGAAGCGACCGCGGGCGCTTGGTGAACTCCACCTCGCCCGTGACCGTGAACGTCTCGCCGTCGCACGCCAGCGGCAGCCGTCCGGAAGGGGCGGAGACGCGCAGCGTGTCGGCCTGCCACTGCTGGTAGTGGCGTGACAGCTTCACCCGTCCCGCCAGCAGGCTGAGGAACACCCGCAGCCTGGGCAGCCGGTCGGCGGCGGCGAGCACGCGAATGTCCAGCAGGCCGTCCTCCAGACGCTGCCGTCTGGAGGGGGCTCCACCGCGCTCCTCGTAGCGGCAGTTGCCCACGAACACCATCCAGACGCGCCGGGGCACCCCGTCCACGACGAGTTCGACGGGGCGCGCGCCCCCCGGCCCGAGTGCCTCGGCCATCGCCCAGAACAGCGCGGGCCACTTACCGATCCGGCTCTGCCTTCGCTCCCCGCGCTCCACCAGCGCCGGGTAGACGCCCACGCTCGCGGTGTTGACGAACGTCCGGCCCGCGACCTCGCCGACGTCGACGGCGACGAGGTCGCCGCTGTGGTAGGCCGTCACGGCCTCCTGTGAACTCTCCACCCCGAGCGCGCGGGCGAAGTGACCGTGCGCGCTCGCGGGGACGACCAGCAGCGGGGTCGCCCCGCCCACCGCCTCCTGGGCCGCCAGGTTGACCACGGTGTCTCCCCCGGCCACCGCGAGCACCTTGGCCCGCGAGGCGGCGTCCCGCACGGCGGCCCCGAGGTCGTCGCCCGGCGCCACCTCGACGACCTCGGCCCGGGGGAAGGCCACGCGCAACGCCTCGGCCGTTCCCGCGACGGCGTCGGCGGAACCGTCGACCACGGCGATCGCCCCCTCGCCGTCGGGGTCGAGCCGCGCGGACGGCGCCGTGAGGGCGGCGCGCGCCTGCCCCGCCTCACCGGCGTCGGGCCAGATGCGGCGGGTGAGCAGCCCCGCCGCCACGCCGATCCCGGCTCCGGCGAGCACGTCGCCGGGGTAGTGCACTCCGGTGTAGACGCGGGAGAAGCAGACGGCCGCCGCGAGGAGCGCGACGGGGACCGCGACCACGCGGGGTGCCTCCAGCGCCACGGCCGCGGCGAAGGCGCCGGCCGTGGCGGAGTGACCCGAGGGGAACGACGCCGACGCGGGCATCTTGATCAGCCGGGCGAGCGGGAGCCCTTCCGCCGACGGCCGGTTCCTGCCGAAGGCCTGCTTGCCGACCAGGTTGACCAACGGACTGGCGAGGCTGACCGCGAGCAGTCCCCTGGTCGCGGCCCGGCGCAGTGGCCGTCGCCCGCTGACCGCCAGCGCACCTGCCACGCCGGCCCACAGGAGCGAGTTGTCGGCCGCGCGCGACAACGCGGGGACGACGCGTTCGAGACCGGGCAACCTCGCGCCCGCCACCATGGCGAACACCCGCCGGTCCAGCCTGCTCAGCCGCGACCCCAACCGCATGCGCCGCCCCCTCCTGCGATGACGAAAACCATGACGAACCGCCACGACCCACCCGTCACGACGAACCGCTCACGACGAGCGGCGATGACGAACGAGCGGACGGCCATTCGATTCTGCCCGGTGTCCGGGGTCCGGGGCGTCTACGCCGCTCCCGTACTTCTCGCACGTCATTCGTCCGCGGCTACCCCCACCGCGGAGGAGATCACCGGCTTGTGGCCTCTGGCGGCGAGTTCGGCCTCGATCGCGGCGCAGACGGTCTCCACGACCGTGACACGGGCCAGGCGCTTGTCGTCGCCGGGGACCACGTGCCACGGCGCCTTGGGGTGGTCGGTGCGGGCGAGCATCTCCTCCACCGCGGCCTCGTACTGCGGGCGCTTCTCGCGGTTGCGCCAGTCCTCGTCGGTGAGTTTCCACGCCCGCAACGGGTCGTCGGCCCGGTCCTGGAAACGCCTGAGCTGCTCCTCCTCGGAGACGTGCATCCAGAACTTGACCATGATCATGCCTTCGGCGGCGAGGGTCCGCTCGAACTCCACGATCTCCCCGTACGCGCGGGACCACTGCTCCTCGGTCGCGAAACCCTCGACGCGTTCCACCAGCACCCGGCCGTACCAGGAGCGGTCGAGCACCGCCATCCCGCCCCAGCCGGGCAGGACCGGCCAGAACCGCCACAAGAAGTGGTGGCGCTTCTCGTCGTACGTCGGCGCGGCGAACTGGGCGACGCGAACGTGGCGCGGGTCGAGTGGGCGCACCAGCCGTTTGATCGCCCCTCCCTTGCCCGAGGCGTCCCACCCCTCGAAGACCACGCACAGCGGCGGGCCGATGCGCTGTTCGCCGACCTGGCCGCCGAGTGTGAGGCGCAGACGGAGCAGGTGGTCCAGAGCGGCGTCGAGGCGCTCGGAGGCGTCCTTCTTGGAGAGCTTCTGGGACAGGTCGACCTGGGAGAGGCGGTTCATGCCGACAAGCCTCGCATGTTCCCGCCGACCCACGATCCGGGGAGGCCGCCCGGGTCCCGCCGCCTGTCGTCAGGCCAGGCGGTCCCCGGAAGGATCCGCCGCTGTCAGCGGGCCGCCGCCTGACCCGTGGCGGGTTCGGCGTCCGCCGGTGAGGAGACCGCGCCCAGCCGCATCCGCATCGCGTGCTCGACAAGGGTGATGAGCACTTTCTTGCCCGACTCGCGCTGCCTGGCGTCGCACAGCACGATCGGGATGTCCTGGTGGAGGGTGAGCCCGAGCCTGACCTCGTCGAGCTCGTACTTGCGGGCCCCGTCGAAGCAGTTGACCGCGACGATGAAGGGCGTCTCGCGCCGCTCGAAGTAGTCGAGCGAGGGAAAGCAGTCGGCGAGCCTGCGGGTGTCGGCGAGCACCACCGCGCCCAGCGCGCCCAGCGCGAGCTCGTCCCAGAGGAACCAGAAACGCTCCTGGCCGGGCGTGCCGAACAGGTAGAGGCGGTAGTCGTCACCGATGGTGATGCGGCCGAAGTCCATCGCGACCGTGGTGGTCTGCTTGGCCTCCACGCCCAGCAGGTCGTCGACACCGATACCCCGGTTGCTCAGGGTCTCCTCGGTGCGCAGCGGCTCTATCTCGGAGACCGCGCCGACCAGCGTCGTCTTGCCGGCGCCGAATCCACCGGCGACCAGGATCTTGATCGCCTTGGGCAGCTTCACGCGCCCGGCGTCACGGCTAGAGCGCACGGAGTCCATCGAGCACCGCCCTGTACAGCCTCTCGTCGTGCATGTCCGTCTCCGAATGCGGTTCTTGCATGGCGATGAATCCCTGATCGAGCAGGTCGCTGAGCAGGACACGGACCGTGCCTGCCGGAAGGTTCATATGGGCCGCGATCTCCGCGACCGACTGGGCCTGCAGGCAGAGCCGGACGATGGCCTGACTTTCCGGTTCCAGGCCCGGCTCCCTCGACGAGACCTGCCGAATGGTCACCACCAGGGTGATGAGGTCGAACCTGCCGCGACTCGGTTCGGTCCTGCCGCGCGTCAGGACGTACGGCCTGACGATCGGCCCCGCCTCGTCGCCGACCCACTGGGACTCTGGCTGCTCGTCGAAGATGCTCATCGTAGGCCGTCGCCCCTGAAGGAGTCGGCCCTGGAGGAGTCGGCCGTTCTGGTCGGCGAGGTGAGGTACTGGCCGACGCGGGTGACGAGCATGGCCATCTCGTAGGCCACCAGGCCGACGTCGGCCTCGGCGCTGCAGAACACCGCGAGGCAGGCTCCCTGCCCCGCGGCGGTGACGATCAGGTACGCCGTCCGCATCTCGATGATGGTCTGGCGCATCGGCCCGCCACCGACCCGGTCGCTGACTCCCCTGCCCAGGCTCTGGATCGCCGATCCGACGGCGGCCAGATGCTCGGCGTCGGCCGGGGAGAAGCCCGCCGAGGCGGCCAGCAGCAGGCCGTCGGTGGAGAACACGATGCCGTGCTGAGCTTCCTCCACCCGCGAGACCAGGTCGTCCAGCAACCAGGCCAGGTCCGTGAAAGACCCTGTTCCCTGCACCACTTCGTTGTCCTCTCCTTCCGCCCGCCGGCGTTCTCTCGCCGGTTCGGGGCAGCTCGTCGGCGCCTGCCCGGCACCCGCGACCTGATGATCGTTCACTGGGGTCACACGGCGGACCCGCCTTCGCCCACGGGATCGCCTTCGCGATCGAGCAGGTGGGCGGCGTCGTCGCGGCCTCGTCGCGTACCCGCCTGGAAGGACGACATGGCCGCGCGGATCATCTCCGGCGAGCGCTCGTCGTCGGCCTCGTCGGCCGGAGACGGCGGGACCACGGGCTCGTCCTCCTGCAGGGGTGCGGCGAGGTGGGTCTGGGGAACGCGCCTCGGGAGACCGCCCGGCGTGTGGCTGCTGTCGGGCGGGGGCAGCACGGGAGGCAGCGGGGTCCCGGAGCCGCCGGGACGCGCGTGGGCGCCGGAGTCGTCGGGGCCTTCGCCCGTGGAGGCGCCCTGCGAGACCGGAGTTCCGGGGTCGGCGAAGTCGGGCAGACGCCCGGGCGTTCCGGTCTCCGGCGCCCGCCTCAGTGCCGAGGGATCGGCGAAGCGACCGGGAAACGTCGGGTCGGCGAGGTCCTCCCCGGGCGTGGGTCCCGCGGAATGCCGTCCGGAAGGCGCCTGCTCGGCCTGCGCGGGGACTCCGGCGATGCCCAGGGGGTCGCCCACCCGGCCGCGGACCGCGGCGACCGCGGAGGTGGTGCCGTTCATCTCGGCGCTGCTCGCCGGGCGCGCCTGCGGCACGCCGACGCCGACGGAGGTCCCCTGGTCCTCCTCGTTGATCAGGTCCTGCGGGATGAGGACGACGACGGTGGTGCCGCCGTACGGGGAGGACTTGAAGGTCACCCGGATGTCGTGCCGTTCGGCCAGGCGGCTGACGACGTACAGGCCCAGGCGGGCGTTGCCGGAGAGCTTGAGCTCCGGCGGGTTCGCGATCCGCTCGTTCGCCTCCGCGATGTCCGCGGCGCTCATGCCCAGGCCCCGGTCCTCGATCTCCAGCGCGTAGCCGTGGGCGACGAGGTATCCGCCGACCTGCACCGTCGTGTAGGGCGGGGAGAAGGAGGCCGCGTTCTCGACGAGCTCGGCGATCAGGTGGATGACGTCGCTCACGGCCCTGCCGTCCAGCGAGACCTCGCCCAGGGGCATCACGTCGACCCGGGTGTAGTCCTCGATCTCGGCGAGGGAGCCGCGGACCACGTCGATCATCGGGACCGCGTCGCGCCAGGCACGGCCCGGAGCCGCGCCGGAGAGCACGAGGAGGTTCTCCGCGTAGCGCCGCATCCGGGTCGCCAGGTGGTCGAGCCTGAACAGGTCGCGCAGTTCCTGAGGATCGTTCTCGCGCCGTTCCATCACGTCGAGCACACTCAGCTGACGGTGCACCAGCGACTGGGTGCGTCGGGCGAGGTTGCGCAGGATGTCGGCGATGTCGCGGCGCAGCTGGGCCTGCTCCGCGGCGACCTTGATGGCGGTCCGCTGCACGGCGTTGAACGCCTGGCCGACCTGCCCGATCTGGTCGTCTCCGAACTTGAGGGGGGGCGCCTCCGCCGCGACGTCCACCATCTGGCCGTGGCCGATCCGCTCGACCACGGCGGGCAGCCGCTCGTTGGCGAGTTCCCAGGCGGCGGCCCGCAGCTTCTCCAGCTGCTGTACCAGGGCGCGGGCCGTGGTGATCGCCAGGACGACCGAGGCGATGACCGCCACCAGGCCCAGGCCGCCGGCGAGCGCGAGCCGCACGATGACGCCGACGGCGACCGGCCCCGACCGCTCGACCACTCCGCTGCCGGCCGTGAGCACGGCCTGCGTGAACTTGACCTGTGCGGGCTGGGCGTCGGAGCTCCACCGCGTGACGTCGATCACTCCGGCCGCCACCACGTTCGGGTCCTCGATCAGCTGGTTCTCCATGGCGCGCAGCCGGACGAACTGCTCGCCGGAGACCATCCGCTTGTGGGCCTCCTGGTCGGCCGGGGGCAGCTCGGCCACCGCCTGGTCGGTGAGGAAGCGCCGCGTGCCGACCAGCTGCGTGAACCTGACCTGCTCCCCTTCGGAGAACCTGCCCCCGGTCAGGGCGCCCATCACCAGGGCGTCCTCCTGGGAGAGCAGGTCCCTGGCCCGGTTCATCGCGATGAGCGTGCGGGTGTCGTTGGCGAGTTCCTCGTCGTCCAGCGTGGCCAGCGAGTCGTAGACACGGAAGATCGAGTCGATGATGCCGGTGATCTCCGCGGCCGCCCAGGTCCGGTTGACCCGGCCGGCGTCGATCGCCTTGCGCGCGGCGGGCAACCCGTCCAGCAACCGCTGGGTCTCGCCGATGCGTCGGTGCAGGGCGGGACTTCCCAGCAGTTCCACTCCGCTGCCGCCGGTGAGTTGCCGGAAGTTCGCGTCGGCGGCGTCGGTGCGCTTTCGCTGGGCGGCCATCGCCTCGCGCCGTTGGCGTTCCGCGCTGACCGAGCCCAGGGTGATCGCGATCAGCCGCCGCTCGGCCTGCAGTTCGACGATGAGCCGCTCACTCGGGTCGGCCACCTCGGTGTTGAGGGTCGCCACGCCCAGCATGTTCAAACCGTCACGGACCGTCACCCATGCCGTGAACGCCCAGAGCGCGGTGAGCGACACCAGAAGTGCCGTGACCTTGGTCCGCAAGCTCGCGTTACGCAAGCGCATGGTATCCACCCCGGGAAACAGAAAAAATAGACGGCATTTTTCGTGGCAGTTGACACATCCTGGTCAAACAGGTCAAACGGTCGCCACATCGCTGGGATCAGCGGGGCATCCCGCATCACACCCGCCGAACCTTAGCAATGTCCCTAAAAACCCTCAAGACGGACAGAGTGGATGCGCCCTTGTGTCCTGTTTTGAATTCACGGTCAATTCTCAATACGAGTCGTCCTCGGGAATGGCGAGCGCACGTCGCGCCAGGTGAAGCGCGCCCAGAACTGCCGCCCTGACGATCGCCATCGGCAGATACAGGTCCTTGTCGACCCAGAGCGACGGTGCCTCGCCGCCACGGGCGGCCAGCAGGTGCCGGTATCCACGTTCCACGGCCTGTCTCCACCGCCCGTCCCGCGTGGCGTCGGTCAGCAGCAGGATCTGCAGCGCGTAGGCGGTCTCCTCCGCGGTGCCCTCCCATCGGCCCCACGACCCGTCCCCGCGCTGGGTGGCGAGCACCCAGTCCACGGCACCGCCCACCGCGCCCGCCGACTCCCCGCCGCCGAACTCGCGCAGCGCGATCGCGCAGCAGGCCGTGGCGTAGTACGGAGAGACGTGCCAGCGGTCCGTCCAGCTGCCGTCCGCCTCCTGGCGGTCACGCAGCCATGCCGACAGCTTCGCGACGACGGCCGCGTGGCGGGGCTCTCCCCCACGGCGGCGCAGGTATTCACCGAAGGCGTCGAGCACATGCGCGTTGGTCGTCGGGGACATCCCCTCCTCCCCCCGCCAGGTGCAGAAGTGGGTCTCCAGCTCGAACGGCCACAGCCCCTCCGGCTCGCGCGGCTCGTCGAGCAGCGCGAGCGCGTACAGGGCGACGGAGGTGGTGTCGGCGTCCGCGGGCAGACCCGGCCCCGTGGCGATCCCTTCGGGGCCGAGGCCGTCCCGCAGGCTCGCGACCAGTCGCGGCGGCACGTCCAGCGGGATCCCCGCACGCCGCAGCCAGCTCAGCGTCCAGCCGCGCTCGAACACGGCGATGGGGAGGGTGCACGGCATGGGACCGCCGGAGGAGGCCACGACGGCCTCCAGATACCGCCGGACGGCCGTCTCGTCACGCGTCCTGCGTGCCGCGCGATCCTCGGCTCCGGGTCCGGCCTCGGGCGGCGAGGCCAGCCAGGCCGCGCTCGCCCCGGGCGAGGCTCCCACGGCCGCCATCCCGCCGGGCATCGGCGTGGGAAGGATTCCCGAGGCGGCTATCGCCTCCGGGCCCGCGACCTCGAGGGCATGGACCAGTTTCTGCGGGATCGGCGCGCCCGACATCAGCCACGCCCTGACGGCCGTCAGTTTGGCGCCGCCCGTGCCCAGGGGCGGTTGCGGCCCCTCCCCGTCGAGGTGACCGTCGATCAGGGCGAACAGGGAGGCGACGATGAGTTCGACCGCGGGCGTGTCCGGTGGCCAGCCGACCTGGAAGGACCGGTCCCCGATGGCCTCCAGCCCGCGTTCCACGGCCTTGGCGAGGAGGGCGCGGTCGGAGGAGCCTTCGCGCCCGAGTTCGACCAGGAGCGCCTCGACCGCGCTCAGCGTGGGGACGAGGGCGTGGTCGCCGGAACACCCCCAGCCACCGTCCGGCCGCTGGGTGTCGAGCAGGAACTCGACCCGTGCGGTGTGCCCTGCCAGCCACGGCGCCAGGCTCACCACCCGGCCGGTCTCGTACGGGGAGGCGGACACCTGCCCCCAGGGCTCGGCCGACAGTCCGGCGACCAGCTCGCGCGCCTCGGCGACCACGTCGATCCCGGCGTGATCCTCCGTACGGATCCCGGTGCCCGCCTTCGTGCCTGGTTCCGTGCCCGATTCCGTGATGGTCAGCAGGCCGTCCACGCTCACAACGTCCCCCAGTAGTCGCCGACCTGGTAGAAACCTGCGCAGAAGTCCATCTGGCGTTCCATGTAGCCCGCCAGCTCCGGATGGGCGGTCCGTAGCGGGGCGATGAGCTCCCGGCTGCGGGCGGCGAGCCCGGCGATCCGCTGTTCCACCTCGGCGCGGCCGACACCGAGCAGCAGGACGTTGAGATCTCCCCAGGCGACGTCCCGCTCGTAGGTGCCCAGGTCGTTGAGAAGGCGGATGACCCGTTGCACCGCCCAGCCCGCCTCGCGCAGCGCGTCGACGTCCGCGACCGCGCCGGGGCCCGTGACGTGGATCCAGTGGGCCGCGAACGCGTAGGAGAAGCCGAGGTTGTCGGCGTTGCCGAGGTACTCCTCGTAGGTCGGCGTGACCTTGTCGGTCTTCCAGCGCCACTCCGTGAGCATCCCGTCCAGCATGCGCTCCAGCTCGTCGCGCCAGACCGGCCCGAGTTCGGGGAACGCGGGCGAGGCCGCGAGCTCGTCGCGGATGTCGCCGAGCATGCGGGTCAGGTCGTCGTCGGGGACCGGCGAGGCCCCGTCCGCCACGTCCAGGCACCTTTGGGCGATGGCCCGCACCTCGGGCAGCGAGGTGGCGACGTAGTCGACGAGCCAGTCCAGGCCGAACGCCCAGAGGGAGACCTTGTTCGCCATCCGCAACTGCTCGGCGCCGAACCAGGGGCCGCCGAACGCCATGGCCAGTGAGAGCGTGCTGTACAGGGCCGCGTCGAACGGCTTGGCGGAGAACAGGCCGGGATAGGTCTCCGCCCACTCGCGCATGTCCCGCTGCGACCGCCCGGCGCGGGCGCAGATCGCCCCCGCCTCCCTGGCGTCCCCCAGGACGCCGGAATCGGGCCGTGCACCGGGGACGGGCCGGACGTCCGGATCGGAGCGGAGCCCGGAATCGGGCCGGACAGCCGGATCGGGCGGGAGCGTCATCGCAGGGCCCCGCTCCGGTCACGTCCGTTGAAGGACACGCCCAGCGAGACCTTCTTCCGGGGACGCAGCGAGGCGGCCCAGCCGGTGTCGAACGGGCCCGGGGTGCGCACCGACATGCGGAACCGGCTGAGGATGCTCGCGACGAGGAGCGGTGCCTCGACGTAGAACAGGGGCTCGCCCAGGCACCTGTGCGGTCCGCCCCCGAAGGGGAAGTAGGAGTATCTGTGCCTGCGCTCCTCGCCCCCGGACCTGCTGGGCGCGAACCGCTCGGGGTCGAACTCGTCCGGGCGCTCCCAGAACTCCTCCAGTCGCTGCGTGGCGTACGGGGTGACCAGCACCGACGATCCGGCCTTGATCCGGATGCCGCCGATCTCCGTGTCCTCCATGACCCTGCGGGGGAGAAACCAGCCCGCCGGGTACAGGCGGAGTGTCTCCTGCAGGACCATGCGCGTGTAGACGAGACGGGGGATGTCCTCGGGGACGGCCGGCCCCTCGCCCACCACCTCGTCGATCTCCGCCCGGAGCCTGGCCTCCACGTCCGGGTGCTCCTCGAGGAGGAGCCACAGCCAGGTGAGGACCATCGCGGTGGTCTCCGACGAGGCGGCGTACACGCTGACCAGCGCGTCGCGGATCTGCTTCTCGGTGAGTCTGTCACCGTTCTCGTCGACGGACCGGCAGAGCACGGAGATGACGTCGACGCTGTCGTCGGGTCGGGCCATCGCCTTTCTCACCACGGGAAACACCACGTCGTCGATCGACTGGACGGCCCGCAGAAAGGTCCTGTCGCCGGGTATCCGCATGAAATACGGCATGAAAGGCATGAGAATCCGGTAGACGAGCGAATAGGACGCCTGTTCGAAAGCGGGGATGATGCGTTCCCCGTCCTCCCGGTTCAGCTTGTCCCCGAACAGCACCCGGTTGACGATGTAGCTGAGGATGCTGGACATCTCCGTGGCCGCGTCGAAGTCCTGCCCCGACCGCACGTACTCGTCCCATTCCTCGACGCGCCCCGCGACGCGCCTGGACACCTCATCGGCGATCGTGGCGATGTACCGCGCGGTGAACAGGGGTTGCAGGACCTTCCTGCTGTTCTGCCAGTGTTCGCCGTCGCTCATGATGCTGTGCCCGAAAAGCCGCTCCAGCGGGCGCCAGAACATTCCCAGGCGCTGGTGCTTCGTCCATTCGACGCGCATCACCTGCTGGACGTGGTCGGGGTGCGTGATCAGATAGGGGCGAAAGGGCCCCAACTCCAGCCGGACGATCTCACCTCGCGCCTCCCGTGCGAACCCGGCGAGCGCCCCCGCCGGTTCGCGGAGAAGCTTGGGCAGGGCTCGGCGCATCGGAACGGATCTCGCCCGGCGACCGGCACGGACGTGCACGTCCATGGACATAGGCAAACATCTCCCACCTCGCGTGACGTGAATTCGCGCAGCACGAGACAACCGCCCGCGCGGGTGAGCGCGGCGGTGTTCGAAAACGGGGACACCCCACGTGTCCCGTTCCCACCCGGGGCGCGAATCAGGACTGGTCAGCCAACGGAACAGGACCGCTCGGCCGACAATCCACCTGGGACGCTCCGAGCCTCCTCGCCTGTCTCATTCTGTGTTTTACACGCTAAAGCGCATCACATCACAACATTAGTTAATCTTCGCACAAAGTATCACATGACTCACCAGAAGTGATCAAGGGTGTATAGCATATAAAGCCCACCACTTTCCGGCATGATCCTCGTTAACATGCGCTTAACATGAGCGCCTTAATTAGTGGATCAGCCGCTAATCATGCGATGACCTGGCATTACTCAGTGTGACCGCGGGTCCTCAGCTCCGAGCTGTCAGGCTCCCCGAGCGCTCAGGCGCCCTTGGCGAAGGCCGCGAGGATGCGGTCGGCGGCCAGCGACGGGGTGAGGACACCCTCCTGGACGTCGCGCTCCACCTGGCCGACGATCGCCGCGACCTCGGGGTGCTCGCGGAGCCGGGTGAGTAACCTGTCGGTGATCAGTGCCCAGGTCCATCGGACCTGCTGGCGGCGACGGCGCTCGGCGAGCTCCCCCGAGGCCTCCAGGGCGTCGCGATGGTGGACGACCTGCCGCCACAGCTCGTCCAGCCCCTTGCCGGTCAGCCCGCTGCAGGTGAGCACCGGGGGCGTCCGCCCCGCGCCCAGCAGGCGGAGCGCTCCCGCGAGCTCTCTGGCGGCCTTGCGCGCGTCCAGCTCGTGGGAGCTGCCCTCGGTGCCGTCGGCCTTGTTGATCGCGATCACGTCGGCCAGCTCCAGCACCCCCTTCTTGATGCCCTGGAGCTGGTCGCCCGTCCTGGCCAGGGTGAGCAGCAGGAAGGTGTCGACCATGTCGGCCACGGCGGTCTCCGACTGGCCGACGCCGACGGTCTCCACGAGAACGATGTCGTATCCGGCGGCCTCGACCACGACCATCGCCTCGCGGGTCGCCCTGGTGACCCCGCCCAGGGTGCCCGAGGTGGGCGAAGGGCGGATGAAGGCGGCCGGGTCGACCGCCAGGCGGGACATCCTTGTCTTGTCGCCCAGGATGCTCCCCCCCGTACGCGTCGAGGACGGGTCGACGGCGAGCACCGCCACCCGATGCCCCTCCCCGGTCAGCCGGGTGCCGAGCGCGTCGATGAACGTGGACTTGCCGACACCGGGCACGCCGGTGATGCCGACCCTGCGCGCGGCGCCGGAGAGCGGCGTCAGCTCGGCGAGCAGCCGCTGGGCCAGGTCCCTGTGATCGGCCCTGGAGGACTCCACCAGCGTGATCGCCCGCGCGATCCAGACCCTGGACCCCTCCTTCACTCCCTGAACGTAGTCGTCAAGCGTCCGCGTCATGGCCCAGCCGGGTGAGCAGGTCCGCCAGCAGTCCCCGGGCGGCGTCGGCGATCACGGTGCCGGGCGGGAAGATCGCGCTCGCCCCCGCCGCGCGCAGCGCGTCGAAGTCACCGGGCGGGATGACCCCGCCGACCACGATCATGACGTCCTCCGCGCCCAGCGCGGCCAGCGCCTCGCGGAGTGCGGGCACGAGCGTGAGGTGCCCGGCGGCGAGCGAGTTCACGCCGACCACGTGCACGTCGGCCTCGACCGCCTGACGGGCGACCTCGTCGGGCGTCTGGAACAGCGGGCCGACGTCCACGTCGAAGCCGAGGTCGGCGAAGGCCGTCGCGATCACCTTCTGGCCCCGGTCGTGACCGTCCTGGCCCATCTTCGCCACCAGGATGCGGGGACGGCGGCCCTCCAGCCGCTCGAACTCGGCGCAGGCCGCGCGAACTCCGTCCACGCCGGATCCCACCTCCTCGCGATAGACCCCGGTGATCGTACGGATCTGCGCCGCGTGCCGCCCGAAGACCCGCTCCAGCGCGTCGGAGATCTCCCCGACCGTGGCCATGGCGCGGGCCGCCTCGATCGACAGCGCGAGGAGGTTCCCGTCGCTCGCCGCGCCCTTGGTCAGCGCGGTGAGAGCCTCCTCCACCCGGATGGGATCGCGCTCCTCGCGCAGGCGGCGCAGCTTCTCCAGCTGCTGGGCGCGTACCGAGGTGTTGTCGACCTTGAGCACCTCGATGGGCTCGTCGGCGTCCGGCCGGTACTTGTTCACGCCGATGACCGGCTGGCGCCCGGAGTCGATGCGCGCCTGGGTGCGGGCGGCGGCCTCCTCGATGCGCAGCTTCGGCAGGCCCTGGTCGATCGCCCTCGCCATGCCCCCGGCGGCCTCGACCTCCTCGATGTGGCCCCATGCCCTGGTGGCCAGCTCGTGGGTGAGCCGCTCGACGTAGTAGGAGCCGCCCCAGGGGTCGATCACCCGGCAGGTGCCCGACTCCTGCTGGAGCAGCAGCTGGGTGTTGCGGGCGATCCTGGCGGAGAAGTCGGTGGGCAGGGCGAGCGCCTCGTCGAGGGCGTTGGTGTGCAGCGACTGGGTGTGCCCCTGGGTGGCGGCCATCGCCTCCACGCAGGTGCGGACGACGTTGTTGTAGACGTCCTGGGCGGTGAGCGACCAGCCGGAGGTCTGCGAGTGGGTCCGCAGCGAGAGCGACCTGGGATTCTTCGCCCCGAACCCGGACACCAGCCGCGCCCAGAGCAGCCGCGCCGCCCGCAGCTTGGCGACCTCCATGAAGAAGTTCATGCCGATGCACCAGAAGAACGAGAGGCGCGGCGCGAACCTGTCGATGTCCAGGCCCGCCTCGACGCCGGCCCGGAGATACTCCACCCCGTCGGCGAGGGTGTAGGCGAGCTCCAGGTCACACGTGGCCCCGGCCTCCTGGATGTGGTATCCGGAGATCGAGATCGAGTTGAACTTCGGCATCTTCTCGCTGGTGTACGCGAAGATGTCGGAGATGATCCGCATCGAGGGGCCCGGCGGGTAGATGTAGGTGTTGCGGACCATGAACTCCTTGAGGATGTCGTTCTGGATGGTCCCCGCGAGCTGCTCGGGGGCCACCCCCTGCTCCTCGGCGGCCACGACGTAGAGCGCGAGCACGGGGAGCACCGCGCCGTTCATGGTCATCGACACGCTCATCCTGTCGAGGGGGATCCCGTCGAACAGCTGCCGCATGTCGTAGATGGAGTCGATGGCCACGCCCGCCATGCCGACGTCCCCCGCCACCCGGGGGTGGTCGGAGTCGTAGCCCCGGTGGGTGGCCAGGTCGAAGGCGACCGACAGGCCCTTCTGCCCGGCGGCCAGGTTGCGCCGGTAGAAGGCGTTGGACTCGGCCGCGGTGGAGAATCCGGCGTACTGGCGGATGGTCCACGGCTGGTTGACGTACATGGTCGGGTACGGGCCGCGCAGGTAGGGGACCGCGCCGGGGTAGGTCTCCAGGAAGTCGAGCCCGGCCAGGTCGGCGGCGGTGTAGAGGGGCTTGACGCCGATGCCCTCCGGCGTCTCCCACAGCAGGTCCCCCGGATCGCTCCCGGTGGCCTCCCGAACGGATCGCGCCCAGTCCTCCAGGCCGGGATCAGGAGCCGCGGGGTCCGCCGGGTGCTCGCCGGGGGCCGCCGGTCGCGCACCGAGCTCAATGCCGGAGAAGTCGGGAATCATCGAGCCACCCCCAGATCGTCGAAGGTCGTCCGGAGCACGCCGAGCGCGTCACATCCCGCGTAGAGACAGCCGTCCACACCCTCGTAATCTCCCTTCCCCGCCAGCCACACCTTTACCGCCCCCGCGCCCCTCAGCGCGGCGGCCACCGCCTCGGCGTGCCCGGCGTACAGCCGGTCACTGGAGCACAGGCAGGCGATCCTCGCCCCGGAGGCGGCGAACGCGGCGGCGATCTCGCCGGGATCCGTGACGGCGCCGCCGGTCACGGTGGCGATACCGCCCGCCTGGAAGAGGTTGGCCGCGAACGACGCCCTCGCGGTGTGCGAGGCCACCGGACCGATGGTCGCCAGGAAGACCTTGGGCCGGGTCTCCTGGGCGTCCGCCAGGTCGCGCAGCGCCTCGAACTCCTGCGCGTAGTGCACCCCGGTGCTTTCGCCGGGCCTGGCCTGCCTGCTGAGAGGCCGCTCGGCCAGGTCGGGGAACTCGCTGACGCCGGTGATCGGGTCGCGGCGCCTCGCGATTCCGGCCGCGCGCCGCTCCCAGGTGGCCGCGAGCCGTCCCGCGACGAACCCGGAGGCGAGCGCGTCGGCCATCCCCCCGGCGCGCTCGATCTCCTGGAACCACTCCCAGGCCCTGACCGCGAGGTCCTCGGTGAGCCGCTCGACGTACCAGGAGCCCCCGGCCGGGTCGATCACCCGGGCCACCCCGGCCTCCTCCACGAGCAGCGACTGGGTGTTGCGCGCGATGCGGCGGGCGAAGGCGTCCGGCAGGCCGAGGCGGGCGTCGAAGGGCTGCACCGTCACCGCGTCGGCCCCGCCGGTACCGGCCGCGAAGCAGGCGAGCGTGGTGCGGAGCATGTTCACCCACGGGTCGCGGGCGGTCATCATCGCCGAACCGGTCACCGCGTGCTGCCGCTGCGCCGCACCGGAGACACCGGAGACGCCGGAGACACCGCACACCTCGGCGACGCGCGCCCAGAGCCTGCGGGCGGCCCTGAGCTTGGCGATGGTGAGGAACTGGTCGGCGGTGGCGGCGTAGCGGAACTCCAGCTGCCCGAACGCCTGCTCCATCGTCAGACCCGCGCCGGTCAGGGCACGCAGCGCGGCGACCCCCGCCGCGATGGAGCAGCCGAGCTCCTCTGCGTCGCCGCCCCCCGCGTCGTGGTACGGCGTGGCGTCCACGACCACCGCCCGAAGGCCCGGATGGTCCGCGACGCAGCGGCGGGCCAGCTCGATCGCCGTGTCCGCGTCGGCGAGGACGTCGGCGCCCAGGTTCCCGGTGAGCCTCCCCGGTCCGTCATCGGCCGCGCGGCCGGTGGCACCGGAGGTAGCACCCGGTCCGTCGCCGGACACCGGCGTTCCCGGCCCGCCGCCGGGCGCCGCGGCCGCCTCGCCGCGCGGCGCCGAGGCCTCCCGCTCCCCGGCCAGCGCGAAAAGCGCCGCTGCCGCCTCGCGGGTCCGCTTGCCCGCGTCGAGCGTGACCGAGATCAGGTTCAGGTGGACCCGCTCCAGCGCGCGTGGCAGATCCTCCGGGTCGAGGGCGAGCCACAGCGAGTCGACGCCGTTCTCCAGATCCGCGAGGATCGCCTCGGGATCGGGTATCTCGTGGCGTTGCCGTACCTCCCAGCCGCCCTCGGGACGGGAGCCGCGGACGTAGGGCGCGGCTCCGGGAAGGCCGGGATCACCTGGCAGGTCGGACGCGTCGTAGATCGGCGCGATCGTCACGCCGTCGTAGGTGGTGAAGGCCAGCGCCTCCTCCGGGGAGTCGGTCTCGACCCCGGACTTGCGCAGCACCCCGAGCGCGAGCTCCCGCCACCGGTCACGGGTGACCGGTGGGAACTCGGCGGCCGATCGAGACTCCTCAGGCGGCACGGTCATGCACCGGATCCTAAGCGTCGCGCCACCGAGAACTTCCCCCGCCCCCCGGACGAATACCAACACTGGGGTCAACAGGGGGTGCGGGCAGGGGGTTCGGCGTGACTCGTGACCGGCGTGATCCGCGCCGGTGTGGCGTCGACAGGGGGTGCGGCAAGGAGGCCGATCTCGGGATCCGCCCCCGGTGGCGACGGCGAGGCGCGCCACCGGGGAGCCGGTCACGCGACGGTCAGGTGACGGGCTCCTGCCAGGCGGCGTCCCAGGTGGTCCGGTCGACGGCGCCGGTGACGGCGAGGCCCTTCTCCTTCTGGAACTTCCTGCAGACCTCACTGGAGGCGGGGCCGTACAGGCCGTCGACGTCGATCGCCCAGCCTCGGTCGCGCATCCGCCGCTGCCAGGTGCGGACGTCCTCCCCCTGCATGACCGGCGGCTGCTTGAGTATGCGGCCGGGGAAGGAGGGGTGAGGTTCGGGCGGGTTGGGAGCCCCGCCGGGGCGTGGGGCGCCGCGCTTGACCCACGCGTACAGGGGCTCGCCGGGGCAACTGGTCGAGTAGCCGTCGCGGTGCCCCTTGATCTCCCTGCCCGCCCCGCCCTTGTCCCTGAGGTATTCGATGGCGTCGAGGATGCCGTGCAGGATGTCGTCGGTCGGCTTGGTGAATCCCGAGGAGCCGACCAGCCCGAGCACCGCGTAGTGGTCGCTGTTGAGCCCGGCGCCGTTGGCGGCCGGGACGTTGCGCACGCCGCGCCCCTCGAAGACCTTCCGATGCGGACAGACCAGCATGGAGTATCCGACATCGATCCAGCCGTTGCCGTCCATGTGGTGGCTCTGGATGGACTTCACCAACGCGACACACTTGGCGTGGTCGTTCACGATGTCCGGGCTGACCTGGCCACCCGTGTAATGGACCTTCACTCCCTTGGTGGAGTTGAGCTTGCTGTAGGAACCGCGCGGCTGGCGGGCGCCCCACTCACGGCGAGTAACGAGATCGATGGCCACGAAACGTCTCCACTGTCTGAGTGATATTGCCCTACCGGAGCGTAATGGCTGACACGGCACCAATGAGGCCGTTAAAGCAATTGGTCCCTTGCCGCGGTGTGATGGGGGAAGCACTCCGGATGGTCGTCGGGTAGCGAAACAGCCGTTCTCCTAACCCCTGCCTGGCCCTCTAAACCGCGCCCTCCCCCGGCCCAGCGAGGCTCGGCGAGCCCCGTCGAGGTGGGAGCGCGCTTCCCCCTTTTCCAGGTTCCTCTCCCTTCGGCGCGAACGCCGTGGGTCACCGGCGAGCCAGGCATCCGGCACGCCGCCCCGAACCGGGCGGTTCCCCTTTCTCCTCCGTGTCCCCCGTTCACCCATCACACTTCACATCACCGACAAGACGGATAGCCTTCCCCCATGGTCGTGACCCCCCTCACCCCTGACGACCCGGCTCGGCTCGGCGCGTTCCAGCTCGCCGGGAGAGTCGGTGAGGGCGGCCAGGGCGTCGTCTACCTCGCGCACGCTCCCAGCGGCGAGCGGGTTGCGGTGAAGGTGCTGTTCCGCGGCGACACCGCGTCGCGGGCGCGACTCGCCCGCGAACTGTCCGCCCTGGAGAGCGTCGCGCCCTTCTGCACGGCGCGCGTGCTGACCGCCTCCGTGGACGGCCCCCTCCCGTACGTGGTCAGCGAGTTCGTCGACGGCCCCTCGCTGGAGGAGAGGATCCGCGAGCGGGGCCCACTGCGGGGCGGCGAACTGGAACGCCTGGTGGTCGGTACGGCGACCGCGCTGACGGCCATCCACGCCGCCGGGGTGGTGCACCGCGACTTCAAGCCCGCCAACGTGCTGCTCGGCCCCGACGGCCCCAGGGTGGTCGACTTCGGCATCGCGAGGGCGGAGGGCGCGGCCACGACCGCCTCCGGCCTGATCGGCACCCCCGCCTACCTGTCCCCCGAGCAGATCGGCGGGGCTCCCGCCTCACCCGCCTCCGACGTGTTCGGCTGGGCGGCCACCATGCTCTGCGCGGCGAGCGGCAGCCCTCCCTTCGGCGCCGACACCGTGCCGGCCGTGCTGAACCGGATCCTCAACCACCACCCGGACCTGTCGCCCCTGCCCCCCGCCTTCGCCGGGTTGATCGCCTCCTGCCTGGACAAGGATCCCGCCCGCCGTCCGACGGCCCGCGCGCTGATGGTCGGCCTCGTCGACCCGGTCGCCGCCGACCCCTCCGCCGAGTCCACCGAGGATCTGGCCAGGATCGGCAGCCGGATCGCCGCCCCTCCGGGACGGTCGGCGCTCACGACCCGGGAATCCCGCCGTGGCCGGCGGGGCGCCGTCACCGGCGCGGCCCTCGTCACGGTGTCGCTGCTGATCGCCGCGGGGGTCGCCGCCTGGCTCATTCCGGGCATCCCCGAGACCGGCGTCGACGGTTCCGGCCGGGCGACACCGTCCACCCCGCCGTCCCCGTCGTCGCCGTCGTCGCCGTCCGGAGGCGAGGCCCCGTCCACTCCGGAACCCTCCGGCACCGAGAGGTCGGCCCCGCCGGGGAACAGGGTCGAGATCCCCGCCTCCTTCGCCGGAGCGTGGGCCGGTGACGGCGTCACCTCCACCAACCCGTTCTCCCCCGGCGAGAAGCGGATCGAGGTCACGCTCAGAAAGGGCGACGACGGAGCCGAATGGGCGGAACCGGTCAACGGCTGCAAGGGGCGGATCACCCTGGCCAAGGTCACCGCCGAGGAGTTGACCTTCACCCTCGGCTCCGGCACCGGCTGCGTCCCCGGGACGGTGTGGCTCAGGCGCAAAGGTGACGCCCTGACCTACACCTGGAAGGACGTTCCCGGCCCCGAGCTGGTCACCGAGACCGGCGACCTGACCAGGAACCGATGAGGCCCTGACCGGTCATGATGCCGATGACGACGATCACCGCGCCGAGCGGCTGGTTCCACGTCAGCGTCTCACCCAGGACGAGCACCCCGAGGACGACCCCCACCAGCGGGGTCAGGTACGTCACCGTCGAGGCGGCCGTCGCCCCCCAACGGGCGATGACCGTGGTGTTCCAGATGTAGGCGAGCCCCGTACCCAGGACGCCCAGGGCGGCCATGCTCGCCACGACGGGCAGGTCCAGGCGCACCGGACCGCCTGCCAGCAGCGGGCTCAGCGCGAGCATGACCAGGGCCGCCACGCTGATCTGGGCGGCGGCGATCGTGGGGGCGTCGTAGCCGTAGGAGACCACGAAGCGCCGCGTGTAGGCGAAGGCCAGGCCGTAGCAGAACGTCGCCCCCAGGCAGGCCGCCTGCGCCCATCCGGGGCCGGCCTCGCTCAGGTTCCACGGGGCGAGGACGACGACGACACCGGCCGCGCCCAGCAGCAGGCCGAGCACCCCCGCCGCGTCCAGGCGTTCCTGGCGGAGCGCGGCCAGGGTCACGAACATCGTCATCAGCGGCGTCGTGGCGTTGTAGATGCTGGAGAGCCCCGAGGGGATGTGCTGCCCGGCCCAGGCGAACAACAGGAACGGCACCACGCACAGCAGCAGCGCGACCACCCCCAGGTGCGCCCAGAGTCTCGGCTGCCTCGGCCAGCTCCGGCGGGTGACCAGCATGATCGCGTTGAGGGTGAGCGCTCCCAGCGTGAGACGGCCCAGCACCGTCTGGACGGGAGACAGGCCGGTGAGAGCGACCTTGATGAACAGGAAGCTCGCCCCCCAGGTCAGGGCGAGCGCGAGATATCGGGCGAGCACCGACCTGCTCGCCGGGAGCGGCGCGGCGTCGGCCGCCCGCACCCGCGGAGCTGCCGGGAAGGTTCTTTCACGGGTCACCGGAGCAGTCTCATCAGGCGCTGAGCATGTGTCCAATGAGTTGCCCCGGCGGTGTGATGAGATGTCCTCATGAGGGCCACGGTCGCGCAACTCCGAGTCTTCGCCGCCGTGATCGCGAACGGCGGCTTCGGCGCGGCCGCCGAGGAGCTGGGCATGTCCCAGTCGGCGGTCTCCCACGCGCTCGCCGCACTTGAGCGCGCTCTCGGCGCACCGCTGGTGCTGCGGCACGGAGGCGTGGGACCCACCGCCCTGGGGACGACGATCCTGCCGCACGCCCAGGCGGCGCTCGCCTCGGTGTCCGCCATCGACGAGGCCGTCTCCGCACACCTGGGACAGCACACCGGAGTCGTCCGCGTCGCCGCCCCGCCCACGGTCTGCTGCGGGCTGCTCCCCCAGCTCATGCGGACGTGGCGCGCGGAACTCCCCGGTGTCGAGGTGCAGGTCTTCGAGGGTGACGACGACGAGCTGTCTCCCTGGCTGGAGACCGGGGTCGTCGACGCCGCCGTCCTCGTCGATCCGCTGCCCCCTCCTCCCGCGCATGTGGTGGTGGGCCGCGACGCCTTCCACGCCGTGGTCCGCACCGATCACCCCCTCGCCGGTCAGGAACACATCACGATGGCCGAGTTGACGGAGGATCCGCTGCTCGTCTCCAAGGGGGGCTGCGAGCCGCAGACCCGACTGCTGTGCTCCATGGCGGGTGTCCCCTACGCCCCTGCCCAGCATGTGCGCGAGCTCGGCACACTCATCGGAATGATCGCCGCCGGTATCGGCGTCTCGACGGTTCCCGACCTCGGCCGCGGCCTCCTCACCCCCGGGCTCGTCATGATCCCGCTGAAGCCGTCCCTGACCCGCGCCCTCGTCCTCACCGGTCCGCTCACCCGCCCGCCGAGCCCTCTGGTCGACGCCCTGCTCCGCACCGCCCCCGAGGTCCCCGCTTCCTCGGCGGCCTCCTGAGTCCGGCGCGAAAACCCTTCGACCGCAGAGCGTCCCGCGAGGATCATTGGCGCCATGTCCGTACTCAAGGAGGTCGACTTCCAGCCGGAGCCGCGCCCGGTCGAGCTGCCGATGAAGATCTGGCTCGACGACGGCGACGCGGCGGTGGACGTGATCGACGCCCTCGCGTTGTCCCCCTTCGCGACCGGGGCCCAGCCCTGGTCGCGCACCGCGAACCTGGAGCGGGTCCGTCCCGACGCCTCTCTCGCCCCCGCCTCGGGAAGGCTCGTCAGGGCGGCCTCGGAGAAGGACGGCCGCGACTCGCGGCTGCTGTGCGGAGAGGGCTGGACCCTGCGCGTGATCCGCTACCGCAACCGCGCCGCCACGGTCAGCGTGACCGCGGTCGACGAGGGCCTGGCCCGCTCGGTGATCGAGGAGATCACGAGGGACGCAGAGGAGCCCGCCCCCGAGAGCGACCACGTCACGATGGGCTTCTGGTGGCAGGGTCCCCGGGGCAGCCGCCGCTCGGAGAAGCCGATCACCGCCGCTCCCTGGGCGGAGGTCGCCGGCAACTACGCCAGGTCCGTGAGCGAACCGCTGTCTCGGCTGATGTCCGTCACCCCCTCGGAGGCACACGGCCGGCTGATCCTGCTGCACGGGCCGCCGGGCACCGGCAAGACGACGCTGCTGCGCACGCTCGCCCACGAGTGGCGGTCGTGGTGCCAGGTCGACTGCGTGCTGGACCCCGAGCAGCTGTTCCACTCCCCCGGATACCTCATGGAGGTCGCTGTCGGCTCCGACGACCATGACCACGACGGCGGAGGCGACAGCGGAGATCGGTGGCGGCTCCTGGTGCTGGAGGACTGTGACGAACTGATCAGGTCCGGCGCCAAGGAGGCCACCGGACAGGGCCTGTCGCGCCTTCTCAACCTGACCGACGGGCTCCTCGGCCAGGGCCGCGACGTCCTGGTGGCCATCACCACCAACGAGGACCTCGCCCACCTCCACCCTGCCGTCACCCGTCCCGGCCGCTGCCTCGCCCAGATCGAGGTCGGCGCCTTCCCCCACGACGAGGCCGCCCGCTGGCTCGGCACCGGCGAAGGACTCTCCCCCTCCGGTGCGACCCTCGCCGAACTCTTCGCCCTCCGCGACGGCGTCATCAACCACGCACCGGCCCCCCAGGAGAACACCGGCCTCTACCTCTGACGGGCACTCGACGGACACGGCGGGCCGAGCGCCGCCGATCGGCCGGAGGGAGTCTGGGGGAGGGCGACGCGAGCGTCCGGTTCGCGCCACTCTCCGCCTCCGGGCGGCGCGAACCGGGCGGCGACCGCGGGCGCATGGGCCGGGATCCGGCGGGGTACCAGCAGCGCATGCCCGATCTTCTACCGGAGGAGACCCTCCGGCGGCTCGTCGACCTGCTGGTACGCCTCGTCGAGGCGGCCGGGGCGGCCGTCATCTTCGTCGGCGCCGCGATCGCGTTCGTGCGGTTCGTGCTGGTGGCCGTACGGCGGCACGAGGACGGGTTCATCGCGGTGCGGCTGTTCCTGGGACGCTTCCTCGCGCTCGGCCTGGAGTTCCAACTGGCGAGCGACGTGCTGCGCACGGCGATCGCGCCGAGTTTCCCGCAGATCGGACAGCTCGCGGCGATCGCGGCCATCCGCACCGCCCTGAACTTCTTCCTGAACAAGGAGATCCAGCGGGAGGGACGCACGATGAGCGAGGCACGCGGGGGCGCCTCGCAGGCCGTCCCCGGCGGGCGGGATTCGCCGGACGACCCCGGCGGGCGCGTCCCGCCCGGTGCGGGGAATGACTGACCTCGCCCGCACGCTCGTCCCCCTCATCGTCGTCATGGGACTGGCCGCGGCGCTCGCCGTCCTCCTCTCCGGAGCCGCCGCCGGCACCGCTCTGGGAGTGCTGCTCGACTTCCTCCTCGCGGCCGGGCTCCTGCGCCTCTCCCAGGCCCAGACCTGGGCGGCGATCATCACCGCGGCGCTCACGGTGCTGATCCGCAAGCTCGTCGCCACGGCGTTCTCGGCGTTCTCCGCACACGCGACGGGACGGCGTCCGCCCGGCCACCGTCCCGCCACCCCCGCCCCGAGCGGACGGACTCAGGACCGTACGAGATAGTCGTGCAGGCGGCGGCACTGGCGGCCGAACCCCGACGAGGAACGGCGTGACGACGGGGCGAGCCCGGTGATCTCTCCTCGCGCCCCGGCCCGGCCTGCCACCTCCACGCCCAGGGCGACGAGCTCGGTCGCGCCCGAGCGCGGCCGCTCCCCCTCCCCCGGCAACACGTGCGGCAGTGCCGCCCGGATCACCTGCCAGACCTCTCGGTGGGCTCCCTGCCCGGCCGCCCGCTCAAGCCCGGCCACCGCGTGCGGCAGCTTCACCCAGGTCCGCTCCGTGAGCAGGGCGAGCTGCCTGCCGAGCGCGTCCGCGGGCAGGTCCCCCCTCGCCGCCATCCGCAGTACCAGCCGCACGCCACGGTCCGGATCCCGTTGGGCGAGGAAGAAGGCGAGCAGCAGCGCGATCGGCTCACCGGCCGGCCCCTCACCGGCGGTGAGCGCCTCGACGTCTTCCGACTGGACCCCGGGCCGGTACCAGGAGTGGAGCAGATGAGGGAGATAGCCGGCGGCGACCACGTCGCGGTGCGAGGGCAGGACGGCGGGCCACCAGCCCAGGCACTGGCCGTGCATCTCCCCGTGGCTGCTCGGCACCTCGCCGAGCAGCTCGTCGACGAAGGGCAGGCCGGTCGTTTCGGCCCGCACCCGGGGAACCGGATTCAGGCGGGCGCCCGGAGGCGGCTCGTGTTCGTCGGTGTAGCGAACCCCGTTCTCGCTGAACGTCCAGCGGACGCGCGTCTCCACCTCGACCGGCCCCTCCGCCAGCCACCGCGCCGCCCGGCGCCCGGCCTCGGAGGTGAGCCCTCCGGCCCGGACGACCGCCTCGGGCTCCACGGTCGCCGGCAACCGCAGCAGCGCCTGCTGGAAGTCGGCGGGCAGCGGCTCGGCCCCGGTGGCCTCGATCGCCTCCAGCCGGGTGAGGAAGACGGCGGGATCGAGGTGACCGGTGGCGGCGGTCGGGGTCGCGAGCAGGACCGGCGGCAGCGTTCCCGCCCTGAGCGCGGCGAGCACCTCCGCGCACCGCCGGAGCACGAACCGGTGCGGCGCGGAGACGTCGTGCTCACCGGGGAGCCGGTCGGGTCTGAGCTCCCGGGCGGCGCCGTACGCCTCCCCCGGTCCTGCCGCCCCGCCGCCCTCGCCGACTCCGGCGAGGACCCGCATGATCTGGTCGCGCGCTCCGGCGAGAAAATCACCGAGGAACATCTCCCAGCCGCCCAGGCTCCCCGAACCGGTCGTGACGTTCCCGAAGGTCCACCCCTCGGAAACCTCGGGATCCTCCCGAACCGCCGGTCCGGGGTCGGCGCCGGGGATGACGAGTTCGGCGGCGATCGCAGTGAACCAGTCGTGCGGCGCGTACCAGTCCTCCCTCCGGTAGAGCTCGTGAATCCGGTCGACGCTCTCGCTGAGCGCGGCGCGCAGCGCCTCGCGGTCCTCCGCCGCGAGCAGGACGAAGCCCGCGAGCCACCGCTCGGCCTCCTGCCAGTCGCGAGACGAGCCCGCGCGGACCAGTTCGGCGACCGTGCCCGGCGGGTCGGGGAAGGCTCCTACCGGATCGGGTGGGATGAGCGGCGGCGGGACGAGGACCTCCGGCTCGGCCTCGGGCTCCGGCTCTCCCCCGACCGTCTCGGCGAGGAGCCGTCTCAGGTCGGGTGGGAGCGCGTCCAGCGCCGAGCGCAGCGTCTCCGCGCCGAGCGGGGTGAGGTGTGCCGCGTGCTTGGCCGCGAGACGCGTGGCGCGTTCCTGTACGGCGTACGCCTCGTGTCCGAACGCGGACGCGAGAGCCGGAGCCAGCTCGTCGGCCCGTTCCGGCGACCGCCGCAGGGTCTGGTCGAGCCAGGTCAGCCCGGTGCGCACCAGCCCGCTCTCGGCGCGGAACAGCACGCCCTCCAGCGCCTCGGTCACGTCGGCCGGGTCGAGGTGGTCGAGGCGGCGCAGGTGCCTGAGCGCGAGTTCCGCGACCGGCCCCGGCGCGGCCGGCAGCAGGCGCAGGTAGTCGCGGGCGCGGGCCTCCACCTCCGCGTACGTGGGATCGAGCAGCTCGTGGAGGCGGACGAAGAACCGCAGGTCGACGGCGTCCCCTCCGCGCAGGAACCGGCTCACGCAGCCGTTCACGAGCATCTCGCGGCTCGCCCGCCCTTCGCCGCCCAGCATGGCCAGGGCACCGAGCCAGGAGTCGGAGCGCAGCGGGGTGCTTCGCTCCTCGCGCAGGGCGCGGCCCACGCCCTGTGCCTCGAAGATCCTCGGCAGCAGGGTGTCGAAGAGCGGATCCCTGCGGAGCCTGCTCGCACTGGGCGGCGTGGTGAGCCAGCCGAGCACGAGCGGGTCGTGCTCGGGCGGGGTCACGCCGGTACGGCGGAGCAGGTTCAGCGCCAGCGGCACCCCCGGTGAGGTCCGGTCGCGGATCCGGAGCGTGAGCCGGGTGACCAGATCGGCCTGCCACTCGGGCTCCCGTGCGGAGATCACCGTCATGAGGGCGTCGGTGTCGCCCGGCCTCTCCCAGCTGAAGAACGCGAATTCGCGGCGGTTCAGCCAGGTGGCCACGGCCGCCGCGCCACCGAGCGACCCCGCGCCCGCCACCCGCAGGCGTTCTCTCCGCGCGCCCCGGCTTTCCCACCGCTCGAAGTCGTCCGTCCCGAGACGCACCGACCTGAGGTGTCCCGGCAGTTCCTTCGCGACCTCCTTGCGCCCGGCGGCGTCGAGCCCCGCCATCCGGGCCGCGAGTTCGTCGAGGCCACCGTTGTCGATGAGGTCGCGGACCTCGTCCCAGACCGTCATCGGGAGTCCTCCCCGACGTGGGAGAGCGGCGCCGCCGGAGAGGCGTCCGGGGTGCCGGCGGCCATCCGGGCGGCGAGCACGTGCTTGCAGGGGCCTCGCGAGCCCCGGTGGTCGTACCACCACGGGCAGGTGCACGACCCCTCCGCCATCCGCACCAGGCGGACGCCGCCTCCGGTGGTCACCTCGGCCGAATCGGCACCGGTGAGGCGGACGGCGCCGGAGGCCACCAGGGCGCGGGCGGAGCCGAGCCTGGGGTTCAGCGCTGCGACGTGGTCGCGGTCGTAGGGCAGCTCGCGGTGGAAGTGCGCGGCCTCGAAGAGGTCGTAGCCGACCCGGCCCGCCGTGCCGAGCTGGGTGAGCGCGGCCCGGACCCGCTCCGGCGCGAGCCCGGAGCGTTCGGCGAGCAGGCCGAGTTCCAGGGTGGGCTCGAAGTCGAGCAGGACGCCGACCAGGTCGGCGTCGCCGGCCACCACGTCCGAGGAAAGATCGTCCAGGACGGCTCCCTCCCCGGAGAAACCGCGCCAAGCCTGCGGAGAAAGCACCAGCGTGTACCGCATACCGGGCAGTTCCAGCTCCCAGGCGCTCGCCCCCGAGCCGTCCGTCGGCCCGTACACCCGCAGAGCCTTGGCGAAGCGCAACAACGGCATCATCGTCGCCAGCCTGCCGGCCCCGGCCAGATGGACCCCACCGGGTACGGCCCGCTCCGAAAGTCTCAGTTCCCTGCCCGCGGGGACCGCCCACACCTCGGCCGTCGCCCGCTTCGGCAGGCCGCGCAGGAACCTGACGGCTTGCGGCCCGGCGAGTTCGGCACGCAGGTCGAATCCGGAGGCGATCACCTGGACCTCCGCGAAACCGCGCAGCCACCGGTCGGGCAGCGGCACCTTCTTCTCCACGACCGCGCCGTCCAGGGTGGTCACGGTGAGCTCGTCGGGGCCGACCCCGACGTGCAGCGGGTCACGGGCGCCGACCCTGGCCAGTGCCTCACGCAGCGGGTTGTTGACGTCCACGTTGGTGGTGCCCCGGTCGAAGATCTCACCGTCGAGGGCGGGGCCGAGCACGTCCAGCCGGGCGTAGACGCCACCGCAGGCGGAGAAGGACTCGAATCGAAGACGGTCGCCACCACAGGTCACGACCGGATCGCGGGTGAATCCCGGCTGCGGCCGGTGGTAGCGGGCCAATGCCACGTCGGCGACCGCGAGCAGGCCGGTCGCGGCCGGTGCGGCCTGGGTGAGCACTCCGCTGAAGAAGCGGGGATGGTCGAGAAACCCCGACGTGGTCCGGCCACCGGATGTCGACAGGCCCAGATGTCCGTCGGCGAGTGTGGAGGGGCCGGCATAGGCGTAGGCCTGCACTGCGTTCGTCATGAGCCGGACGGTAGAGATCGCTACCGACAAATCCGCTCTCGTCCGCACGGCAGGCGGCGGCCACCGACGCCGAGGACTCCTGCCGAAGCCGCCGGGACTGTTCGGGCTCCTGGAGTTCCCGGGACTCCGGAGCGAAGGGCCGAGGGTTCGGGAGCCCGTCCGAGGCCCGGGACCGGCGGACCTCCCGGCCGCCGGGCGGGCCGGAGGGGAGTCCCCGGTGAGCACGTCCGGGCGATCCGGTGATCGGGCCGGACGGCCGGGCCCCGGACCCCGGAGGTCCGGCCGAACCGGGAACGCCGGGATCCGGTCAATACGCCTATCCGATCTCCGATCGGTTCGCGAACAATTCGGGGAAGGCCGCGCGATTGATCCGGGTGATGGAACGGGCCAATGTCGGCCAAGGAGCAAACGACCACCGCCGTCCCCCCTCTCCCGCAATGCGAGACGCCCGGAATCATACGGTCCGCAAGGCGAGTCTTGCCTTACCGGAGAGTGTCGAGAGCACACCTCAATGTGATCGGCAACGTACCGGCGGCGCCTTCGAAGGCGCCCGATACCGGACACCTGAAACCCGTGCACGGGCGGCGCGCATTCCGGGGGGCGGGGAAGCCATTTGTCCTCCGGAATCCCGGAACGCGCTCGGTTACGAACTTCCGGCGTGCGCGAATTGTCCGCCGAGCGTCCGGCGCGACCCGCGCGAAGCCTCTCCTTCCACCTCTCCCGACCTGGCCCACCCCTCGTCCCTTCCGTACGGTCTCGGTGTGACAAGTACCGTGAGCAGCGAAAAGGGAGCGAAAGAACCTGTCTGCCGGCCGAGAGGGCCGCCGCGGCAGGCCGGCGCCTCCGGCGCCACGGAGCCAGGGAAACGAACCGCGGCCGAACGACGCACCGGAGTGCCCGAAGTGGTGGAAGTCGATTTTTTTCCGGGCGGCCAGGATGGAAACCACCCGGAGGTCACGAAACTCCAAAGCGCCCCGGCCCTCCTTCGGTAAAGCCCGCCGGGGCAGCCGGCAGAGCCCGGCATACAAGCCGCCAAGGGGTCCCGGTGTCGTCGTCGTTTTTAATGCCCCGCGAACGGGAAGCATTTACCAATGACGTGGAGACGCCGGAGTTCGACCTCGAGTAATTAACCTGAGAGAGTGGATCTCCGGCGAACAGGGGTTTCCTGGGCGCGACAACGAAAGGAGGGACTAGAGTTTTACGCGCGGGGAAGAGACGCGGGACCATCGTCGGCCGGGTTCACGGCCGCACGCTCCGGCGCCAAGATTAAGGAGTCACACAATGGCACGTCAGCAAGTCGTCACGTTCACCGATGACATCACCGGTAAGAAGGCCGACGAGACCGTCTCGTTCGGCCTCGACGGCACCGCCTACGAGATCGACCTGAGCTCGAAGAACGCCACGAAACTTCGCGAGGCCCTCAGACCGTTCCAGTCCGCCGCCCGCAAGGCGAGCACCTCCATGGGCCGCAAGGGCAGGTCGAAGGGTTCCGGCGGCAACCGTGAGCGGAGCGCCGAGATCCGGGCGTGGGCGAAGTCCCACGGGATCGAGGTGAGCGAGCGCGGACGCATCGGAGGAAAGGTCGCCGAGGCGTTCGCCGCGGGCGACCCCAGCGTGGCGAAGGGCTCGACCAAAAAAACCCCGCAGACCACGCACAGCGAGTGAGGCCGGGCTCCCGGACCCTGCAGGGGTGGCGGCGTCATAGCCGACCGGGAGTGCTCGAAACGACCACATAATGACCACATGGGGTGCTACTTCCAACCCGGAGGGGTATGCACCTTTTGATGAAAAGCTTTGGGAATCTGGCTCCGGGGGCGTTCTTTGATGAGCGAGGTCGCACAGATCTGTTCGGATCTGATCAGATTCGACACCACCAATCCCGGCACCGGTGAACGTCCAGCGGCCGAGCACGTCGCCACCCTGCTGTCCGACGCCGGGATCGAGCCCGTGGTGTTCGAGTCGGCCAGCCGCAGGACCAGCGTGATCGCCAGGATCCCCGGCGACTCGCCCGAGGCCCTGCTGATCCACGGCCACCTCGACGTGGTCCCCGCGAGGCCGTCCGACTGGCGGATCCCCCCCTTCTCCGGCGAGGTCTTCGGCGGATGCGTCTGGGGCCGGGGCGCGATCGACATGAAGGGCACCCTCGCCATGACGCTCACCCTGGTCCGCGACTGGGCCCGGCGCGGGGTGCGGCCGGATCGGGACATCGTCCTCGCCTTCCTCGCCGACGAGGAGGCCACCGGCGAGTACGGAGCGCGTTACGCGGTACGGCGCCACCGCGAGCTGTTCGACGGCTGCACCGACGCGATCAGCGAGTCCGGCGGCTACAGCGTCGAGGCCGGGGGCGCGCGGATCTACCCCGTCGCGGTGGGCGAGCGCGGTACCGCCTGGATGCGGCTCACCGCGACCGGCGTCGCGGGCCACGGCTCCCGCCCGCCGGTGGACAACGCGGTGGCCGAACTCTGCCACGCCATGTCCAGGATCGCCTCCCACCGCTGGCCGGTGCGGCTGACGCCCGGAGTGGCGGCGCTGATCGAGGACCTGTCGGCCGTTCTCGGCGAGCGCATCGATCTCGACCGGCTGGAGGAGGAGGCTCGGCGGCTCGGCAGGATCGGCGACCTGTTCGGGGCGCAGATCCGCAACTCGGCGAACCCGACGATGCTCCAGGCGGGCTACAAGGTCAACGTGGTCCCCGGCACCGCCGAGGGACACGTGGACGGGCGGTTCCTGCCAGGGCATCGGGAGGAGTTCCTGGAGACGATCGACCGTCTGCTCGGCCCCCGGGTGACCCGGGAGTTCGTCAACATCGAGGACGCCCCCTCCGCCCCGATGGACTCGCCGTTCTTCGACCGGCTCCGCGCCGCCCTGGTGGCCGAGGACCCGTCGGCGCGACCGGTGCCGTACGTGATGTCGGGCGGCACCGACGCGAAGTCCTTCGCCGGGCTCGGCATCAGGGGCTATGGCTTCGCCCCGCTGATGCTCACCCCGGACCTCGACTACTTCGGCATGTTCCACGGGGTGGACGAGCGTGTCCCCGTCGAGGGTCTGGAGTTCGGCGTCCGCGTCCTGGACCGCCTCCTCACCTCCCGCTGAGGTGATCTCGGCCACTCCCGCTCATCCCAATCCCCATGAAAACGGGGCAGCCTCTATCACAATCAAGCCCTGCCTGGGACTTCCGTATACATGCCGGACACGGCCCGCCGGAAACTGGGGCATCATGACTCACGTGCCGATTCTCATGTACCCCCCGGTGACCGGCAGATCTCGCGACGAGACGCGAAGGCCGGTGACGCGCCCTTCCGACACCGTCGACGAGACCACCGCCCCACCCCGCCCGAGCGATCCGCGGCGCTCCCGCGCCGCCTTCGGGGATGGCGCGGATCGGAGAGACCGGCGTGAGTGAGCACGGCACCGGCCGGCACGCCAGGCCGGGGAGCGGCGCCCCCACGCCGGGCAGCGGGCCGGACATTCTCCGCCCCGGCGCGAACACGGCCTCCGGTCTCCGTACAGCCGGCGGCAAGGTCGATGCAAGCGGCCCGGCCGACGATGGCGGCGTGACGCGCGACGGAGGCGAGCGGGCGACGGGCGGGACGGCCACCGAGGCACGCGGGACCGGCCTGATGGACCGCCTCCGCAAGGACCTCAGGAACCCACTGTTCCTGCAGGGCTACGCGCTGATGATCAACACGGGGATCACCGCCGTGCTGGGGCTCGGCTACTGGTTCCTCGCCACGCACCTGTACAGCGCCACCGCGTTCGGTGAGGGACAGGCCCAGATCAGCGCGATGCGGCTGTTCTCCTCCCTGACCGGGCTCGCCTTCGCGGGCGCCATGGCCAGGTTCATCCCGGTGGCCGGGCGCCGCACCGCCGAGTTCATCCTGCGCGGCTACGCGGTCGCCGGAGCCACCGGCCTGGTGGCGGCGCTGGGGTTCCTGCTGACCTTACCGCTGTGGGGATCGGTCTACGCCGACCTCGGCGGGCTCGGTCCCGGCCTGTTCTTCCTCGCCTCGGTGCTCGTGTGGACGATCTTCACCCTCCAGGACGTGACGCTGGCCGGGCTACGCAACGCCGTCTGGGTGCCGGTCAACAGCCTGGCGTTCGGCCTGGTCAAGATGGGCCTGCTCATCGCGCTGGCGCACGCGCTGCCGCAGGGCGGCGTCTTCGGCGGCATCTTCGTCTCGTGGATCGTGCCGACGGCCATAGCGCTGATCCCGATCAGCTGGCTCATCTTCGGGGTCATCATCCCCAAGCACGTCAAGAACACCGAGGTGACCGCGGCGAACCCGCCGCGCCTGCGCGAGGTGGGGCGTTTCCTCGCCGGAGACTTCCCCGGCGCGTTCTCCATCCTGCTGATCCTCTATCTCGTCCCGGTCATCGTCGCGGGCTGGCTCGACGACGCCCCGACGTTCGGCTATTTCTCGATAGCGCACACCCTGGGCTCCATGGTCGGGCTGCTCGCGGCCAACATGGCGGTCTCGCTCACCGTCGAGGGCTCCTTCAACGCCGCCCAGCTGGGACAGAGCGTGCGCAACGCGCTGCGGCGCACCTTCCTGATCGTCGGGCCGGTCGTCGCGGTGGTCGTGATCGGCGCGCCGCTGATCCTGGGCGTGTTCGGCCCGGGGTTCGCCGAGGCGGGCACGCCGCTGCTGCGCCTGATGGCGATCGCCGTGCTCCCCCAGACGGTGATCGAGATCTGCCTCAGCATGCTGCGCGCCCAGAGCGAGGCACGCAAGCTCGCCCTCGTCCAGATCGGGATGGCCGTCCTGGTCCTCACCTCGATAGCGGTGCTCTTCCCCCACTTCGGAATCGCCGCGGTGGGCTACGCCATGCTCGGCAGCCAGCTCCTGGTCGCGCTGCTGATCTTCCCAAACATGCGCAGAGTGATGAAACATGGCAAAACATCCCAGGTGGCGACCGGTTAGGGCGACACGACCCTTCCGGTTTGCGGTCACGATGTCGTACGTGATATCTGGTCTCCGGTGACTCCTGAGCACATAGTGGCGAAGCGGACTCATCGCCTCTGCCTTCCGCTGCCTTCCAACCGCCTTGGCCTGTATCTGGCCCTGCGGCACTGGTGCAGCCCCGGTCAGCGGCTGCTGATGTCACCGCTGTCGGCGGACGAGATCCTCTTCCTCGTGCTCGCGGCCGGGCTGCGCCCGGTCATCGCCCCCCTCTCCCTCGACGACGGCAACATCGACGTCGACGCCGTCGACCTCGACACGGTCGACGCGGTGCTCACCACCAACCTGTACGGCCTACCGGACCGGGTGGCCGCGTTCGGCGGCAAGATCCTGATCGAGGACGTCGCACACGCGATCGAGACGAGCGTGAACGGCAGGCCGATCGGCACCTTCGGGGTGGCCGGCGTGTTCAGCCTGTCCAAGCACGCGGGAGCGGGCTCCGGCGGAGTGATCGCGGTCGAGCACCTCTCGGATCTGCGCGCCCTGGAGCGTGACCGCGACCGGCTGCTGCAGCCCGGTGTCTTCAAGAAAGAGATCCACAGTGTGCTGACCTCCGCGGGCCGGCACGCCGCGCTGCGCCTGAACATGGTCCGCCCGGCGCTGAAGGCGATGCGTGCCCTCGGTATGGAGGAGGAGCGCGAGGGATACCGCATCGCGCCACGCCCCGAGGATCTGCTCAAGGCGATGGAGTACGCACCCCAGCAGTTGCCGGCGTTCGACTCCTGGGTCCGGGCCGACCTGCACGACTACCGGGCCAGGCGGGGCCACCTTTCTCGCTGGTACCAGTCGAGGCGCCTGCACGCGCTGCCCCGCCAGCGGTCGCGGCGGATCGCCGGTGTCTCGACGCTGGCCGCGCTGCCCACCGTCGCCCCGGCCGTACGCCGCCACCTGGACCAGCCGCTTTTCCGGGTTCCGCTGCTGGTCTACGGCCGCGACGCGGCCATCGCCGAGCTGGAGCGGCACGGGGTCGCCACCGGATACCTCTACGACCCGCCGTACGACGGTTACCTGCCCGAGTTCACCGACCCCTCACCCGAGCCCGAGGTGGCGCGCTGGTGGGCCCGGCACGTGCTGCCGATCGACCCGCTGTACGCCCATCGCGCCCTGCCGGTCATCGAGCGGCTCATCCCCGCGGTCCCTCCGCTGCCACCCAGGACGCCCTCGGGACCGGCCTCCTTCGACGTCGCGTAGCGAGCCTGCCGTATTACCAAGCGAACTATCTCGTTACTAAGCGAATAGGGCGATATCCCGATAGATTCAGCGCATCGGGTGGCGATTCGAGGGAAGAGCGGATCGGGGGATTCGCCACTCGGGAAGTCGGGGGATCGGCGGTTCGTGATCGGGGGATCAGCCGCCGCCTGGTTCTGGGACGGTTTCCACGTGCCGTGACGCACGTCCCCATGCCCGCCGTCCGGACCTCCCCTGCTCCAACGACGTCCGATTGCCTGGTCCCAGGCTTCGAGAAAGGACCATCGGCCTCGTGAACGGTAGGTTTGCGCACACCGCCGGTCGCCCCGGCGCGACGGGGGACGGCGCATGAGAATCAGCGTCATCCGGCCCGCGGAGTTGGGCCCGGCCGAGATCTCGGCATGGCGCGGAATGCAATGTTCCACCTCACACCTGGACAATCCCTTTCTCAGCCCGGACTTCACGATCGCGATGGGCGAGGTCCGCCCGGAAGCGCGGGTAGCGGTGATCAGCGAGTCCGACGGGCCCGTGGGGTTCTTCCCCTTCGAACTGCACGGCGGCGGGGTGAGTGCCGCTCTGGGCGGGTGGGTGTCGCTCTCCCAGGGGGTCGTCCACCGGCCGGGCGCCGAGTTCGACTCCGACGCCCTGCTTCGGGCGTGCGGGCTGAGCGTGTGGGAGTTCGGCTGTCTGGTCGACCACCAGCCGTGGTTCAAGCCGTTCGAGACGCTCAGGCAGGAGGCCGTGGTCCTCGACTTCTCCGACGGCTACCACGCCTTCCTCGACGAGCTGCGCGGACGCTCCCCGAAGTTCCTCAAGTCCACCCTGTACAAGGAGCGGAAGCTGAGCCGCGACGTGGGCGAGGTCACCTCCGAGTTCACGGTGGACGACCCCGAGAGCTTCCGGCTGCTGCGCCGGTGGAAGTCCGCCCAGTACCAGCGGATGGGCCGCGCCGACCGCTTCGGCAAGGCGTGGGTCGTGGAGCTGGTCGAACGCCTGCACGCCGTCGACACCGACGACTTCGCGGGGCCGCTGTCGATGCTGTACGCCGACGGCAGGCCCGTCGCGGGTCATTTCGGGCTGCGCACCGGCACGACGATGATCGGCTGGTTCCCCGCGTACGATCCCGAGTACGCCAGATACTCCCCCGGCCTGATCCAGCACCTGCGCATGGTCGAGTCCGCCGCGAAGCTCGGGATCACCTCGCTGGACCTGGGCATCAGCAACGGCTCGGAGTACAAGGACGCGCTGTGCAGCAGGACCGTCCCGGTCACCGAGGGCATCGTGCGCCGCCGGTCGATGGGCGCGGCGGCGCACTGGCTGCGTACCGAGCCGGTCCGCCGGGTGCGGCGGTTCATCCTCGACAGCCCGGTCCTGTACGGCGCCGCCGACCGGGCCATGAAGCGGTACGGTCGGCTGCGCACCGGCAGGAAGAGTCGATGAGCCCTCGGAAGGAGGCCCGATGAGCGCCCGCCTTGCCACCTCCGGCCCCGCGGACGGCCGCCGCGCGCTTGAGGCGGTCATGCGTGACCGGATCGGCCAGGAGTGCCTCCACGTGCCGTCCGCCAGGTTCGGCCTGCTCCTCGCGCTGCGCCACTGGTTCAAGCGCGGCGACAGGGTGCTGATCTCGCCGACCAACTGTGAGACGGTGCTGTTCGTCGTGCTGGCCGCCGGACTTGAGCCGGTGATGGCGCCGGTCTCCTGGCGCGACGGCAACATCGACGTCCCCGCCGTCGACTGGACCGGACTCGCCGGTGTCGTCACCACCCACCTGTACGGTCAGCCCGACCGGGTGACCGAGCTGCGCGCAGAGTGCGACCGGCGCGGCGTGATCCTCCTCGACGACGCGGCGCACGCCATGCAGACGACCGTGGAGGGCCGCCCCGCGGGCACGTTCGGTACGGCCGGGGTGTTCAGCCTCGCCAAGCACGGGCGGGCGATGTCCGGCGGGTTCCTCACCGCGGAGGACCCGGCCGTGCTGCCCGAGCTGGCGCGTGCCAGGGACGAGCTGCTGCTCCCCGGAGGGGCGCGCGCCCAGTTGCTCGGCACGCTGCGGCCCGTGCTGCGCGAGACGATCTACCGCACCGGGCTGGTCAGGCCGATGTGGCACGCCCTCAAGGCGCTGGGTCTCGTGCGCTGGACCGGCCACCGCTGCCCGCCCCGCGAGGAGGAGTTGCGCGCGGTCGTCGCCGCCGACCCGGTCGACCCGCGCGCCATGGACCACTGGCTACGGATCGACCTCGACGACTGGCGGATGCGCCAGGGGGCGCTGCTCCGCGGATACCACCGCTCCCGGTTCCGGGTGATCGACCGCGAACGGGAGCGCCGGGTGGCCGGGGTCGAGCTGCTCCGCGCCCTGCCCTGGGCGGCCGACGGCGTCCGCGAGGCGGCGCCGCTGCCGCTGCTGCGGGTGCCCCTGCTGGTCGAGAACCGCGACGAGGTCGTCGCCCGGCTGGAGAGCCGCGGCGTGGTGCCCGGCTTCATCTACGACCCGCCGCTGGACGACTATCTGGACCGGGTTCCCTCGGGGCCGACCCCACAGGTCGCCCGCTGGTGGACCGGTCACGTCCTGCCCGTCGACCCGCTCCGCGCCGCCCGCATCGCCGGGCTGCTGGCCGACCTGGACGTCCGCCCGGCCACGCGGCCCTTCACGACGCCGCGACGGCCCGGCTGAGCGAGGAGGCGCTCCCGCCCGGTACGCGGCGGGTCTACCGGGCGGCGGCGAGGTCGCCCGTGCGCAGGTCGGCCATCTCCAGCTCGAACCAGACCCTGTTGGAGCCCGCCTCCCTGACCATGCCCCAGCGGTGGGCCAGCGTCTCCAGCATGGGCAGGCCCCGGCCCCCTGTCGCGTCGGCCGAGGCTCGGCTCGCGGTGGGGGCCTGGCAGGAGCCTTCGTCCTGGACCGAGACGCGCACTCCCGCCGGTGAGTGGACCACCGTGACGGTGAACGCCCCGCCGTCCCCCGACCTGGAGTGGATCACCGCGTTGGTGGCGATCTCACTCGTCAGCAGGACGCAGTCGTCGTGGAGGGGGTGGTCTCGCCCCAGAATCACCGAGACCAGGCGGCGCGCTCTCGCCACCTGGTCCGGGGACCCCGCCAGGCGGAGAACCCATTCACTGCCGTCGTACTCCGACGAGTCCATACCGCCCCCTCCGATGACGTTTCACTTCTGGGAAGACGCGGAGGTCGGCGGGGAAGATGTCGCGGAAAAGTAGGAATGTGATCACTTACCGGATAGCCAGGTGAGGCTTGCCAAAGCGGCTTTCACCTGCGTGTCCGCACCTGGCGTACCGTGCGGTTCCATCCGTCACAGACGGCGCCAGCGAGCCTCGAAGAAACAGTAGGCCGCGAACAGCAGCAGACCGATCGCGATGAGACCGAGCAGCCACGGACCGACAGGGGTGTCGGCGAGCGAGCGCAGCGTGGAGTCGACGCCCTTGGCCTTGTCGGGGTCGTAGGTGATCGCGGCCTGGATGATGAAGACACCTGCGGCCACGGCGATCGCGCCTCGGGCGATGAAACCGGCCATGCCGAACTTCTCGGCGAGGTTCCGCGCCTTCGCGGGCATCTCTCCGGTGCGCAGGTCCTCAAGGAACTTCTTCTTCCAGCCCTTGTGGATCCAGTAGCCTCCCAGAGCGATCAGCCCCAGCCCCATCAGGCCCACCAGGAACTGCCCGGCGGGCAGGTCCATCAGCATCGCCGTGATGTCCTTCGACTGGCTGTCCGACGAGGAGCCCGAGTCCCCGCGCAGCAGCACGTTGAGCAGCGTCGCCACCACCAGCGAGTAGACGACCACCCGTGCGGCGGCCTCCACCCTGTCCTTGGTCTGGCCGCGGCCGATGACGGCCTCCGACAGCTGCCAGGCGACCAGCGCGACGAACCCGATCACCATGAGCCAGAGCAGGAACGTCCCGAACGGCTGCTCGGCCACCGTCTCGATCGCGCCGCTGTTGTCGGCTTCCTTGCCTCCGCTGCCACCGCCGAAGGCGATCTGCAGGGCGAGGAAACCGATCAAGCCGTAGAGGACACCGCGGCCCGCTATGCCGACGCGCGCCAGCCTGTCCAGTGTCTGACTGTTGGCCGCTTTACGAGCGGCACCTTCCACATGAGCCTGAGGGGTGTTCATAACCACCCGCTCTTACCTGTGAGCGCCCCGGCAAACCTTACCGTTCGGGCATCGCGTCCAACCGCCGCAGGATCACTCCCTCGCGCAGCGCCCAGGGGCACACCTCCAGCTGGCTCACCCCGAACAGGTCCATCGCGGCGTCGGCGACGATCGCCCCGGCCGGCAGTTGCGGCGCCCGCGCCTCGGAGACCCCGGGCAGCTCGGCACGCTGCCCGGTGGTCATCTTGACGAGCCGGTCGGTCCACCCGACGAGGTCGGTGTGCCTGAGCACCCGGCGCACGGACGGCCCCTCGTTCGAGGGCGCGGCCCCGGCGATCCTGGCGAGCTGTCTGAACGTCTTGGACGTCGCCACCGCGTGGTCGGCCTGACCGTATCGGGACACGTTGCCCACCGTGCGGGCGATCTCGGTCCGTACGTGCCTGCGCAGCGCCCGCACCTCCTCGGCGGGTGGCGGGTCGGCGGTGAAGCAGTTACGGGTGAGCCGGCCCGCCCCCAGCGGGAGCGACACCGCCACATCGGGCTGTTCGTCGATGCCCGAGGCGATCTCCAGTGATCCCCCGCCGATGTCCAGCACCAGCAGCCGCCCGGACGACCACCCGAACCAGCGGCGCACGGCCAAGAACGTCAGCCTCGCCTCGTCCTGGCCGGACAGCACCTCGATGTCGACCTGCGTGTCGGCCTTGATCCTGGCGAGGACCTCCTCGCCGTTCACCGACTCCCTGACCGCGGAGGTCGCGAAGGCCATGAGGTCCTCGACCCCCTTGTCCTCGGCGAGCCGCAGCGCCTCCTCGACGAACCCCTGAAGCCGCGCGGCCCCTCGCGCGGACAGGCGGTCGCCGTCCTCCATGTGCTCGGCGAGCCTCAGGTCCACCTTGTGGGAGTACGCCGGCAGCGGCCGGGCCCCCCGGTGCGCGTCCATCACCAGCAGATGGACCGTGTTGGAACCGATGTCGAGAACGCCCAGTCGCATGGGACGAAGTTACTACCCCCGCGGGCCCCGTCGGTCCGGGGTGCGCGTGTGAACGCTCACCGCGTATCCGCCGCCGTCGTAGGGCGCGCCCTCCCACGTGGCGAGGCGCCTCAGCGGGGAGAGCCCCGAGTCGCGGCACCAGCCGTCGTAGTCGGCCAGGGTGACCGTCGCCGAGGCGAGCGGGAGGTGGGCGGCGTCCAGCCCGAACCCGCTCACCAGCAGCCCGCCGGGCCGCAGCAGCGCCGCGAGGCCCGCGACGGTCCGCGCCTCGGTCCCTGGGGCGAGCAGGGGGATGACGTTTCCCGCGGCGACGACCATGTCGAAGCTCCCGCCCTTCTCGCCGCTCTGAATGTAATTACCCCGTTCATCCCGTACGATCCGGTTCTCCTGACCCGTACGGTCCGCGAGCGCCACGGGATCGCCGAGGTCGGCGAGGTCGGCGAGTATCCAGGGCAGGCGCGGCGCGACCCTCCGGGCGACGGCGAGCATGGACGCGTCGAGATCGACGCCCACGCAGTCGTATCCCAGCTCGGCGAGCCGGATCGCCACCCGCCCGGTGCCGCACCCGGCGTCCAGCACCCGGGCCGGCGGCGGCAGCAACTCCGCGCACAGCCGCGCCTCACCGTGCATGTCCGCTCCCGACTCGGCCAGCCGGGCGAACCTCTCCGCGTACCGCTCCCCGGCGTCGCCCCCGGCGATGTCCGTCCAGCGACTCCTCGGTTCTCTCATCGCACCAGGGTCTCACCCGCGGGGGGAGCCCGCCGCGACGGCCGGACCCGGAGGGCGTCGCGGCTCTCCACGGTCCCCCGTCACGCGTACGAGACCACGAGGCGAGCCGATGCGGCACGTCAGCGGCTCCCTGCGCGGATCGCGGACAGGCCGGTCTCAGCGAGACCACCACGCGGCACCTGTCCATAGGACTGTCCGGATCAGGCCACGATAAGAAATACTTCTTGTCAATATGGGCGATTACTGCGAATACTTGCAATTTGTTATTATTCGTGAGGAAGGCCCGCAATGAAGCGTGTTATTGTTCACAAGCCTGGCACCATCGCACTCAGTGGCACCGCCAGCCCTAAACACATCGGCTGAGGCGGAATCGCAGAACCGGCGTCCAGCGATGGGCGCCGGCTCCCCGGTAGAGTCATATCACCAAATATCGACTAATCGAGTTAAAGGAGTCCGGTGAGTCGGGGACAGCAACCGCAAGGAGACCCGCCGCCCCCCACCGTGGACACGGTGGACGCGGATCGGCGCCTGCGCGGGCCGTACACCGCCGGGAGCGCGATCGTCTCCGCCCTGCTACCCGCCGCCCGGCCCGAACTCGTCTCCCGCTACGACATCGAGTTACGCGCCGTCGCGCCCGACCTGCGCGATCGGATCCCCGCCCGGCGCCGGTCGGTGGCCGCGAGCCTGCCGGCCGCGGAACGGATCCTGGTGCACGCCCCGCGCCGCACGCTGCGCCTGGCCAACGGTCTGGCCGAGTTCGTCCGTGAGCACCTGTCGGAAACCGGCGCCCGCACGTTCGTCGTCGAGAACATCGACCTGGCCGACCCCACCGACCTCGAGCTCCTGACGGTGCTGCGGCGCCGTGTCCCCGGGAAGCTGCTCACCGTGCTGACCCGGGAACGTGCCGTTGCCGAGGAGAGCCTCGACGCGGAGCGGCACGACGCCCTCGCCGACGAACTGGAGAGGGAGGGGACACTCGGCGCGCGACTCGGAGCGATCCCGTACCACCGCGAGCGCGGCGGTGACCCGTCGAAGGCGGTGGAGGCGTTCCTGTTCGCGGTGCAGTGGTGCTTGGACGAGGGCTACCACGACGCCGTGGTGGATCTCGGCGAGCGTGCCCTGCGCCTCGCCCACCCCGACGACGGCCCCGCGACGTGGTGGCGGCTCCTGCACAGCACGGCGACCGCGCTGGCCGCACTCGGCCGCGAGGACGACTCGGAGGCCCTGTTCGACGTGGCCAGGCGCGAGAGCCTCTCCCCCGTCGTCCACGCCTCCGCCGCCTACGCCACCGGAATGCTGAAGGTCCGCCGTCGCGACCCGGCACAGCGCGACCCCGACGCCGCGCTGGCGCTGGTGAACCAGGCGATCGCCATCTCCTCGCTGCTGCCCGATCCTCGCGAGCGGGCGTTCAAACTGGGGTTCGACCTCAACGGCCGGGCGCTGGTGGAGGTGCGGCGCGGCCGTCCCGCCAAGGCCCTGGAGCTGGTCCAGGAGGCCGTCGCCCTGGCCGATCGAGACCTGCTGCCCGGCGAGCACCCGATACACCGGCTGGTGCTGCTGGCCAACAGGGCGCAACTCGCCGTGATGCTGGGCCGTCCCGAGGACGCGCTCGGCGACCTGAACGCGGTGATCGCGGCCGACCCCGGCTATCCCGACTACTACATCGACCGGGGCAACCTGCTGCACCGCCTGGGCCGGATGGACGAGGCGGTCGCCGACTACGAGACGGCGATGCGGGTCGGCCCTCCTTTCCCCGAGCCCTACTACAACCGGGCCGAGATCCGCTTCTCCGCGGGTGACCATCGAGGCTCGCTCACCGACCTGAACCACGCGCTGGAGCTGGACCCGGAGTTCGTGGACGGCCTGGCCAACCGGGCGGGGCTGCTGGCCGCGCTCGGCGAGTACGCCGCGGCCAGGGCGGACACCGAGACCGGGCTCGCCATCGATCCCGCCAACCCGTACCTGTTGTGCGCGCTGGGCCAGGTGGAGACCGCCGAGGGCCGCTACGACAGGGCGCGCACCGCCTTCGACCGTGCTCTGGAACTCGCCCCCTCGCTCGCCGCCGCCTGGGCGAACCGAGGACTGCTGGCGTTCGAGACCGGCGATCCCGAGGGGGCCGTCGCGGACTTCACCCGGGCGCTCGACGCCGGTGACGATCCCGCCCTGCTGTTCAACCGGGCGATGGCGCTGCGCGCCGCCGGACGCGACCGGGAGGCGGTCGCCGATCTCACCCGCGCGCTGGAACTCGCCCCGGACGACGAGGACATCAGGCGCGAACTGAAGTCCTGACCCCGTACGGCCCCTGACCGAGGCACGGCGAAGGCGCCGGAAAACATTCCGGATTCGGAGACTGGAAGCAGAAAGTCACGTTCGGTAAGGTGTCGTGCCCGTACGGGAGAATCCCGCTATCCGAATATCCATCGCACACGCGGTGATGTGCGTGTGCCGTCTCGTATTCACCTCCGGTATTCCCGGGATCGGCGGCGGGTAGGGGCGATTTCCCGATTCCGGACGCGCGGTCACCGTGCGCCACGCCGCCGGACACCCCGTGCGCGAGTGCCGCGTCCGCGAGGGACGGGTGATGACGGATTCGAGGGCCGGACGAGCGCGGGCGGTGGACGACGAGCGGACCGGGCGACCGGGGGTCGTGTCAGGTGGCACGAGAGTGTCAGCGGGCCGCAGACCGGGCGGCGCAGCCCAAGTCCTACGCAGCGAGCGTGTCAGCAGGGCTGGGGGGCGGGCAGGCGGCCCTCGAAGAAGGCGCCGGGGGTGACGCCCATCAGCGTACGGAACTCGGCTGTCATGTGGGATTGGTCGTAGTAGCCGGCGGCCACGGCCAGGTCGGCCCAACGGGGGCCGCCGACACGGGCGAGGGTGAGGATCTCGCGGACGCGTTCGATGCGTTCGAAGCGTTTGGGCGGCAGGCCGACGGCCTCGGCGAACACGGTGCGCAGGTGACGTTCGCTGACGGCGAGGTGGCGGGCGATGGCGGGCAGCGGTTTGCGCCGCTTTCCCGTGCGACCGCCCAGCGCCTGGACGGCGGCCTGGACCAGTTCGCCTCGCGCCCCGTCCGATGACGACCTGGCCGACAGCGCCGCCTCCAGATGTCCGAGTATCAGGCCGTCGTCCCCGCCCGCCTGCCTCAGCATGGCTTTCAGCCGGTCGTAGGAGGAGCCCCACAGTTCCTCGAGGCGGACCACCCGGTCGGTGAGCTCGCTCACCGGGACGCCGAGCAACGGCCGGGCGGCGCCGGGAAGCACCCTCAGCCGCAGGCAGAGCGGGATGTCCTTGCCGACGTGGTACGAGGCGCGCGTGCGCGGGCCGATCACCAGCAGATCGCTCTGCCCCGCCGCGGTCGTACGGAAGACGAGGGACGTGTCGGCGTCGGGGACGTGCACGAGCGGCTGCCGCTCACCCGTTGCGGGATCGTCCGCCCTGAGCACGCTCACCGCCTTGATCAGCGACCGCAGGCCGTCCGGCACGGCCATCGGGACCTCGATGCTCATGACCACAAGGTTAGCCGGACCGCAGGCTGCGCACGCGTGCCGAAAATTCCTATAAGGGCTGGTGGGCGGGCTGTCAGGGTGAGCGCATGATTCTGGTCACAGGTGCCACGGGCACGGTCGGCGGTGAGGTGGTCCGGTTGTTGGCGGGCCGGGGTGAGCGTGTCAGGGCGATGACCCGGGAACCGTCGAAGGGCGCGACGTTGCCGGGGGTGGAAGTCGTACGGGGGGATTTCGACGATACGGGGTCGTTGGCCGAGGCGGCCCGCGGTGTCGACGCCCTGTTCCTGCTCAGTGCCCCGGGCCCGTGGCTCGCCCGGCACGACGAGGCGATGGTCGCGACGGCGCGGGCCGCGGGAGTGCGGAGGGTGGTGAAGGTCTCGGCGATCGGCACAGGGGAGGATCACGAGGACGCCGAGGTCGGGGACTGGCATCTGGCCGGAGAGCGGGCGCTGAGCTCGAGCGAGCTGGAATGGACGGTGTTGCGACCGTCCAGCTTCGCCTCCAACACCCTGAGGTGGGTTCCCCAGGTTCAGCAGGGGCGACCGGTGCCGAACACGACGGGCAACGGCAGGCAGGGGGTCGTCGATCCGCGTGACGTGGCCGAGGTGGCGGTGACGGCGCTGACGTCCGGCGAGCACGTACGAACCGTCCTCACACTGACCGGACCCGAGTTGCTCAGCGTCCCGGACATGGCGAAGGCGCTGGGCGAGACGCTCGGGCGGGCCGTCGAGACGGTGGACGTGCCGCTGGAGGTGTACCACGAGCGGATGATCGCCGCCGGGGTGGATCCCGAGTTCGCCGCCTTCGCGATCGACGGCTCCCGGAAGGTGGCGCGGGACGGCAACGCGCGGCTCACCCGGGACGTCGAGCGGGTGCTGGGGCGTACTCCCCGTACGTTCCTCACCTGGGCGGCCGATCACAGCGCCGCTTTCGTCTCGGGCTGAAACCGGCACCTGGACCTCAGGCCGGGCGGCGACACGGGTCAGATGCCGCCCGGTCGATTCCCGGCCTGGACTCCGCCGGGCAGGGCGGCTTCGCGCCGGGCCGGGCTTCCGGCGTCACCGACGTCTCATGACGCACGTACCGACACCCTCGCGTCACCCGGCGCGTCGCACAGCCGACAAGCAGCCGACGGGCAGCCGACAAGCAGGGTCAGCGGAGCGAGCCTCCGAGATGGCGTTCCGCCAGCTCGCAGGTGCCCTCGGTGTAGCCGGCGCCGAGTTCCGTGGCGATGTCGGCACCGGTGTGGGTGCCGATCCAGGCGACGAGCAGCAGGCGGCGGAACATCACGAACGTCCAGATCTCGGCCTCGTCCTCGGCCGGGAGGTCCAGGACGGTCCGGTAGCCCCGCACCCACGCGTCGATCAGCTCGGGAACCTCGGGGCGGTGCTCGACGAAGCTGACCGCGGCGGCCAGGTCGTAGAGATACCAGCCGAAGCCGCAGTCGTCGAAGTCGATGACGCCGGGCGGGTTCTCACCCTCCACGAGCAGGTTGGCGGCGCGCAGGTCGGCGTGGATCAGGCCGTAGCGTCCGGGGCCGCGGCCGAAGCGGTGGAGCCGCTCGCGCAACTCCTTGTCCAACCGCCCCAGCACGGCCCGCGCCTCGGTGTCCATCCCCAGGCCGTCCTGCCAGCGGCCCCACCGCGACTCGGCGCCGAGGGCGGCCTCGTAGTCCCAGTGGAAACGGGTGAACCCCTCGGGCGGGGACCACCCGCGCGCGTGCCGGTGCATCCGCGCCGTGAGGGCGCCGAGCCGCTCGAAGCCGGGCAGTGGATCGTCCTGGGACGGCTCTGTGCCGGGCAGGAACTCGAACATCACGCAGTCGCGCGGCTCGGGGCCCGGGACGGTCAGCACCCTGGAACCGTCGGGAGCCGGGATCACCCGGGGGGTGCGGATCCCCGCCTGCTCACGAAGCGCCTCCAGCCAGGACAGCTCCGACAGGATCGCCGGGGTGGAGTGATAGCCGAGCCGGTGCACCCGCAGGATGGAACGCGTGCCCGAGACCGGATCGTCCACCCGGTAGGTGGCGTTCTCCGACACGTTGACCAGGGTGACCTCGGCGTCGGGCAGGCCGTGGATCCGCGTCGCCACGCGGGCCACATCGTGCACGCGGGCCAGCACGTCACCCCCGGCGGACAGGTCGTGGACCCGCATCGGCTCCTCCATCGTCGGTCGGATCGGGCGCGCGAGACGCCAGATCCTATCCGAGATTCCGGTGTCGCCCCGCGGTGCCGTTTCCCTTACGGGACGACGGTCCCGGCCCGCTCCGGTCCTCCGAAAGGCCCTCGCGGGCGTCGCATCGTTATGACACCTCACATCACCAGAACGGCGGCGCACGCGCACCCGGCCGTCCACGCCGACGACCTTCGAGACGGTTTGGAGACGGTGGGGAGACCGGTGAACCTGGAACTCGCACTGCGCATGTGTGAGGCCGCGGTGCGGCAGGCCGCGCGGGAGGGGGCGCTCGTCTCGGTCGCCGTGGTCGACGCGGGCGGGGACCTGGTCGCGTTCCAGCGGATGGACGGCGCGCGGATCACCGGATCCGTCCTCGCCCCCGGCAAGGCGTACACCGCTCTCGCCCACCGCATGCCGACCGCCGACCTCGCGCCGCTGGTCCTGCCGGGAGGCGAGTTGTACGGTCTGGCGGGTGATCGGTACGTGTGCTTCGGCGGGGGTGTGCCGCTCGGAGGGTCAGGCGACGGGTACGGGGCGGGCCGGGCGAGCCGGGTGGTGGGCGCGGTCGGCGTGAGTGGCGGCACCGTTGCCCAGGACATCGTCTGCGCGGAGACCGCCGCAGCCCTCTGGGAAAGCGCATAAACGGATATATGAATAAAAAAGGGGCGGCGGAAATCGTCATTCCGGTGAAACAGAAGCGCGGTGTGTTACCTCCGCCGACCGCGGGGCAGTGAGGGCTTGCCCCGGACGATGATCGTCTGGGATGACCCTTTGGAGGATTCTCGTGGACGTTCTCGTGCTGCTCGCCCTGGTCTGTTTCCTGGCCGCCACGATCTGGTCCGCCATCAGCCGCTCCTGGCCGATCGCGCTGCTCGCCGCGGGGGCGTTCCTGCTCACGCTGTCAGAGACCTCCCTCATCAGCGGCTAGGCTCCCGTCGATCTCGGCGCGGGTGGGCATCGAGGTGCTGGCACCCGCGCGCTGGACGGACAGGCCCGCGGCCGCGGTGGCGAAGCGGACGGCCCGCTCGACGGGCTGCCGCTCGACGCGAGCCGCGGCGAGGGCTCCCACGAAGGTGTCGCCCGCGGCCGTGGTGTCCACCACGGCCACCGTGGGGGCCTCGACGCGCACCGCGGGCCCGTCGCCCGAGGCGGTGAGCGCGCCGCGCGCCCCCAGGGTGATGATCACCCATCCGACCTCGCCCCTCAGTTTCTCCAGGGCTGCCTCGTGGTCGGCCAGGCCGGTGATCGCCGAGGCCTCGTGCTCGTTCGCCACCAGGATGTCCACGGCCTCCAGCAGCTCCGCGGGGAGCGGCTGGACGGGCGCGGGGGTGAGGACGACGGTGGTCCCGGCCGCGCGGGCGGCTCTGGCGGCCGCGGTGACGGCCTCGATGGGGAGCTCCAGCTGCAGAAGCAGCATGTCAGAGCGGGAGATGACCTCGATCTCGGCCTCCGAGGGAGCGGTCACGGTCCCGTTGGCGCCGGGGACCACGATGATCGAGTTGCCGCCGTCGCCGTCCACCACGATCTGGGCGATGCCGGAGGGGCCGGGGACCGTGCGCAGGTGGGTCGCGTCGACCCCCGCCTCGGTGAGCGTACGCCGCATCTCGGTCCCGAAGGCGTCGTCGCCCACCGCGCCGAGAAAGGCGACCGCGGCTCCCGCCCGCGCGGCGGCGACGGCCTGGTTGGCGCCCTTGCCACCGGGCACCGTGCGGAAGGCACGGCCGGTCACGGTCTCGCCGAGCGCGGGGGCGACGTCGACGTAGGCCACGAGATCCATGTTGGCACTGCCGAAGACCGAGATCACTGTTCCTCCTCGCGGTCGGGAGCACGGGTGCGGGAAGGTGTGTCAGGAACGCAGGTAGGCCAGGACCGCGAGGACACGGCGGTGCTGGTCACCGTCCTCGGCGTACAGACCGAGCTTCGCGAAGATGCTGCGGATGTGCTTCTCCACAGCCCCGTCGCTGACCACCAGCTGACGGCCGATGGCCGGGTTGGACCTGCCCTCGGCCATCAGGCCGAGCACCTCGCGCTCTCGCGGGGTGAGCTGGGCGAGAGGATCGTCGCGGCGGCGTCGCACCATCAGCTGTGCCACCACCTGGGGGTCGAAGACCGTACCTCCGGCCGCGACCGTGCGCAGCCCTCCCATGAAGTCGTCCACGTCCACGACGCGGTCCTTGAGCAGGTATCCCACCGCGCCCCTGGCGTCGGCGAGCAGATCGTCGGCATAGGACACCTCCACGTACTGGGACAGGATCAGCACCGGCGCGCCGGGAACCCTCCGGCGCGCCTCCACCGCCGCCCGCAGCCCCTCGTCGGTGAAGCCGGGCGGCATTCGTACGTCCACCACCGAGACGTCGGGCCGGTGCTCCGCGACGGCCTCCACCAGGCGGTCGCCGTCGCCCACCGCCGCGACCACCTGGCAGCCGAACTCCTCCAGGAGCCTGATCAGGCCTTCCCTGATGAGCACCGCGTCATCGGCCACAACTACCCGCACGGAACCTCCGCCACTATGACCGTCGGCCCTCCGACGGGTGAGTCGACCGCCAGCTCGCCGTCCACCGCCTTCAGGCGGTCCCCGAGCCCCGACAGGCCATGTCCCTTGGCGACATGGGCGCCGCCGACCCCATCATCCCCGATTGTCAGCATGAGGAAGTCCCCCGTCCTGCTCAGCGTCACGGTACAGATCGTGGCCTGGCTGTGCTTGGCGACGTTGGTGAGGGACTCGGCGACGACGAAGTAGACGGTGTTCTCCACGGCCGCGGGGAAGCGCCCCACGACCTGGACGTCCAGCTCGACGGGGACGGTGCACCGGCCGGCGAGCGCGGCGAGCGCCGGGGCCAGGCCGCGGTCGCTGAGGATCGGCGGGGCGATGCCGCGCGACAGGGCGCGTAGCTCGTCCAGGGTGTCGCGGGTGGAGGTGATGGCCTCGCCGAGCATCCGTTCGACGGCCCCCGGGTCGCGCCTGAGCTGGCGCTGGGCCCGCGACAGGTCCATCGCCAGGGAGACCAGGCGCTGCTGCGGCCCGTCGTGGATGTCGCGCTCCAGCCGGCGCAGCGCGTTGGCCTCGGCCGACACCGCGGCGGCCCGGCCCTCGGCCAGGTCGTCGATGCGCTCGTGCAGCTCGGCCACCCCGGTCAGCATCGCCCTGCCGAGCCCGGCCTGGACGAGCGCGGCGCCCCGCACGATCGCCGGGAGGGTGAGGGCGAAGAGCACGCCGATGGTGGTGTTGATGATCACATCGACCCACAGGCTGTCACCCAGGCCGAGGAGCCTGCCCAGTCCCCCGTCGTTGCCGGGGATGGCGTAGATGATCCACCCGTAGAGCGGGTAGGCGAGACCGGCGATCGTCCCGGCCCACCAGACCGTCGCCAGCACGAAGGTGACGATGGAGATCGGGAAGACCACGACGCCGTAGAGCAGGTCGAGCCACGACTGGCCGTTGGTGAGCGGGTTGATCATCCTGCGGAACCATCCGGCGCTCTCCGGGGCGGGCAGATATCTCGGCCGGGCCACGGGACGGCCGAGCACCTCGGGCAGCCAGCGCCGCTCGACGTCGGCGAACCCCCTGGCCACCAGGAGGGTCGTCGCGAGGATGGGCAACCCCACGAACACGACGGTCGTGCCGATCCCCGCGGCGAAGCCGGCCACCATCAGGACGAACCAGATGACGGAGAGCGGGAAACCCACGATCAGGTAGCGGGTGTCGGTGCCGATGCGGCCGAGAAGGGTTCTCATGGCGCCAACGCTACGAGGGCCGGCCCCGTCGATCGACCCTGTGTGCCCGCGTACCGGGGTGGGGCCAGCACTACCCGGGACGGTGGGGAGATCGGGCGAGAAGACTGCTGCGCGCGTCACTGTGCCGCCGGGCTCCTGGCGGGAGGCTTTTCCCATCGTCACACCCGCTCGTCACACCCGCGATTTTCGCCCTCCCTCCCCGAGATCCTCCTTTCGGAGATCTTCCTCCCTGAGAATCGAGATCCCCTTGACCGCCGTGATCCCTGGTTCGGCAGCGCCTCCCGCAGCGCCTACGTCGGTGTCTCCGACGGCGCCGCGACCCGTGACCGCGGCGGCGACCGCGGCGTCGGCTCCCGCGAACTCGGTGGCGACCGCGCCCGTGACAGCCGTCCCACTCCCCCGTACGGCGCCTCGCCCGGCCTCCGCGCGCGCCGCGCGTGACCCGTTCATCGACGTGCTCCGCGTGTTCGGCATGGTCCTGGTGGTGCTCCAGCACTGGAGCATGCCGCTGCTCTCCTTCGCCGACGGCCGGATCTCCACCGGTAACGCGCTGGCCGTGGGGAACGGATGGATGATCACGTGGTTCAGCCAGGTGATGCCGCTGGTGTTCTTCGCGGGGGGCGCGGCCAACGCGATCAGCCGGCGGAGCGCGGCGAGGCGCGGCGAGGCGACCCCCGCGTGGCTGGCGGGACGCCTGCGCCGCCTGGCCTGGCCGGTGGTCCCGCTGGCGGCGGTCTGGCTGCCGTTGCCCCACCTGCTCCTCGCGCTCGGCGTTCCCGAGCAGCCGGTCATGACGGCCTCACGGCTGGCCGGGCAGCTGCTCTGGTTCCTCGCGATCTATCTCGTCGCGGTGGCGGCGACGACGCCGATGCTCAGGCTCAACATGGTGTACGGCTGGCGGGTGCCGGTCGCGCTGGCGGCGGGGGCCGTGGCGGTGGACGTCCTGCGCTTCACCAGCGGCCTGGACATCGCCGGTCTCCCCAACATCGTGCTGGTCTGGCTGGCGGTGCACCAGCTCGGCTTCCTCTATGTCGACGGCCGGCTGCGCCGTCCCTGGGTCCTGGCCCTGGCCGGGTACGGTCTGGGCGCGGCGCTCACGGCCTTCGGCCCCTACCCGCTCAGCATGATCGGGATGCCGGGGGCCTCCGTCTCCAACATGGCGCCCCCCACGGTCGCGCTGCTCTCGGTCGGGGTGGGCCAGATCGGGCTCGCGTTGGCGCTGCGCCGGTGGATCGTCTCCTTCGCGGAGTGGCCGGGGGTCTCTCGGGCTCTGGACTGGGCCGGCTGCCGGATGATGACCCTCTACCTGTGGCACATGAGCGCGCTGTTCGTCATCGTCTCGGTGGTCGTGGTGGGTCTGGGCATCTCCACTCCCGAGCCGGGGACGTCGGCCTGGCTGTCCGGCTGGCCCCACTGGCTGCTCATGCTCGCCCTGGCGATGTGGCCGCTGCTCCGGGGGTTCGCCAGGTTCGAGACGCCTCCCGCGACGGGGCCGTACACCGGCGGGACGGTCAGGATCCTGCTGGCCACCGCGCTGGTGGGGCTGGGCCTGCTCACGTTCACGGTGAACGGTTTCGTGCCGGGGACGGCGTCCCTGCTCGGGGCGGGCGCGATCGTGGCGGGTCTGGCGCTCACCGGCTCCTCCCGCCGCGCCCTCCCCTCTCGTGGGCGCCGGGGCGTACCGAGTGTGCCGGGCCGACGAGCCGACGGCGTGGTCATCTAATTTGATCAGCATTCATGTCGGGAAAAGCAGCCATAACTACACAAAGTTACGCACTTTACCTGGAATGTAAGGCGATCCGCGACCGCCTCCGGTCCGACCACCTCAAGTTCTTCGGCAGTATTGAACCGTGAGCCTTGTAGACCGCCTGCCAGAAGAGATCGACGCCGACCCCGACACCATCTTCGACGCCTTCGTCGAATGGAACTCCGAGCGAGGGCTGACCCTCTACCCGGCGCAGGAGGAGGCTCTTATCGAGGTGGTGTCGGGAAACAACCTGATCCTGGCCACCCCGACCGGCTCGGGCAAGAGCCTGGTCGCCGCCGGAGCCCATTTCACCGCGCTCACCAGGGACGTGCGCACCTTCTACACCGCGCCGATCAAGGCGCTGGTGTCGGAGAAGTTCTTCGACCTGTGCGCGGTGTTCGGCACCGAGAACGTCGGGATGATGACCGGCGACGCGAGCGTGAACCCCGGGGCGCCGATCATCTGCTGCACCGCGGAGATCCTCGCCAACGTCGCGCTGCGCGACGGCGCCGCGGCCGACATCGGCCAGGTGGTGATGGACGAGTTCCACTTCTACTCCGAGCCGGACCGCGGCTGGGCCTGGCAGGTGCCGCTCCTGGAGTTGCCGAACGTCCAGTTCATTCTGATGTCGGCGACCCTCGGAGACGTCACCAGGTTCGAGGAGGACCTGACCCGGCGCACCGGCAGGCCCACCGCGGTGGTGAAGAACGCCGAGCGCCCGGTCCCGCTCGTCTACTCCTACCGGCTCACCCCTCTCCACGAGACGCTGGAGGAGATGCTCACCACCAACCAATATCCCGTCTACGTCGTCCACTTCACCCAGGCCGCGGCCATGGAGCGGGCGCAGGCGCTGATGAGCATCAACATGTCGACCAAGGCCGAGAAGGAGGCGATCGCCTCCATGATCGGCCACTTCCGGTTCACCACCCGGTTCGGCAAGGCGCTCTCCCGGCTGGTGCGGCACGGCATCGGCGTGCACCACGCCGGGATGCTCCCGAAGTACCGCCGCCTGGTGGAACGCCTCGCCCAGGCGGGCCTGCTCAAGGTCATCTGCGGCACCGACACGCTCGGCGTCGGCGTCAACGTCCCGATCAGGACCGTGCTGTTCACCGCGCTGTCGAAGTACGACGGCACCAAGGTGCGGCGACTGCGCGCCCGCGAGTTCCACCAGATCGCCGGGCGGGCCGGGCGCGCCGGATTCGACACCATCGGCTACGTCGTCTGCCAGGCCCCCGACCACGTCGTGGAGAACGAGAAGGCCCTGGCCAAGATCGGCGACGATCCCAAACGGCGGCGCGGTTTCGCCCGCAAGAAGCCGCCGGAGGGCTTCGTCGGCTGGAGCGAGGAGACCTTCGAGAAGCTGCAGGCCGCCGAGCCCGAGCCGCTGAACTCCCGGTTCAAGGTCAGCAACGCCATGCTCCTCGCGGTGATCAACCGGCCGGGCGACTGCTACGCGGCCATGCGCCACCTGCTCACCGACAACCACGAGGACCGCAAGTGGCAACGGCGGCACATCAGCCAGGCCATCGCGATCTACCGGTCGCTGCTGGCCGGAGGCGTGGTGGAGCAGCTGAGCGAGCCCGACGAGCACGGCCGGATGGCCCGTCTCACCGTCGACCTGCAGGAGGACTTCGCGCTGAACCAGGCGCTGTCCACCTTCGCGCTCGCCACCCTCGAACTCCTCGACATGGAGTCGCCGAACTACGCCCTGGACATGGTCTCGATCATCGAGTCCATCCTCGACGACCCCCGCCAGATCCTGTCCGCGCAGCTCAACAAGGCGCGCGGCGAGGCGGTGGCGCTGATGAAGGCCGACGGCATCGAGTACGAGGAGCGGATGGAGCGCCTGGCCGAGGTCACCTATCCGATGCCGCTCGCCGACCTGCTGCTCGGCGCGTACGAGACCTACCGGCGCGGCCACCCCTGGGTGGGCGACTACACGGTGAGCCCCAAGGGCGTCGTCCGCGACATGTACGAGCGGGCGATGACCTTCGCGGACTACGTGCAGTTCTACGAGCTGAACCGCTCGGAGGGCACCGTGCTTCGCTATCTCGCCGACGCCTACCGCACCCTGTCGCGGACCATCCCCGAGCACCTCAAGACCGAGGACCTGGTCGACCTCATCGAGTGGCTCGGCGAGCTGGTCCGCCAGGTCGACTCCAGCCTCCTGGACGAGTGGGAGCAGCTGCAGAACCCGACCGGGGAGGTGGAGGCGCCCTCGCTGGAGGAGAGCACCAAGCCCGTCACCGCCAACACCCGCGCGTTCCGCGTGCTGGTCCGCAACGCGATGTTCCGCCTCATCGAGCTCGCCGCCCTGGAGAACGAGGAGGAGCTGGCGCAGCTGGCACCCGACGTCGACTGGGGCGCCGCGCTCGACGCCTACTACGACGACCACGAGGAGATCGGCACCGGCCCGGACGCCCGCGGCCCCGGCCTGCTCCGCATCGAGGAGGAGAAGGAGTTCTGGCGTGTCCGCCAGGTCGTCTCCGACCCCGCGGGCGACGGCGACTGGGGCATCGACGCGCAGGTGGACCTCGCCGCCTCCGACGAGGAGGGCCGCGCGGTGGTCCACGTCATCGGCCTGAACCGCCTCTGAACCGTCCCTCGCCACGTCCCTGCCGGCGCAGGCAGGGGCGCTCGGCGGAGGAAGACCGTCCGTGCGCGCAGAAATATCAGACGGGACCGAGAAGAATGACCGGATGAGCGACGAAGCGATCAGGCAGGTGCTGGGCCTGCTGTACCAGGAAGACACGTTGAAGGTGCTGGCCGCCCTGGTGCTGGGCGGCAAGCCGGAAGAGGAGTCCGGACTCGACAGGGAGGCGGTCAGGCGCGCGCTGGACCGCCTGGAACGCGGCGGGCTGGCCGTACGGGGAGAGGACGGCGAGTGGGAGGTACGGCGCGAGCGCTTCCGTGAGCTGCTGCACGCCACGGCGAGACCCGCCACCCCGGCCTCCCCGGAGGAGAGGGTCCTGCAGTCCTTCCTCGTCGAGGGACGACTGCGGGCGATCCCCACCAAGCGCGACAAGCAACTGGTCGTGCTCGACTACGTGGTCCAGGTCTTCGAGCCGGGCGTCCGCTACCCGGAGAAGGAGGTCAACGTCGCGCTGCGCGCCTTCCACGACGACTACGCGGCCCTGCGCCGCTACCTGGTCGACGAGGGCATGCTCAGCAGGGAGAGCAACGTCTACTGGCGCAGCGGCGGCTCCGTCGAGGCCTGAAGGCGGGCGGCCAGCGTCCGGATGTGGTCGATCAGCTCCGGCGGCTCCCGTACGGTGAAGTCCAGGCCGAGCTGCCCGACGGTGAGCGCCAGCCACTCCAGCGAGTCGCCGCCGGTGCGCAGCAGGCAGCTGTGCTCGTCCAGTTCCTCCAGCACCCAGCCGGGTCCGGAGAAGCGCTCGGCGACCACGGCCGCCGGTGCGTGCACGACGACCACCGCCCGGTGGCGGCTGATGGGGGCGACGATCGACTCCTCGACATAGCCGGGGGGCGGCTCGCGCGGCGGGAAGCGCACGCCGGTGCCCAGCGGTGAGGTGAGCCGGTCCACCCGGTAGGTCCGCCAGTCCTGTCTGCCGATGTCCCACGCCACGAGATACCAGCGCCGCCCGGTGGAGGCGAGCCGGTACGGGTCGGCGATCCGGCCGCCCTGCTGCCCGTCGCGGCGGCGGTAGCCGAAGCGGATCCGCTCCCGGTCCCGGCAGGTCCTGGCCAGCAGCGCGAGGGTGTCCGCCTCCACCGTGGGCACCGCCCAGATCGGCGCGACCGGATGCGTCTGCGTCTGCAACGTGTGCACGCGCAGGCGCAGCCGGGAGGGCAGGACCTGTTCCAGCTTGGCCAGGGCGCGGGCCGAGGTCTCCCCGATCCCGGCGACCGTGCCGCTCGCCGCCGTACGCAGGCCCACCGCGATCGCGACGGCCTCCTCGTCGTCGAGAAGCAGCGGCGGCATGGCGGTGCCCGCCTCCAGCCGGTATCCCCCCGCGGGACCGGTGGTCGCGTGCACCGGATAGCCCAGCTCGCGCAGGCGGTCGATGTCGCGTCTGAGCGTGCGTGGGCTGACCTCCAGCCGCTCGGCCAGTTCGGGGCCCGGCCACTCCCGGTGCGCCTGCAGCAGCGATAGCAGTCTCAGCACCCGTCCCGTGGTGTCCGCCATGTCGTTCACGATGCCACCGATCGCGGCCAGGATCTGACCTAAACCGTGGATAGCGTGCCGGAAATGAGCCACATCGAGATAACCGGAGCCCGGGAGAACAACCTCAAGAACGTCTCCTTGAGGATCCCCAAGAAGCAGATCACGGTCTTCACCGGCGTCTCGGGGTCGGGCAAGTCCTCCATCGTCTTCGACACGATCGCCGCTGAGTCGCAGCGCCAGCTCAACGAGACCTTCACCTCCTTCGCCCGCAACCGCCTGCCCCACCACGGCCAACCGGACGCCGACGCCATCGGCAACCTCTCGGCCGCCGTCGTCGTCGGCCAGCGGCGACTGGGCGGCAACTCCCGCTCCACCGTCGGCACCGTCACCGACATCCACCCGCTGCTGAGGCTGCTCTACTCGCGCGCCGGCACGCCGTTCACCGGTTACTCCAACGCGTTCTCCTTCAACGACCCGGCCGGGATGTGCCCGGAGTGCGAAGGCGTGGGCCGGAAGATCGCCCTGGACGTGGACCTCGCCTTCGACCGGACGAAGTCGCTCAACGAGGGAGCGATCCTGCTGCCGGGCTTCCGGGCCGGCAACTGGCAGTGGAAGATCTACGCCCACTCGGGACTGTTCGACAACGACAGGCCGCTGGCGGACTACACCGAGGGCGAGTGGGACATGCTGCTGCACGGGAGCGAGGCCGACGTCACCTTCGAGGAGCAGGGCGGTACGGCCCCGCAGAGATACGAGGGCGTGGTCGAGAGGTTCGACCGGCTCCATGTCAGGCGGGACGTCGAGGGCAGGGCGAGCCGGGACGCGATGGCGGCGTTCACCTCGGTGCGCCCCTGCCCGCTGTGCGCGGGGGCGAGGCTCAACCAGGCCGCGCTCGCCTGCAGGATCGGCGGGCGCAACATCGCCGAACTGGCCGCGATGGAGGTCCGGCGCCTGGTCGGCGTGATCGCGGAGATCGACGCCCCGGTCGCGGCGACGATGGTCCCGGCGATCCTGAAGCGGCTGCGGCACCTGGTCACCATCGGCCTGGGCTACCTCAGCCTGGACCGGCCGACGCCCACCCTCTCCGGCGGGGAGTCGCAACGGATCAAGATGGTCAAGCACCTGGGCAGCAGCCTGACCGACATGACGTACATCTTCGACGAGCCGACCATCGGACTGCACCCGCGCGACGTGACGCGCATGAACGAGTTGCTGCGCGAACTGCGGGACAAGGGCAACACCGTACTCGTCGTCGAGCACGACCGCGACGTGATCGATGTCGCCGACCACGTGGTGGACGTCGGGCCACGCGCCGGGACGCACGGCGGTGAGATCGTCTACCAGGGCGGCGTCGAGGGCCTGCGGCGCGCCCGCACCCTCACCGGACGGCATCTGCGCCGCAATCCGCCGCTCAAGGCGTCGTTCAGGGAGCCGACCGGCGCGCTCACCGTCACCGGGGCCACCGCGCGCAACCTCAAAGACGTCACGGTGTCCTTTCCCACCGGGGTGCTCACCGTGGTCACCGGGGTCGCGGGATCGGGCAAGAGCACCCTGGTCAACGAGGTGTTCCTCGCCGAGCACCCGAAGGCGGTGGTGATCGACCAGGCCGCGGTCGGCACCTCGATCCGCTCCAACCCGGCCACCTACACCGGGCTGATGGACGAGATCCGCGGGCTCTTCGCCGCCGCGGGCGGAGTCAGCCCCGCGCTGTTCAGCTTCAACTCCAAAGGCGCCTGCCCCGAATGCCAGGGGCTCGGGGTCATCCACACCGACCTGGCGTTCATGGACGCGATCACATCCGTGTGCGAGGTGTGCCGGGGACGGCGGTTCCGGCCCGAGATCCTGAGGCACACGCTGCGCGGCAGGTCCGTCTCCGACGTGCTGGAGATGACGATCGGCGAGGCCGCGGAGTTCTTCACCGAGCCGAGACCGCTGCGCGTCCTGGAGACGCTGAACGAGGTGGGCCTGGGCTACCTCAGGCTCGGTCAGCCGCTCAGCAGCCTGTCAGGGGGCGAGTGCCAGCGGATCAAGCTGGCGGGGGAACTCCACAAGAAGGGCAGCGTCTACGTGATGGACGAGCCGACGACCGGGCTGCACATGTCGGACGTCGAGCACCTGATCAAAATCATGGACAGCCTGGTGGACGGCGGCAACACGGTCATCGTCATCGAGCACAACCTCGACGTGATCAAGAAGGCGGACTGGGTCGTCGACCTCGGCCCCGACGGCGGCGACCAGGGCGGCACCGTGATCTTCGAGGGCACGCCGTCCCGCCTCCTCGACGAGCCCGGCTCCTTCACCGCCGAACACCTCCGCCGCGACCTGGCCCGCCCTTGACACGTGCCGCCCGATCGCCCCGGGCCGATCATCGGCCGCGTTCGCCCACGGCGACGCGGCGCGTGCGGCCCGACACATCCCCGTGTGTCCCCTCAGGGAGCGCAGGTGACGCGGACGCGGGACCAGGAGGTGTTGGCGTACCCCTTGGGATTCCACACGTGCCGGGGCGATTCCGGCTGGGTGGCACCGGCACTGTCCCACGCGCGGGCGACGATCACGGTCTCGCCCTCCCCCAGTTCGGCGACGGCGTGCCAGTGCCGCCACGCCCAGGGGCCCACCTGCTCCCCGAGGTCCGCCTGCGTCCAGGTCTCGCCCCCGTCGAGGGAGACGTCGACGCGGGCGACGGTACGGCCGTCCCCCGCGTAGGCGTAGCCGGTGATCCGGGTGAGGCCCGGCCGCGTGCGGGCGCCGTCGCCGGGGCTCAGGATCGCGGTGTTGAGGACGACGGGCCCCAGGGAGATACCGTCACCGGGCCCCGCCTTCGCGGGATCGGCCCCGGAGGGCAGCAGGCGATAGGCGACGGCCTGGAAGTAGTTGTCGGAGGGCTCCTCCCGCGCGGTGACACGCTGGAGCCACTTGACGCTGCGGGCGCCGATCCAGCCCGGGACCACGACGCGGAGCGGGGCGCCGTGGGCCCTGGGCAGCGGCCGGTCGTTCATGGCCCAGGCCAGCAGGACGTCTCCGCCGATGGCCTTGGACACCGGGATGGAGGCACCGTAGGGCTGGGCGGGATCGGCGAGTTCGGAGACGTCGGGGGCGGCGAAGGCGATGTGCGCGGCCCTGGGAAGCAGCCCGGCGCGGGCGAGGACCTCGGCCAGGCCGACACCGCTCCAGCGCGCGGTCGAGGTGGCTCCTGGCCCCCACGGATCCTCACCGGGAATGTCGCGGACCTCGACCAGATCGGCACGGCGGTTGCCCGCGCACTGCAGGGTCGCCACCAGCGTGACCTCGGAGAACTCGGAACGCAGCTCCTCCAGCGACAGCGTCAGCGGGCGCTCGACCAGACCGTCCACGGTGAGACGCCAGGAGGTCGGATCCAGGTCGGGGACGGGGCCGTGGTTGCGGCTGTAGAAGGTGTCGAGCGGGGTGAGGATGTGATCGGCGAGGGCGCCCGGCGGCGCCTCGGCGTTGTACGGCTCGCTGCCGTGGACCACCATGTCATCTCTTTTGCCCCACACGTTCACACGACTCGGAGTACCCGGGAACGAGGGCGTGACACGGCTCGCGGCCCAAGCGGAATCTCCCGGTGCCGTCCGAGCGCCGCCCCGACGCCTCCGAGCACGGCCCCGTGACGACCGGAGTTCCGCCCCGGCCCCCGGTGTGACGGGCCGCGCCGACACCGAGGGCCACCGAGGACCGCGCAGGACCGCAGAGGACCGCAGATGACTCTGTCGGAGACCCGGCTCGCCGTCGGCGTCAGCCGCCCGAGGTGTCGCTCTCGGCGTCGGCGCTGGGAACCGCGAGATCATAGGGGTCGTCCAGCCACCCGGCGGGCAGCTGGACGCGGTCGCGCGGGTTGGTCTTGCCCCGGGGGGTGTCCACGCCGTCGGGCCACGGCTGGGCGGCGTCGAGTTCGGCGAGCCCCTCGCGCAGGTCCGACAGGCTCTCCGAGGTGGCCAGGCGGCGGCGGAGGGCGGCACCGACGGTGAAGCCCTTGAGATACCAGCCGACGTGCTTGCGGAAGTCGACCACCGCGTGCCGCTCGCTCTCGAAGCAGTCGACCATCAGGGTCGCGTGCCGGTCCATCGTCGCGGCGACCTCGCCCAGCAGGGGCCTGCGCCGCTCCTCCCCGCCCTCGCACATGGTCGCCAGGTCCGCGAACAGCCACGGGCGGCCCAGGCAGCCCCGGCCCACGACGACGCCGTCACAGCCGGTCTCGTCCATCATGCGGCGCGCGTCGGCGGCGCTCCAGATGTCGCCGTTTCCGAGCACGGGGATCTCCGTCACGCTCTCCTTGAGCCGCGCGATCGCCTCCCAGTCGGCGGTGCCGCCGTAGTGCTGGATCGCGGTGCGGCCGTGCAGCGCGATCGCGGAGACGCCCTCCTCGACGGCGATCCGCCCGGCGTCCAGGTAGGTCAGATGGTCGTCGTCGATGCCCTTGCGCATCTTCACGGTCACCGGCAGCGTCCCCGCGTTGCCCACGGCCTCGCGCAGAATCGACCGGAACAGGTTCCGCTTGTACGGCAGCGCGGAGCCGCCACCCTTGCGGGTCACCTTGGGCACCGGGCAGCCGAAGTTGAGGTCGACGTGATCGGCGAGGTCCTCCTGCACGATCATGCGGACGGCCCTGCCGACGGTCACCGGGTCGATCCCGTACAGCTGGAGGCTGCGGGGGCTCTCCTCGGGCTCGAACCGGATCATCTTCAAGGTCTTGGGGTTGCGTTCCACCAGCGCCCGCGTCGTGATCATCTCGCAGACGAACAATCCGCCGCCCTGCTCCCGGCACAGGGTGCGGAAGGGCGCGTTGGTGATCCCTGCCATCGGGGCGAGGACGACCGGCGGCCACACCTCCAGTGATCCCAGCTTCAACGACTCCACCTGGCTTTTCTACCGCACCGCGACGAGCGGGACGAATCGTCGCTGGGTATTGTGTCCATGCGTGGACCAACGTGACATGGGAGGCCGCGGATGCTGCTGCGACTGCGGATCGCGCTGCCCGACCAGCCGGGCTCGCTGGGGAAGGTGACCCGTGTCCTCGGTGTCGCGGGCGCCGACATCACCCAGGTGGTCGTCCTCGAACGGGGCGAGGGCCAGGCGCTGGACGACATCACCGTCTACTGGCCCGACTCAGCCCCCAGGGAAAGCCTGGTCGAAGGGCTGGAGAGCGTTCCGGGAGTGAGGATCGAGGGCATCTGGGGCACGCGCGAGGCGCCGGGGACCTATCCGGAGCTGGAGATCCTCAAATACATCACCACCGCGGGCGACCGCGCCCTCGCCACCCTGATCGACTCCATGCCCGTGCTGTTCAGCGCCGACTGGGCGGCCGCGGCGACCGAGAAGAGCCCGCGCACGGTCGTCCACTCCAGCTGGCGCGCCCCCGAGCAGGTGCCCTTCCCCGACGACACCCCCGCCCGTCCGAGGGCCTTCACCCTCGACTCCGGCCTGCATGTGATCGCCGCCCCGCTGCCCCCGCTCGCCCTCACCTTCCTGCTGGCCCGCGCCGACGGTCCCGCCTTCCACCGCATCGAGGTGCACCGTCTCACCCGCATCCTGGAGATCTTCCTCACCCTGCCCGCCGTGGAGCGCGTGGTCACGCGCCAGCTGCGCCGCCCGGCCGAGCAGGACGGCTGAACGAGGGGGCTGAACGCCCACCTGGCCGGATGCCCGGCCTGGATCCGCACCGTGTGGGAGTCCACGGACGGGTGCCGGCCGGCGGATTCGCGCGACGGCCACGGGGCCGGCGGCTGAACGCGCGGTTACACAACCGCCGGGAAAACCCGCTAGAGTTCTCTCGTCGCCACCGGGTACGAAACCCGGAGGAAACACGCGGAAGTGGCTCAGTGGTAGAGCATCACCTTGCCAAGGTGAGGGTCGCGGGTTCGAATCCCGTCTTCCGCTCGAAGGGTCTTCGGGCTCTCACTCCGGTGGAGTGGCCGAGAGGCGAGGCAACGGCCTGCAAAGCCGTCTACACGGGTTCAAATCCCGTCTCCACCTCTGGTCCTTCCCATGCGGACGATTAGCTCAGCGGGAGAGCGCTTCCCTGACACGGAAGAGGTCACAGGTTCAATCCCTGTATCGTCCACCATCGCCCATGACATCTATGGGCCGATCACGGCAAACGGCCGCCAAAGTCCCAGCTCGGGAGCCTTGGCGGCCTTCTGGCTTCTCGGGCCGACATCCGGTGTTCCGGCCCTCACATCGACTTCTCGGCGACGACGATGACGTAGTCCAAGCCGGCGAACTTCTGCCGCATACGCGTGTCGTCGGCCAGCTCGCGATGCAACCAGCGGCGGTAGACCCAGGTGACCTTCTGCTGAAATGCCTGGTCGTCCAGCTTCCGTTCCGCCCATTTGCACCACGGTTCGTAAACGTGGTCACGGATGGAGGTCAACTGGACATGGGCGAATCCGGCGGCCCGGAGGCGGGCGACATACTCATTGCCGTCGTACAGGTTTTCTTCGGGGACCGAAGTGGAGAAAAGCTCTCGGCGGCCGCCGTTGTCGACGTTCAACGGCACGACATCCGCCGTCGCGAGCACCCCGCCCGGTCGAAGGATGTGGTGAGCCTGGCGGAAGAATTCGTCCCTGGTCCGGAAATGCAGGGCCGACTCCAGGGCGACCACCCGGTCGAAGCTGCCGGGCTCGAACGTCATCGCGGTCGCCGACCCCTCCTGGAAGATCAGCCGATTATCCAGACCACGGGCGCGGGCCTTCTCCTGAGCGATCCGCACATGCGTCGGCGTCACGTTCAATCCGACGATCTTCGCTGGATTGTGCCGCTCCAACCACATGAAGTCCTGGTCGCCGTATCCGAACCCGGCATCGAGAATGCGATCGCCCTCCCGAAAGCCCGCGGCGTCCCCCAGCTTCTCCGCCAGCGCCTCGCACGCGTCGTCGAGCGTGTCGGGCCCATCACGCCAGTAGCCGAAATTGAGGTACGAACTGTGCTCGTTCAGCGCGGTCCAGGTGCTCGGCGGAAAGATCTCGTAGGCACGTTTGGCACGGGTCTCCGGCGACGCCATGCTGAGCCTGATGCTTCGGCTAACGGCGAGCACGTCATGCCAGAGTGAGATCCGCTGCGGGGTGGTCATGGGGGACCTCCTGGGTGTGCTCATGCTTCAGGTACGACAGGGCGACAGCCTTGATACTGGGTACACCGGCGCTAAGGATTTCCACAGATATCGAGTTGTCCCGCACATCGGTGGGCTGATTTACCGACCTTTATCCGGCAGTGCGGCTTTATCCGGCGGTGCGGCGAGGCCAGGAAGTTCGCAGTGCGCCGGGGAGCCTCACGGACGCCCCCTCGGTCACCAACTCGCCATGGGGAGCGCCGAGCCGTCCATCGGCCCCTGCGGGCTGTAGACCACGCACATGACGTCGCGGTCGCCGCCCGCCCAGGTCTTCCTGGTCGGCATGACCGGGTAGAAGTCCAGACCCGAGGCCGACGCGCCGCTCCAGTTGCCGTCGAACCCCCGCCTGCAACTCTCCCTGGCGAACACGGTCAGCGCGGCCGGATCCCATTCACCGTCGGGGGCGTGCACGAAGCCGTACGACTGGTTGGCCGCCCGCTCCTTGCAGGGCGTGTAGAGGACGACGACCTCGCCCGCCTCCGGGGAGTAGGCCGGGTCGGTGAAACACTCCCCCGCCTCGATGTGCAGAAGCCCGCCGGTCTCCGCGGTGACGAAGGTCTCGTCCTTGATCGTCGGTCCCGCCGAACCCGCCGTGGACGACGGCAGGAAGAGCACGCCGAGCACCACGAGGCCGGGGAGCAATGTCCGGCGGGCTGACCGCCGGTCACCCGCCTGCCGAGGGCCGATCATCGAACACCTCTCGTTCGGGAACGTCGGTCTCGCCCGCTCCCGGGGAAACGGGGCACGACGCCGCGTACCGGACCCGTCGAAACCCGGGCGAGGCCACCTGCCGTGTGACGCGGGTCGTGAAGCGGGCGCACGCGTTCCGCCTCCAGCCGAGCCCGCTCGCCCGAGGTTAGGGGTGTTCCAGCGAACGCGAGGGCAACGGAAGGCGTCGAGCGCACGACCTTCTGACGACATCAATGGGGTTTTTGGGGCTAGAGATACATAAGAGGAGGTGTTCATCCTGATGTAACCCCCTATATGAGCTTTTGTCCTTCTTTTTTGGATCAATACCGACGTCCACCGCACTCCCTCGGTGGAATGCGATCCCTCCCTGGAGAAGAGCTCATGATGGGCGAAGCCAAACTGCCCCGATCCGCCGGATCCCGGCGTACCAGGCTGACGGCGGTGAGCGCGGGCGTGCTGATCGCCGGCGGCCTCGCGTTCAGCCCGGTGGCGTTCGGCGCGGCCGCGCCGCCGAAGTACCCCGCCGCCGATATCCACAAGCCCTCCCCCATGCCCGACCGGGTCATCCTCACCCCGACCACCACGCCGGCGGCCAGCCAGAAGGTCACCTGGCGGGCCGTGACCGACGCCGAGTCGGCTCAGGCCCAGATCCTCGAGGCCCCGCGCGCGCTCGGCGACGTCGCGCCGTCCGCGGGCGCGGTCGCCACCGTCAAGGCGCTCAGCACCACCCCGGTCAACACCACGCTGGGGTATGCCTCCGTCTACCACACCGTCGAGTTCACCGGCCTGAAGCCGAACACCCGCTACAGCTACCGGGTCGGCGACGGCACCAACTGGAACGAGTGGAGCGACTTCACCACCGCGGCGGCCGACCTCCAGCCGTTCTCGTTCATCTACTACGGCGACGCGCAGAACTACATCGACTCCGCGGTGCCGCGCGTCTTCCGCCAGGCGTTCGCCGACCGCCCGCAGGCGAAGGTGATCGTCAACGCCGGTGACCTCATCGACAACGCGAACAACGAGGAGCAGTGGGGCCAGTGGTACAAGGCCGCCGGCTTCATCGACAGCCAGGTCAACAACATCTCGATCCCCGGAAACCACGAGTACAGCGGCGGCCTGTCCACCTTCTGGCGTCCGCAGTTCCCCTATCCGGACAACGGACCGGGTAACCCGGAGCTGAAGCAGACCGCCTACACCGTCGACTACCAGGGCGTGCGCTTCATCGGCCTGGACACCAACGTGCAGAGCAACGCCACCCTGATGGCCGCGCAGACCACCTGGCTGGAGGGGCTGCTCAAGGACAACCCGAACAAGTGGACCGTGGTGACCTTCCACCACCCCGTCTACTCCACCACCGGCACCCGCAACAACCCCGCCGTACGCGGCCAGTGGGGCCCGCTGTTCGAGAAGTACGGCGTGGACCTGGTCCTCCAGGGCCACGACCACTCCTACGGCCGAGGCAACGTGGCGACCGCCCGCAAGTCCGTCACCGTCAACAACGGTGTCGCCTACGTCGTGTCCGTCTCCGGCGGCAAGATGTACGCGCTCAACAACGGCGAGAACTGGACCGGCAACGGCGCCGAGGTCGTCAGCAAGAGCCAGAACACCCAGCTCTACCAGCTGATCGACATCGAGGCCGACAAGATCACGTTCGAGGCCCGTTACGCCAACGGCGAGCACCACGACGGCTTCGTCGTCCGGAAGAACGCCAAGGGCGAGCGCACCGTCAACGAGGTCCGCACCGCGGAGAACACCGTCGGTGAGCAGGTCGTCGTCGACAAGACCGCCGTCGAGCACCGCGGCGAGCTCACGATCTCCGCGTACGGCTACGACCCCGCCGAGCAGGTGTCCGTCGTCATGAGGAAGGCGGGCGACGACGAGCGTGGAAAGGGGAAGGACACCGTCCCCGTCGGCACGCGGGAGGCCGATGAGCTGGGCCGTCTCACCTACACCTTCAAGGTGCCGAGCAGCCTGAAGAAGGACGAGTCCTACGTGGTCCACCTGGACAGCGCGAACCAGAAGATCACCAGCCCGGCCGTCACGGTCACCAAGAAGTAGCCCCTCCGAGGGACGGGGCCGCCGCCACGGCGGCCCCGTCCCTCGGACGTACCGGAGCCCCGTCGGACAGGAAACGCATTGAAAATCCACGCCCGTACGCTGGCGGGCGCGCTGCTCGTCGGCGCCCTGGTCGGCTGGGCCGCCCCAGCCTCCGCCCATCCCTTCGGACCGCCGTCCACCGCACGGATCGGGGCCGACGGCTCACAGGTGACCATCTCGTGGCTCCCCGCCGAGGATGACTGGGTCGCGCTCGGCCAGTCGCTCGGCGCGTTCGAGGACCCCTCCACCGGCACGGTCTCGACGGAGCTGACCGGTGAGCAGAAACTGGAGCGCTCAACGGCCCTCCGCGACTACCTGCTGGAGAAGATCACCGTCGCCCAGGCAGGCCGGCCGTGCCGGAGCCGGCTGGAGGAACTGCGGGCGCTGCTCGTCGACGGCGCCCGGTTCGTCTTCGACTGCCGGAGTCCGGTGACCGAGGTGGAGGTGACCGTCGCCGCCCTCACCGATCTCAACACGGCGTACCGGACGGTGCTCATCGCGGACACGCCCGCCACCCCCGAACGGATCCTCTTCACCGAGGCGGCCGGCACCCAGCGCCTGAGCTTCTCCAGCACGGCGGCGGCCGGCACGTCCTGGCAGACGACGGGTGTCGCCGTCGGCGCCGCGGTGCTGCTGGCCGGATCGGGCGCGTTCACCATGCTGCGGACCCGGCGCAGGACGGGCACGACAAGTACGACAGGTAGGCGACCATGACGGAGCTCAGCGGCTTCGAGAGCCGGTTCATCTCGCTCTTCGACAACAGGGGCGTCTTCTGGGCGGTCCTCGCCGTCGCCCTCGTCGCCGGAGCGATGCACGCGGTCGCCCCCGGGCACGGCAAGAGCGTCACCGCGGCCTACCTGGTCGGCACCCGGGGCACCTACCGTGACGCGCTGCGCCTGGGAGTCATCGTCGCCCTGATGCACACCTTCTCGGTGCTGGTGCTGGCGTTCGCCTGGGTGGGGCTGAGCAGCGCCGCGAGTTTCGGCACGAAGAGCGTCACCGCCTGGATGCAGGTGCTGGCCGGCGTGATCACGATCTGCGTCGGCATCCACCTGACCTACCGCCACCTGCGAGGGCGTCGGCTTCGGGCGCAGGCCCAGCACGGCCACGGGCACGGGCACGGGCACGGGCACGGGCATGGGCATGGGCACGGCCACGGGCATCAGTTCGAGGACGGGCCGGATCCCTGGTCGCGGCGTGGCCTCGTCGCCCTCGCCCTCTCCGGTGGGCTGCTGCCCTCGCCGTCGGCGTTCGTCGTCCTGATGAGCGGGCTGCTCACCGGCCGGGCCTTCGACGCCGTCACCCTCGTCGCCGCCTTCGGCGTGGGGATGGCCCTCACCCTGACCGGCGTGGGCATCGTGACGATCCGCGGCCTCACCCTGCTGACCCACGGAACCCACCGGTGGTCACTCGCCTCCACGGCGATGGCCTGGGCTCCGGCCGCCGCCGGCCTCGCGGTCTCCTCCGCCGGAGGCCTCTACCTCGTCGCGGCCCTCGGCACCATCACCGGCTGACAGCCCGGCCGCCCATCAGGGTGCCCTCGGAACCGGACCGCGGCGAAAAAGATCGTTCTTGATGAGCTCGCGGCCGAACGGCTGGACATGACGCGTCCGGCGTTGCTAACTTGCGCCTATGTCCAGCCCCGAGGCATCCAGACGCTAGCCACCGGTCATCCGGTGGCCGGCCACCGTCGTCGCGTCGAGGCTTCGCGGCCAATGAGGCCGCGCTCACTGCCGTCCGCGACCACTGCCACCGGATCGCCATAGCGCAGGCTGTGCTCGACCTGGACCGAGCGTCACCTCCGTGACGTCGGCAGGGTCTCCCGCGCGATGGCCGCACCCCGATCGGACGGTTCCTCTCTCCGACGCCGGCGCGGCCCATCGCCTCCTTATCGATCCACAGTGTGGTCGCGGAGTTTTGTCATGCCATTCGTTGTTCACCTGCTCGGACTGGCGGTCTTCGCCCAGGCCACGTCCGAGTTCATGCTGTCCGGCCTCGTGCCGGGCATCGCACGGGACCTGCACGTGTCCATCCCCGCCGCGGGATTTCTGACCTCGGCGTTCGCGGTGGGGATGGTCGTCGGCGCGCCGCTGATGGCGATCCTGAGCCTGCGCCGGTCGCGACGTCGCTCACTCCTCACCTTCCTCGTCACCTTCCTGCTCGTCCATGTCCTGGGCGCGGTCACCACCAGCTACGGGGTACTGCTGGTATCCCGGGTCGTCGGGGCGCTGGCGTGCGCCGGGTTCCTCGCGGTGGCCCTGGCGACCGCGATGAGCCTGGTCGCGCCGAACGCCAAAGGACGCGCCACCTCCATCCTGCTCGGTGGGGTCACCGTCGCCTGTGTCGTGGGCGTTCCCAGCGGCGCGTTGCTGGGTCAGCTGTGGGGGTGGCGCTCGGCGTTCTGGGCGGTGGCCATCCTGTCGGTGCCGGCCATCGTCGCGATCCTGCGGTCGGTACCGGCCGACGGCCCCGAATCCGACCACACGAGCGCGCGCGACGAACTGCGCTCGCTGCGCGATCGGCGGCTTGTGGTGATCCTGCTGCTGGGATGCCTCGTGAACGGCGCGACGTTCTGCTCGTTCACCTACCTCGCGCCGCTGGTCACCACCGTCACCGGAATCGAATCCGCATGGGTGCCCGCCATGCTGGCCCTCTTCGGGCTGGGGTCGTTTCTCGGTGTCACCGTCGGTGGCCGGATGGCCGACGTACGACCCGTCGCGCTCCTGGTGAGCGGCGGGGTGGCCCTGCTCGTCGGCTGGACGGTGTTCGCGGTGGCCGCCGGGAGTCCGGTGGCGACGACGGTGCTCGTCTTCGTCCAGGGAACCCTCTCGTTCGCCGTCGGGTCGACGTTGATCTCGCAGGCACTCTACGCGGCGGCCGGGGCACCGGCCCTGGCCGGTGGGTTCGCCACGGCGGCGCTCAACGTGGGCGCCGCGCTCGGTCCCTGGTTCGGCGGGATCTCGATCGGCGCGGGACTCGGTTATCGCTCGCCGCTGTGGGTCAGTGCGCTGCTGGTGGCCCTGGCACTCGCCACCGCCGGTGTCGCCTGGGGGATTCGGCGCGGGGCGGCCGGCTCCCACGAGGAAGTCGTCGCGCCGTAGCCGACCGGGATCGAGGCGGCGCCGGGTCGATCCGATCGTCCGGCGGTACCGGCGGAGGAGCATGAGGGAGCCGCCTCCGTTGCCCGGTCGCCTCCTGCTTGTCCGGCATCGTTGTCCGGTGCCGGACAAGCGGGGCGCGGAGTTCGAAAACGAATCGGGCAACGGAGTACCAGCCGGCCGGAGGGCAGGTTTCCCCAGGTCCTGGGGTCGGATAGCGAAGGAATAGGGGGCCGATGCCAGGCTTTTCTACGTTTCGGACATGAGCACTCCGATCTTCGCGCTTTGCGATGAGTACGTCACCCGCTGGGCGGCACTGGACCCGATCGCGACAGGTGCCGAGGGCATCGTGTCCGACTTCGTAGCCGCCACCGACCACAGCCCCGCCGGTAGCGCCGCCCGGGCCGAGATGATCCGTTCGACCCTGAAGCGCCTCGACGAGCTGGTCCCGACCGGTGAGCCGGACGTCAGGGCGGCCACCCACCTGCGGGAGCGGCTGGAGGCCGAGCTCGCCTGGCACGACACGGGCGAGCCGCTGCGCTGGGTGGCGGCGCCGTACGGGCTGCCCTACCGGGTGCGCTCCAGCGTCGTCCTTCTCCCCCACGGCAACGACGACGAATGGCGTGATGTCTCCGCCCGCCTCGCGGCGATCCCGGGGATGCTCGCCGGATGGCGGGAGAGCCTGGAGACCGGTCTGGCGATGGGGCTGCGGGGTGCCCGCAGGCAGGCGCTGGCCATGGCGGACCAGGCCGACCAGTTCTCCGGCGCCGGCGGGACTCCCCCGGCCCACGACGCCTTCGTCGCCACCTACGGTGAGGGCCCGGTCAAGGAGGAGCTGCTCAGCGCTGCGGCGGCGGCCCACGCCGCGTACGCCGACGCCGGGCGCTACCTGCGCGAGGAGTACGCCCCGAGGGCGGACGAGGCCGACGGGGTGGGCCCCGAGCGCTACGCGGTCGTCGCCAGGATCAGCCTGGGCGCCGACATCGACCTGCGCGAGGCCTACGAGTGGGGCTGGGCCGAGCTGGAGCGCATCGGAGCCGAGACGGCCGCCGAGGTCGAGCGGATCAAGCCCGGGGCGACCATCGAGGAGGCGACCGCGATCCTCAACGAGACCCAGGCCGTCGACTCGCTCGAGGAGTACCAGGCGTGGCTGCAGGAGCGCCACGACCGGGCGATCGAGCAGTTGAACGGCACGCACTTCGACATCCCCGAGCCGCTGCGGCGCATCGTGGCCGAGGTCGACGTGAGCTCCACCTCCGGTGCGGCCTCCTACAACGCGCCCAGCGAGGACCTGTCGCGGCCGGGTCGCACCCTGTGGCCGGTCGGGGGCCGGACCCGCTTCGCCACCTGGAGCGAACTGACCACGATCTTCCACGAGGGCGTGCCCGGCCACCATCTGCAGTTCGGCGCGATGCGCATGGCCGGCGACACCCTGTCCAGGTTCTCCAAGGTCTCCTGGGTGGACGGCCACGGCGAGGGGTGGGGCCTGTACGCCGAGCGGCTGGCCGACGAGCTCGGCTGGTTCACCGACCCCGGCACCCGGCTGGGCATGCTCAACTGGTCGGCGCTGCGTGCCGCCCGGGTCGTTATCGACCTGGGCGTCCACCTCGACCTTCCGCTGCCCGACGGTTCGTCGTGGACCTTCGAGAAGGCCTGCGAGGTGCTGCGTGAGCAGGGCCGCTGCGAGCCGCATCGGGTCGAGGCGGAGGTGGTGCGCTACTTCGGCTGGCCTTCCCAGGCCATCTCCTACAAGCTGGGCGAACGAGCGTGGGTGCAGGCCCGCGAGGAGGCCAAGCTGCGCCTGGGCGACGCCTTCGACCTGCGTGCCTGGCACACCGCCGCGCTGGAGCTGGGGCCTGTCGGCCTGTCCAGTCTCGCGGAGGCTCTGCGCCGCATCTGCTGAGCACCGGCGATCCGGCGCCGATGGTCTCGTGACCGGCCGGCACGACCGGTCACGACCGCCCGGAGAGGTCCCTTCCGGACCTCTCCGGCGGTTCGTCGCTCACGTCTTCGGAGTGCGACGGACCGCTCCCGCTCCGGACCGTTCGGCTCAGGGCACCGACATCCCTTCGCTTTCGACCCGGTCGAGTTCACGACATTTCGCCCCGGTCGGGTTCAGGACAACGGTGCCCTCGCCCCGGGGCGCTCAGGAACTCGGAGCCCTCGGCCGTACGGTGCCCAGGATCTCGGGATTCGACCGTACGGGGCTCAGGACGCCGGGACCTTCCGTGCCCGGCCGGGCAGGCGTGCATGACCGGGCGAAGGAAGGTTCTCCAGCTGGGCGCGCACCCTGGCGGCGATCGCGGGGGGCATCGTGTCCGCCAGTTCGAGCGCCTCCTCGGAGACGCTCCGCGCCGCCTCCTCCTCGTCGACGGCGAGGTACGCCGCGGTGAGCATGACCAGGACGCGCACCTGGTGGAGCGGCGCGTCGATCTTGTGGAACAGGCCGAGGGCCTGGTGGAAGCGGCCGATCGCCTGTTCGGTCTGGTCGTCGGCGAGCGCCAGCTCACCGAGCCCGAGCACGACCCTCGCCTCGGCGAGTCTCTCCCCCGCGGTGCCCGCCACCTCCAGGGCGTTCTGGAGAGTGGTCTCGGCCTCCTGGAGGTCCCCCTGGCGCAGCTTCGTGATGCCCAGGCCGTGCAGGGCGTAGGCCTCGCCGGTCGGGTCGCCGATGTTGCGCACGGTCGTGAGCGCCTGCTCGAAGACCTCCGCCGCCGACGCGAACTCCTCCAGCCTGAGGTAGGTCTCGCCCAGCCGGTGCAGGACCTGTGCCTCCACCCTGCGGCTGCCACCGATCCTGCTGAGTTCCAGCGCCTCGCCCAGCAGACGTCTGGCCTCTTCGAGTTCGTCGCAGTCGAGCCTGATCTGGGCCATGCTGTGCAGCACGTAGGCGGAGGCGACCTGGTCGCCGGTGCCGCGGAAGATGCCCAGCGCGCGATCGTAGCGTTCCACCGCGTCGTCGAGCTGGCCGCTCATCCGGTCCAGGAAGGCGATGTTGCGGATGACGAGGGCAACCCCCAGGTCGTCCCCGGCCTCCTCGAACAGCTTGGCCGCGGACTCGAAGTCGCGCCGCGCGTCCCCGAAGCGCTGCTCGGCGATGTAGAGCGACCCTATTGAGTAGAGCATCGCCGCCTGCCCCCGGCGGTCCCCGGCCTGCCGGGTGGCCGCCAGCGCTATCTGGTGGGTCTCCCGCCAGTCGTCGAAGTAGATTCTCGACTCGAACAGGGTGACCGCGCTGATCGCGAGGTCCCAGCACAGCTCGACGAACCCGGCCTGCGCCGCCTGCCGGATGCCCGAGACCAGCGTCAGCCGCTCGCGCTCGTACCAGGGCAGCGGGGCCATGACCAGCTTCTCGACCAGCCGTCCCGGCAGCGGCCAGCGTGGTGCGTCGCTGTGGACCTGCACGTAGTCTCCGCCGTACTCTCGGCGGTGCGCCTCACCGGTCAGGAAGAGCAGGCCGCCGAGCACTCTCTGCAGCGCGGCGTTGCGGTCGGCGATCGCCTCCTCGCCGGCGAGACGCTCGCGGGCGAACACGTGGATCAGGTCGTGGAAGCGGTACTGGCTCTGCACGCCGTACCCGGCGTCGGTCGTCTCGACCAGCTGGGCGTCGGCCAGGTCGTCGAGCAGGTCCTGCGCGTCGGAGGGATGGCAGTCGAGCAGCGCGGCGGCGACCCAGCCGGAGAAGTGCCGGGACTCCAGGATGGCGAGGCGCCTGAACAGGCGGCGTGCGTCCTCGCTCACGCTCTCGTACGTCAGCGAGATGCTCGCCCTGATGCCCAGGTCGCCGTGTTTGAGCTCGTCGAGCCTGCGGGTCTCGTCCTCCAGTCGTCCCACGAGCTGGTCGATCGTCCAGTGCGGCCGGGCGGCGAGCCGCGCGCCCGCGATGCGCAGCGCCAGCGGCAGGTGGCCGCAGAGGTCCGCCAGCTCGGCCGCCGACTCCCGCTCCGCCTGCACCCGCTCGATGCCCGCGATTCTGGAGAGCATGTCCACCGACTGCCTGGAGTCGAAGAGCCCGACGTCGAGGTGGGCCGCGCCCGGCAGGCCCGCGAGCCGGCTGCGGCTGGTGATGATCACCGCGGCCTCGGGGTTGCCGGGCAGCAGGGGCAGCACCTGGCTCTCGCTTCTGGCGTCGTCCAGGACGATCAACATCTTGCGCCCGGCGAGCAGCGCGCGGTACATCTCCGCCCGTTCGTCCACCCCGTCCGGGATCGCGTTGCCCGGCACGCCCAGCGCGCGGAGGAAGCGTTCGAGCACCTGCCCGGAACCGATCGGATGGGACTCCCCTCCGTGCAGGTCGGCGAAGAGCTGGCCGTCCTCGTAGCGTCCGGCGACGCTGTGCGAGACGTGCACCGCGATCGTGGACTTGCCGATGCCCGGTTTGCCGACGACGGCGATGACGGGGACGGCGAGCCGCTGGCGGTCCTCCGCGGCGAACGTGAGCTGGCGGCGGATGGCCTCGACCAGCTTGATCCGGCCGGTGAAGTCGGCGATGTCGGTGGGAAGCAGACGGGGAACCGTCCGGCGGGCGGCCGGCACCTCCTGCGTCTCCGGGTGGCGCTGGGAGGATTGCTGTTGTTGCTGTTGTTGCTGCTGCTGTTGCTGCCGTCCCGGCGCGTCGATGCTCTCGTCGGAGGTGAGGATGGAGTACTCGAGCTGCTGGAGGCTCTCGTTGGGTTCGATGCCCAGCTCGTCGATCATCGTCTGGCGGGCACGACGATAGACCGTGAGCGCCTCGGCCTGGCGGCCCGAGCGATAGAGCGCGAGCATCAGCAGGCCGCGCAGCCGCTCCCTGAGCGGGTGTTCCTCGACGAGCTCGCTGAGTTCGCCCACCAGCTCGTGGTGCCTGCCCAGTTCCAGTTCGATCTCGACGCAGTCCTCGTTCACCGTGATCCGGCGCTCGCTCAGCCTGCCGACCGCGGCCTGCACGAGCCGGCTCTCCTGGCCGTCGAGGGCGGGCCCTCGCCAGAGGGCGAGGGCGGCCCGATAGTGCCTGACGGCGTCCTCCAGCCGGCGGTCGTCGCGAGCCTGGCGGGCCTGGTTCAGCAGGCCCTCGAAGTTCTGGGAGTCGAGTTCTCCCTCGGCGACTCGCAGCGTGTATCCCTGGGAGTGGGTCGCGATGACGTCGGCTCCGCCATTGGCGGCGAAAAGCCGCCGCAGCGAGGAGATACAGATCTGCACCTGCGCGCGGGAAGTGCTGGGAAGATCCTCACCGTAGATCGCGTCCGTCAGCCGTCCAATGGTGACCATTCGGTTGGCCTCCAGCAGGAGGCAGGAGAGGACGACCTGTTGCCGAGGCGCGCCCAGATCCAGGCGGCGCGCGTCGGCGAGGACCTCCAGGGGGCCGAGGATTCGATACTCCACCGAATCTCCTTGCAGAATCGCGGCCTGACCAGGAATTCTCCGCACGGTTGGTGTAAGGGAGACATCAGGGATCTAACCGCTGCCTTAAAGCAGGCAACAATAGACTCAACCCCCACCTCTCCGCGATCTTCGGACATATAACCCGGCGATCACGGCGAGCAATTTTATATGCATGAAACGTGTTCTGTCCGGGATCATACAACGTCCCTGATGGGAGAACCAGTGGGGTTTGTGAAGGTCTGGCCCAACTTGCGACTAACGTGCGGGTTTGTGACATGAACAAGCGGCCGGGCCCTGGAAGGCTCCGACCGCTCCGGTGAACTCCCACCGCCGGCGACCCGCCGGGTGGGGGTGTGCTTCATCCCCAGGGGGTGTTGCTGGCGAGCACGGTGGTCTTCGCGGCCCCGTCGGCGACCGAGGGGACGACGGCGGCGAGACCGAGGCATCCGAGAACCGCGATGGCGGAGACGATGATCCGGAGGGTGTTGATGCTCGCGAATTCCCGCATTTTCTGTACCTCTTCTTCGTGTCTCGCAGGCCGTTCACTGCTGTCCGCCTGTCTGCTTCAAAACGTAAACAGCCCCCCTATCCACGCCTTATCCGATCTCTTCTGATCCGATATCCGGCGCAAAGATAGGCTCGGGTAGCCGATGGATAGCGGGCCGAAAGCGGACGGATAGCCCTCCCGTGGAGCCTGATAGGGCCGAGGTCGCGCGATACGGGTCACGCGGCCCCGAACCAGAAGATGGGTATCCTCACCATGAGCATCGCCACGCAGGCACTTGACGGCGTCTACGGCCGATCCGCGGCCGGTGTCCGAGCTCGCCTGGAGCGCGCCTCGGGTAACGGCTGGGAGCCGGTATCCGAGGGCGAGACCGACATCAACGGAAATATTAAAGAATGGGTGGACGAATTCATGGAGCGCGGGCTCTATCGTCTCATCCTCGCCACCGACCACTATTTCGCCGGGCTCGGCATGACCACCTCCTACCCGGAGATCACGGTCATGTTCAGAATGCACGACGATCGCATGCCTTATCAGGTCCAGGTCGTGCTGGCTCCACACTCGTACTCGACGTGCTTCGGCGTCCGCGGGTGAGTCCGCGAGCGGCGGAGTCCGTCCTCCCAAGGGAAGCGAACATGCCCGTTCAACAATTGGCGAAAGCCGGCCCCCACAACCCCGGGCAGGACGAGGGCACCCCCTCGGTCATCGCCCGATGCCTGAGCAACTTCCGCCTGGAGGTCGACGGGCAGGCCGTCTCACACTGGCGGGCCGGCAAGTCGCGGGCCCTGTTCCAGTACATGCTGGTCAACCGTGAGCGGTTCGTCCACAGGGACCGGTTGCGCGAGGTGCTGTGGCCGGAGCGGGAGGGCCACCCCTCCAGCTCGCTCAAGGTCGCCGTGCACGGCGTGCGACGGGTGCTCAACGAGTTCGAGGGGAGGGACGGCTTCTCCCTGCTCCACCAGGACCACGGGTACGTGCTGCGGACGAACAGCGCGTGGGTGGACATCGAGGAGTTCCAGCGCGCCTTCGACCGAGGCCGGAGCGCGTGGGTGGCCAAGGACTACGACACCGCGATCGCGTGGTTCCAGCGGACCGCCGACCTGTACGTCGGGGACTTCCTCTCCGGCGAGACCGGCGGCTGGATCAACGAGCAGCGGCAGTGGATGCGCGCGACCGCCCTGCGTGCCCTGACCTCGCTGCGCACCGAGGCTCTGGAGCGTGAGGACTGGCCGGCCGCGATGCACTGGTGCCGCAGGGCCCTCGACGTCGATCCCCACCACGAGACCACCTACCAGACCCTGATGATGATGCACGGCGAGCTCGGCGAGCTCGGCCGCGTCCTGAGCTGGTACGAGGTGTGCCGCCACCGGTTGCGCACCGACCTCGACGTGGAGCCGAGCGAACGCACCGAGCGGCTGCTGGCCACGCTCATGCGCGGCCGGAGCCGGCCGCCCCTGACAGGTCGGCACCGGTGAAGACGCTCTCGACCTCCCTTGACCGGGGGCCCGATCTGGAACGCCTGCGCGCGGCGGTCGGCGAGTTCGCCCGCTACGACGCGGCCGACAGGTCATGGGAACGGCTGCTGCTGGCGACCGGGCCGCGGGTCGACCCCGCGCTCGCGGCCCATCGCCGGGCACTGCTCGCCTGGTTGAACGCGTGGGGGTGCCGGCTGCGCTATCCGCGTGACGGCGAGCCCGATGTCTTCGGCGCGGAGACCGCGGCCTGGTGGGAGCGCTGGAGGGAGCACCTGCCCGGCCAGGACGCCACGCTCGCGACGCTGGGCGACCCGGAGATCGACGTGCTGGGCGGGTGTTACGCGGATCTGTCCGCGATGCGGGCGACTCCGGGGGCCAGACCCCGTTCCCTGGGGCCGACCGCCGCGACCAAGATGCTGCACGCCCTGCGCCCGAGGGCGCTGATGCCCTGGGACGCGGCCATCGCCGAGGCCCTGCACGGGGCGCGTACGGCGGACGCCTACCGTGCGCACCTGCGGATGGGCCGGGAGTGGGCACGGCGTCTGCTCGAGGAGACGGGTCTCGGCGAGCGGGAGCTGGCGGTGGAGCTGGGCCGCCCCGGGCGTCCGCTCGCGAAGATGCTGGACGACTACTGCTATCTCGCGTTCACCGCGGCGACCTGACAGTCCTCGCCGCGACCGGCGAACCCGCCACTCGGCCGCGGAGACGAGCGACCCCACCGGGCTCCTCTGCACCGCGGCGCTCACGACCGGCGACCCCGCCGGATGGCCGCCGAGACAGGCGCCCCCACCGGGCTCCCCCTCACCGCGGCGCTCACGACCGGCGATCCCGCCGGATCCCGTCTTCGGAGCGGCGGGGACGCGACCCGCACGGGCCGCGTCCCCGCGCTCAACGCAGCGACCTGACCAGGCTTCGCGCGGCCGTGCGGCTCGCGGCGAGCACGGTCTTGCCCGCACCGCCGCTCCCTCCGGTGAAGGTGTAGACGCCCTTGGCCAGGGGACGCAGTGACAGCCCTCCCGTGGGGTGGTAGCACTCGACCGCGGTGACGGCCTTGACCGACCCGTCGGCCGGCCGGTATCCGATCCTGGCCTCGGCGACGTCGAGGATCCTGCTGGTGAGCACGGGGTCGGTCGGCACGGTTCCAGGGGTGATGTCCCATCTGTCGGTCGGCAGCCCGAGCAGGACCCGCCCCTCGGCGTAGGACCTGCCGTACAACCCGGACGTCTCGTCGACGAACGCGTTGGGCCCCCTGCCCGAGGTGGGGCCGAGCACGTACTGGATCACCTTGGTGCGCAGCCCCGCGTCCGACAGGCCCGTACGGGCGAGAAGGCTCTGGGTCCACGCCCCGGCGGCCACCACGACGGCGTCGAACCTGGCCGGGCTGCCCTCGGCGGGGCGGACCTCGGCCTCGGCGGTGATGCCCTCCACCTGCCCGTCGGTGACGAAGGCGCCCGACCTGGCGAGCTCCACCAGGAGCCGGTCGCGGAAGGCGTTCGGGGAGAGGTATCCGGCGCGCTTCTCGACGACGGCCACGCTCCCCTCCGGCAGTTCGCGGAACGTGCCGCGGCTGCTGAGCTCCTCACCGCTGACCAGGGAGATCGAGCCTGGCAGGCGGCTGCGTACCAGCTCCACCAGGCCCTCGGTGCCCGGCCCGAGGCCGGGCAGCAGGTACACCGAGCCGGTCTCCCGGTAGGAGGCCCATTCCCGCAGCTCCCGGTTCGAGTGGAGCTCGGCCAGGCTGTCGGCGGCCTCCAGGCACAGGGCGGGGTCGGGCTCGAAAGCCCTGGTCAGGCCCCCGGAGGCGGCGCTGGCGTCGGCCCTCCTGTGCGGTTCTCCGGTGTAGAGGTGGACGGAGCTGCCCCTGACGACCTCGCACAGGCGCCAGGCGAGCATCGCCCCGGCGATCCCACCGCCCACGACGGCGATTCTGATCATGTAACTCCTCCGTTCATGTCGCCGAGGCGGTCGCGGTGCGCGACTCGTCGGCCTTGTTCGGGTCCCGCATGCCGATCAGGCCCGCCACGGTCGCGATCGCGGAGAGCAGGGCGGCCCACAGCCACACCGAGCGCCCCACCTGGAACCACACCAGGGTGCCGATCACCGGCCCGATAGCGGTACCGAGCCCGAAGACGCTCTGCATGGCGCCGATGTAGCGTCCGCGGAGCCGCTCGGGGCCGGCCAGGGCGGGGTAGGCGAACGTGGTGGGTCCGCCGATGATCTCCGAGAGCGTCCAGACCAGGGTGCCGAGCATGAACCAGATCGGGAGCGGGGAGATCGCGTAGATGGCGTAGCCGACCGAGACGAGACCGAGGCCGAGCAGCGCGGTCAGCCGGATCGGCCACTTCTGCACGACCTTCGTCATCGCCAGCTCGCAGGTGATGACGATCAGGCCGTTCAGCGAGACGGCCGCGCCGTACCACCACAGGCTGAGGCCGGCCGCGGAGATGTCCAGCGGGAGGGTGGCCGTGTACTGGCAGTAGACGATGGAGGTGAGCAGCATCGCGAGCAGGTAGACGCTGTAGCGCCAGTCGGCGAAGACCGCGAGGTAGCCGGAACGGCCCTCCGTCGACGCCGCCTTCGCGGCCTCCGCCTCCGCCTGCCTGGCCGCGGCGCGCACGGCCTTCGGCGCGCGCCGGGGCAGCGCGAACATCACGATGCCGCCGAAGATCAGTGCCGCGGCGGCCTCTCCCCAGAAGAGCGCGTTGTAGGAGACCGCGAGCAGCGCGGCGCCGATGAGCGGGGCGGCGGTCATGCCGAGGTTCAGGCCGAGCCGGTACATCGCCGTGATCATCACGACCCGGTGTCTCGGCGTGAGCTCGGTGAGCATCGTCTGGGCCGCGGGCCGGTAGAACTGGCCGACCGTGCTGACCATGAAGACGGCGGCCAGCAGCAGGGCGTAGGTCGGGGCGTAGAGGATGGACACGATCAGCAGGGCCGAGCCGCCCATGCTGATCAGGGTGACCGCCCGGGCGCCGAGCCGGTCGGAGAGCGAGCCTCCGGCCAGCGAACCCACCACCGCGCCGGCACCGTACACGCCCAGCGCGAGCCCCGCCTGGGTGGCGGAGAAGCCCCGGTCGGTCAGGAACAGGACCAGGTAGATCTGGATGAACGCGGCCAGCCTGCTGATGAAGCCGCCGAAAAGGAGTGCCTTGACGGCGCGCGGGGCCTCTCGCAGGGTGACGAACACCCCGTCGTCCTGCTTGCGCGGGGGTGTCCCGGACAGTTCGTTCTCGTTCTCGATAACGGCGGTCATGCGGCTGCCTTCACCTTCAGGTGTGCCTCGGCGGCGTCCAGCGCGGCCCGGCACTCGTCGACGGTCGGGGATAGCGCGGTGGCGTAGGCGATACGCCCCCACAGGGTGCCCTTGGGCGGTGGTGAGACGGTCGCGCCCGCGGCGACCACCGGGATCGCCCGGTCGATCTCCGCGGGCAGGCCGGTCTCGTCGAACTCGATCGACTCGATCGTGGTGTCGTCCTCGGCGACGTAGAAGAAGCGCACGCCGCCGACGAGCTTGCGCTCGGGGGCGATGTCGGGGGTGCGGCCACAGGCCACCGCCGCCGCGGCGAGGCCGGGGTCGATCCCGGTCGTGATCATCCCGAGGTAGGGGATCATGTCCCCGCCCAGGCGCGCGTTCACCTCGATGACGCGCAGTCCCCTGGAGGAGAGCTTGACCTCGGTGTGGGTGAAGCCGTCGGTGAACCCGAGCGCGGTGTGCGTGTCCTGCAGGACGCGGCAGAACTCGGGGTCCTGCAGCAGCTCGTCCTGAGCGTCGACGAAGTGGCCCACCTCCTCGCAGTAGGGCTCGTAGCCGAGGACCTTCCTGCCGAGGAAGAGCGGGGTCACCACACCGTTCTGGACGACGGCGTCGACGCTGACCTCGGGGCCGTCCGCGAACTCCTCGACCAGGACGGGGATCTCGAACGTCGCGCCACCGGGGACCCTCAGGTCGTGGACGAAGGCGAACCGCTCCGCCAGTTCCTCCGGGTCCTCGACCTTGATGACGCCCAGGCTGCCGCCGAGGCCGCGCGGCTTGAGGATGGCCGGGTAGCCGACCGTCTCGGCGGCGCGCAGGGCCTCGTCGAGCGTGGAGACCGCGAGCGACCTGGGCTGCGGGACGCCGAGCGCGTCGAGCGCGACGCGGGTGAGGTGCTTGTCGCGGCAGCGGCGCACCATCTCGGGGTCGCCGCCCGGCAGGCCGAGGGCCTCCGAGACGTGCGAGGCGGCCAGGATCGTCGCCTCGTCCCAGCAGAGCACCCCGTGCACGGGCTCGCGGGCGGCGAGCTCCAGCGCGGCGGCGGCCAGCGCGGGGCCGTCGGCCAGGTCGGCGACGACGGTCCAGCCGGTGACGTACTCCCGCTCCCAACCGGGCTCCGCGGTCACCATGAGGTGGACGCGGTACTCGGTGGCGATGGAGCGCAGCAGGTATTCGCGGTAGTGCCGCATTCCCGTCGCGACCACGAGGAGCAGCGGCCTGGTGTCGGTGATCATGTCACGCCTCCTTGGCGGTGGTCACGAGCTGTCTGTCGGCGCCGTCGGCGCCGTCGGTGCCCTGCAGGGTGTCGAAGAACTCCTCGCGGACGGCCTCGCCCTCGGTGGGGGCGATCCTGGCCGCCGCGAAGCGCAGCAGGGGCGGCGCCATCATCGAGGTCACGACCGCGACCAGGACGATGACCGTGTAGGACGCCGTGGTGAGCACGCCCAGGCGGAGGCCCACCATCGCGATGATCACTTCGATCACGCCGCGGGAGTTGAGGCCCGCGCCGAGCGCGAGGGCCTCCCAGCGGGTCCTGCGGGCGATGCGCGCTCCGAGGTAGGCGCCGGCGAACTTGGCCGCGATGGCGACGGTGAGCACCACGATCCCGGCCACCAGCACGGCCGGTTTGGCCAGTTCCGTCAGGTCCATCCGCAGGCCCGCCGTCGCGAAGAAGATGGGGGCGAGCACCGCGGCGACGAGTGTCTGCAGGGGCGCCAGCCTGGCGACCTTCAGGTCCGGGGAGGAGCCGACCAGCGCCCCGCAGACGAAGGCGCCGAGGATGGCCTCGAAGCCCATCGCCTGGGTGGTGGCGGCCGAGAGCAGGATCATGATCGTCACCGCGGCGATCGTGGTGACGCTCCCGCCCCTGTCCGCGAGGCGCAGCACCTTGGCGACCACCCGGCGGCCGAACAGGACCGACACGACCACGAGCCCGACGAGCAGCGCGATCGCGGTGAGCGCGGCCTGCCCGGTGCGCGCCCCGGCGGTGGCGAGCGCGGAGACCACCGAGAGCAGGAACCAGCCGACCACGTCGTCGATGACGGCGCTGCTCAGGATGAGCTGGCCGATGTCGCGGTGCAGCAGGCGCATCTCCATCAGCACCTTGGCGATGACGGGGATGGCGCTGACGCAGAGCGCGACGCCGAGGAAGAGGGCGAAGACGGTGTGGTCGACGCCTTCGGCGATCATCTCGGAGGGGGCGAGGAACCCGATCCCGACGCCGAGGACGAGCGGGACGGTCAGCCCCGCCCCGCTGATCCAGGCGGCGGCCTTCCCCTGCCTGCGGATGAAGCCCAGGTCGAGGTGCATGCCCGTCAGGCCCACCAGCAGCAGGACGCCGACCTGGCCGACCGCGTCGATCATGTGGAATCTGGCCGGGTCGGTGGGCAGCAGCCAGGCGGAGAACTCGGGGGCGACGTTGGCGAGCAGCGAGGGCCCGATCAGGATTCCCGCGCTGAGCTCACCGAGCAGGGCGGGCAGGCCCAGCCGGACGGAGAGACGCCCCAGGACGGTGGCCAGCCCCAGGAGCAGCCCGAGCTGCAGCAGGAGGATCATGAGGTTCTCGGCGGGGATGACGGCGACGGGAGCCATGGCGATCGGCGCGGCGATCGGCGCGGGGATCGGCATGGGGATCAGTCACCGTTCTCGACGTAGTACCAGTTCTCCGGGCTGATCATCCCGAAGGGGTTGATCGGCTCGAAGCCGCGGAGGTTGTTGGCGACCTCGAACAGCCGCAGCGAGAAGTTGGGGATGAAGATGACGGGGACCTGCTCGGCGATGTAGTCCTGGTACTCGTAGAGCGCGGCGGGGTCGTCGCTGGTCAGGGTGCGGTCGATGAGCTCGTCGGCCTTCGGGTCGGTGTAGTGGCCGAAGTTGCCGCCGGCGTCGGTCCGGAAGAGGATCTCGCCGCTCGGGTAGTGGTAGACCCAGCCGCCGCCCCAGGTGCTCAGCTCCCACAGGCACGGGCTGTCGGGTCCGACGACGCAGGGGGCGTCCTCGGCGACCAGGACCGAGCCGTAGACCTCCTGCAGCCGCAGCTCGATGCCGGCCTTGACCGCGTCGTCACGGAACTGCTCCATCAGCCGGGTGAGCGCGGGACGGCCCTCGGCGTACCTCAGCGAGAAGCTGAGCTTGGTTCCGCCGGGGATGCCCTCCCCGGCCTGGCCGGGGCCGGTGCCGGGGTTGACGCAGACGGCCGGCGTCGTGCTGGTGTCCCAGCCGTTCGCCTCCAGCAGCTCGCGGGCCCGCTCGGCGTCGAAGGGCAGGATCGGCGCGCCCTGCAGGGTGGGCGAGACCAGGTCGCTCACCGGGTAGCGGGGCACCGGCCCGTCCTGCCGGTAGGCGTAGCCGTGGTAGATGTCGCGGGCCGCCCGGTCCTGGTCGAGCGCGTGCTGCATCGCCTGCCTGATGTAGGTCTGGGCGAGCATCTTCCCCGCGACGGTCGGGTTGTTGTAGTTGAGCGGGATGTAGCGGATGCAGAAGGCCGCCTGCGGGACCAGCGTGTAGTTCTCACCCAGTGGGTTGGGACCGCCCTTGGTGGGGTCGTCGGTCGGCTCGGTGCTGAAGCTCAGCGGGAGGTAGCCGACCTGGATGCCGTCGGGTCCGTCCGGTCCCTCCAGCAGTTTCTGGTACTCCTCCCCGTCGGACATGAAGGGGATCTGCCGGAACTCGTCCAGGTGCGGCTTGTTCGGCCCGGAGTAGTGCTCGTTGGGGACGAAGGTGACGACGCCCTCCATGGTGTAGCTCTTCAGCCGCCACGGGCCGCTGACCACGCTCCACACCGGGCTCGTCGCCCAGTGCACCCGGTCGGAGTTGTCCTCCTCGATGACGCCGCCGTTCTCGCCCATCAGGAAGTCGTAGACCGCGGCAACGTTCTCCAGGCTGTACGAGGCGTCGGAGGGCCCCTCGGCGGTGCGGTCCCATGCCTTGGGCATCGGGGTGATGGTGCTGAGCTGGTTCATCAGCACCCAGCGCTTGGAGTAGACCTTGTCGAAGGTGAAGTAGACCTTGTCCTCGGCGAGCTTGCCGTAGGAGACGAGGTTGTCGGGGAAGCAGCCCGGCACGTACTCGCCGTAGCGCTCGCCCTTGACCGCCATCATGTTCACCCAGAACAGCACGTTGTCCGCGCAGATCGTCTCGCCGTTGGACCATTTCCAGGGCTTGACGGTGACGGTGACGGTAAGACCGTCCTCGCTCCACTGCGGGGGCTCGCCGATGCTGAGGTCGTAGTCGACCTCGGGGGTGCCGTGGGTGCCGAAGAAGTAGAGCGGCCGGTACATCAGGATCTGGAACTCGAGCAGGTTGCGGGTGCCGAAGCGCTCGGGCGGGGTGAAGGGGAAGATGATCGAGGGGGGGAATCCGGGGGCGCAGGCCCAGGTCACCGTGCCGCCCTTGACGGGCCGCTCCACGTTCGGACGGGCGATGGTGTTCAGGGTCATGATCAGCTCTCAGTCCTCTGGTGGGGCAGGGCGAAGGTCTCGGGGTCGATCTCTTCGAGCAGCGACACACCGCTGCTCGCGTGGGCTCCGTAGCGCTCCCACGTCTCGTGGAGCAGGACGCGGCCGTCCGGGAGGAGTTCGGGGGTGCTGCGGCAGTGGCCCGACACGACGGCGCCGGTGTCGAGGACCATGGTGTAGGCGAAGTCGAGGGTGCCGTCGGGGGCGCAAAGCCCGGTGAGGGTCCCCCGGCGGGCGTGGCCGCCGGAGAACTCGCCCCACAGCAGGTCGCCGTCCTGGCGGTACAGGGCGATCGGGTGCTCCTCCCCCGCCGGGACGCCGCCGGTGGTGAAGCGGCGTCCGTTGTAGTCGATCATGAGCGGGCCGCCCGGAGTTCGAGGGTGCAGCACTTGGCGCTGCCCCCGGACTTCAGCAGCTCGGAGAGCTCGACGCCGATGGGCTCGTAGCCGCGCTCGCGCAGCTCGCCCATCAGGTGGGTGGCCGCGGGCGGCAGCAGGACGTGGCGGCCGTCGGAGACGGCGTTCAGCCCGAACACCTCGGCGTCGGCCTCGTTGGCGATGATCGCGTCGGGGTACAGGACGCGCAGCACGCCCTGGCTCTCCCTGGAGAAGGCCCCCGGGTAGTACATGATCTGGTCGCGGTCGAGCACCGCGAGCGCGGTGTCGAGGTGGTAGAAGCGCGGGTCGACCAGTCTCAGCCCCGCCACGGGCATCCCGAAGAACCTCTCCGCCTCGCGGTGCGAGCGGATGTCGGTGCGAAAGCCGGTGCCGGCCAGCAGGTACCGTCCCGCGTGCAGGTAGTCGCCCTCGCCCTCGTTGACGAAGACGGCCTCGCGGGTCTGGTAGCCGCGGGCGCGGAACCACTCCAGGTAGGCGGGGCCTTCGGCGGCCCGCTCCTCGTGACGGAACCTGGCCGACAGCACCTTGCCGTCGATGACCGTCGCGCCGTTGGCGGCGAAGACCATGTCGGGGTTGCCGGGCAGCGGTTCGATGAACTCCACCTGGTGTCCCAGGGCGCGGAAGGCGCGCAGCAGGCCGTCCCACTGGAGCCTCGCCAGCGCGCCGTCGACCGGTTTGCCGGGGTTCATCCAGGGGTTGATGGAGTAGACGACGTCGAAGTGGGTGGGAGGGCACATCAGGTAGCGGCGGGTGCGGGCGACCCTCAGGGTCCGCTGCGGCGCCTCCTCGGCCAGCTGTGTCATGACGCTTCTCCGTCCTGGACGAACGTGACGTTGATCTTGGAGGCGTAGTCGAGCATCGTCTCCCTGGCGTCCTCCAGGGAGGTGCCGGTGGTGCCCAGGAAGCCGAGGATGCTGTTGCCCTCCGGCGGGCGCCGGACGACGTCCCCGGGCTTGGCGGTGATCTTGAGGAAGAAGACCCGCTCGGACTCGGAGACCTCCTCCGGCACGTCGATCGCGGCGATCTTGCCGGCGTCGCACATCAGGCACATCGCGGTGATGTGGACACCGGTCGGCCGGTAGTGGCGCACCCTCGGCGCGGCACCGCGGGCCACGTCCATCACGGCGCGGATCGGGTTGTGCGCGGCGGTGATCCCGGCGATGAGGTCCAGCCCGCCGCCACCGGGCCTGATCGCGATCTCCAGCAGGTACGGCTCGCCCTGGTGGAAGCGCACCTCGGCGTGCAGCACGCTGCGGCGCAGCCCCTGGGAGTGAGCGCCGGCCCTGACCACGCGGTGGACCGCGTTCACCTGCTCGGGGGTGAGGGCGGTCGGCCCGTGGTGCACGTCGTCGTCGAAGGTGCCTCCCTCGACGGTGATGCGGTCCACGATGGAGCCGAGGTAGACCTCGCCGTCCCAGGCCACCGCCTCGATGAGGAACTCGTCGCCGTCGAGGAACGCCTCGACGAGCAGGCCGTGCGGGCCGAGATCGAGGCCGTGCGCCTCCATCTCGAACCACGACATCCCCTCGATGCCCTCCAGCGCCTGCGGGAACAGCTCCGCCATCTCCTCGGCGTCGTCGACCTTGAACACGAAGTTGCTCGCGGCACCCAGGGTGGGCTTGAGGATGACCGGGTAGCCGAAGTCGCCGGCCGCGCCGAGCGCGGCCTCCAGGTCGGTGACGAAGCGGAAGCCGGGGTGCGGAGCGTCGTATTTGCGGTGCGCCTCGCGCATCAGCAGCTTGTTGCGGCTGGTCCTGGCCGCCTCGACGCCCACGCCCGGCAGTCCGAGCGCCTCGGCGACGGCCGCGACCGTGGTCACGGCCGACTCCGAGAAGGTGATGATCCCGTCGAAGCGCTCCTGCTCGTGCCACTCCTTGGCCTCGGTGATGAGGTCGTCGATGTTCTGGGAGCCCACGACGCGGTAGCGGTCCTCCGGCCAGAAGTCCGGGGTGCCGATGCCGTTGAGGACGTAGAGTTCGGCGCCGTAGTCCTGAACCTGCTGGTAGCGGGAGTGGTAGTAGGTGGCGTTCTGACGGGCTTCCATGGCGAGGAGTTTCATCGGGGGCTCCCGGGCAGTCGCGGTAGCGTGAAGGCGTCGATCGTCTCCGCGGAGGTGTCGAGGGTGAGCTCGACACCGGCCGCCTCGGCCTCGGCCGCGACGTCGATGAGGACGGGGGCGGCGCAGGAGAGGAAGGCGCGCACCTCCATCAGGAGGTCGCCGGGCTCGTCGCGCTCGGCGGTCAGCAGCCTCGAGAGCTGGGTGACGATGTTGTCCGCCGCCCGGGTGAGGCTGAACGAGGTGAGGTCGTAGCAGAGCCGGAACCTCTCGACGACCACCGCGGCCCGGCGGCGTCCGGCGTCGGTGACCTTCAGCTCCTCCCCCGGGTCGGTGACGAGGGCGTCGAGGCGGTCGGCGAGCGCGTTCCACGGCTCGCGCAACCTGCGGGAGGTGACCTTGTCGAGCCCCTCCCTGGTGAAGTTGGCCCGCTGGTCCTCGGGGCAGGTCAGGGCGAGATAGAACCGGACGAGGTCGCGCGGCACCTCGGCGACCAGGTCGGCGCCGCGGATGAGGTGGTTGCGGCTGGTGGAGAACTTCTCGTTCTCCAGCTCATAGAACTCGTTGCAGATGTTGGTGTCGGGGGTGATGTAGCGGTCGCCGTGGGCGAGCAGCATGACCAGGTCGACCATGCCCCAGAAGTAGACGTTGTCGAATCCGTGGAAGTAGACGAGGCTGTTGCCGCTCTCGGCGAGCCATGCCTGGTCGACGGGGCCCGCCGGCTCGCCGGCCGCCTTCCAGGTGCTGTAGATCGAGGCGGGCATCGCCTCGACCCACGGGTAGAGGATCTGGCCGGGCGTCTCGGCGAAGGGGGCGTCGATCCCCCAGCCCGGCGAGGGCACCGTGATCGGGATCTCGGGGAGCGGCCTGGCCAGGATCTCGCGGATGAGCTGCTTGCTGTGTCCCCTCCAGGTGCTCTCGCGGGCGGCGTAGTAGGCGGTGAGCTCCTCCCGGTAGTTCTCGATGGGCAGGACCAGGACGGTGACCTCGCGCGAGGTCACCGGGTCGGCGGGGTCGAGGACCGAGCGCGGGTCGCCCAGGTCGTCGAAGTGGTTGGGGTGGCCGCAGCCCTCGCACGACCCGCCGCAGCTCTCGGTCAGGCAGGCCGGGCACTCGCCCTTGACCAGCCCGTCGAACAGGTAGGTTCCCGCGTTCTCCGCGTACGGCATTCGCACGGTCCGCGTCTCGAACCGGCCCTGCTCGTGCAGGGCGGTGACGAAGTCGAGCACGGTACGCCGGTAGACGTCGTCGATGGGCGGCATCGGGGCCAGCGAGATGCCCATCGCCTCGACCGACCGCTGGATGCGGGCGGTGGACGTCGCGCACAGCTCGGCGGGCGTGGTGCCGTGCTTGTGGGCGGTCGAGATCATGTACGACTGGCTGTCGTCGGTGCAGGTGTTGTAGTTGACTCCGCGGCCTTCGGCCCGCAGGTAGCGGGCGTAGACGTCTCCGGCGACGTAGGGACCCGCCATGTGACCGACGTGCAGGTCACCGTTCGGCGTCGGCGTCGCGGCGATGACGATCGTCTCCGTCATCTCTCCTCCTGGTGGCGGTTCTCGAACGTGCGGGTCATGTCGTGGTCCCACCAGATGCCGTACATCTCGAAGCTGGCGGTGCCGTCGTTGACGACCCGGTGGTCGGTGCCGGGCGGGAAGTAGACGACGTCTCCGGCGGAGAAGGGGCTGCTCTCGCCCTCGCTCTCCAGAACGGCCTCGCCGGAGACGGCGATGAAGATCTCGTATTCGTGGTGGGCGTGCCGGGTCGAGGCGGTTCCCGGTTCGATGACGCACCAGGCGCCTTCGAAGGGGGCGTTCAGCGTCTCCCAGGGCAGCAGCCGCTTGGCGAGCAGCCCGTTGTCCTGGCGCAGGTGGGCGGGGTCAAAGGTACGGAGGTCCACGGGGGTTCTCCTCGAAGGTTTCCGAGAGGCTCGGCAGGGGTCAGGAGGCGATCGGGAGGGCGAACGGCGTGAGGAGCTCGGCGGCGGCGTTGTTGCCCTGGATGTCGTAGACGATCTCCTCCGCCCGGTTGGCCAGCGTGCTGAGCAGGGAGTCGGCGATGCCGTGCGTGTCCTCGTTCACGCCCTGCAGGTAGCAGGCGGCGCCCGAGCCGGTGGGCAGGGACAGCTTGTAGAAGCGATCGACACCGATCTCGCCGAGGCCGGCCTTGGTGGCGAGGTCGCGGATCAGCGTGGGCATCCGGCGGTCGAAGCCGGTGCCGAGCAGCAGGACGTCGCAGGTCAGCTCGTCGTGGTCGCCGCTCTTCCTGTCCCGGAGGGTGAGGACGATCTCGTCGCCCTCGATCCTGGCCCGGGAGATCTCGGCCATCGTGATCATCCGGATCCTCTCCTGTCCGGCGAGGCGCTCCAGATAGATCTGCCGGTAGAGGTTTTCGAGCAGGCCTGGCGACAGCCCGGCGTAGTTGGTGCGGTGCATCTCGCCGAGGAGCTGGCGTCGTGCCTCGGGACGCGACCGATGGAACTCGTCGACGAAGGAGGCGTAGAAGAGCTCGTTGGTGAACTTACTGCTCTCGTAGCCGGTGAGGCCGATGGAGCGCATGATCATCGTGCACTGGGCGTTGGGCATGCTCTGGTGAGTGGCCCACAGCATCTCGGCCGCGCTCTGCGCGCCGCCGATGACCGCGACCCGGTGCGGGGCGTCGTGGTCGATCTCGGCGATCACCTGGCTGTACTCGGTGCTGTGGATGATCCGCTCGCGGGGGAGCTCGTCGAACACCTCGGGGATGTGGGCGTCACGGCCCGCGCCGACCACCAGGGTGCGGCAGCCGATGGTCGATCCGTCGGCGAGCCGGACGATCCACCGTTCGACGCCGCCATCCTCGGCCATGACCGGCTCGACCGCCACGCAGCGCCGGCCGTACTCGATGCGCACCTGGGCGAGCGACTCCGCCACCCAGAGCAGGTAGTTCGAGATCTCCGTCCTGTACGGGGTGAAACTGCCCAGATTGACGAATTCACTGAGCCTTCCCACGGAGTGCAGGTGGTTCACGAAGGAGAATCTGCTCTGCGGGTTTCTCAACGTGACCAGGTCCTTGAGAAAGGAAACCTGGCTCTGGGCCCAGGGCAGCAGCATTCCCCGATGCCAGACCACGTTCTCGTGCTGTTCTATGATCAGCGTTCTTGTGGCCAGTTCCGGAGCGAGCTCTTCGAGGGCCACGGCGAGGGCGAGGTTGGACGGCCCTGCGCCGAGAGCGAGTAACTCGACTTCCTGGTGCTTCACGATGGTCGCCTCCCGGACGACTTCTCGGGCTCGGTGCCCGTGACGAATGGTTTTCTGGGTCTCTCCTGGTCGGCTCACTGCCAGCCGGCGCCGCCCGCCGGGGTGCGGGCCGCGGTGGCCGCGAGGCCGGCCCTCATCCCGGGCACGGCCGCGGCGACGAGAAGGGCGGTGAGAGAGTGGGCGCCGAGTGCGGGGGCGATGCGACGGACCGTGGTGCTCATTGTTCTTCTTTCCTTTCGACCGGCGATTCTCGGCGCCCTTTTTCTGTTTCGCGGGCGATCTCCGAATTTCATTTCCGGATATTTCCCGCTTCGTTCTGACACTTCGATTCTTGGGCGATCGCGGTTGGTTGCGGAAGCCCTGGAGCCTGTCAGCGCGCTGCAATGGCAGGACGCTGACAGGCCTCCTCGTCGAAGGACTCAAGACGCCCGAGCGCGAGGTCGAGGTCGGTGCCGCAGGCCACCAGCGACCACCCGGAGAGTTCGGGAACGCCGTGCAGGGCACGCAGGCACAGCCGGGCCGCGGCGCTCTCGGCCTCGTCGAGGGTGGGCCTGCGGATGAAGAGACCGAGATGGATTCCGGCGGGATGCTGCTCGCTGTAGATGTGCTCTATCCCGTCGGCGGGCTCCGCCAGTACCAGAAGGAGATGGCGGAGCTCACGCGCGGGCATCCACCCGCCGTCCGGGGCCAGGTGGCCTTCGATCTGGGGGGCACGCAGGCGCGCGTTGATGAGATACATGAATCGACCGTGGTTCGCGCGTGGCGAATCCACCAGGTGTTTCCCCTGTCAGGTCCATGGCGTGGCAGCATCATGCCAGCGCGCTCCGGCTCCCGCGCCCCGGCGCCGGCGGCCCCGCACGGCGTCCCCGCGGACCCCGCGCACCGCCCCGGCAGGCCCCTCGGAGGACGCCCCGCCACACCCCGCGCCCGAAGGGCGATCCCGGCGGACCGGCACGCCCCGGCGGGGGCGGGGCGATCGCGTAACCCGGTCATCACTGCGCCCGGCTACTTTTCAGGCTGTGATCGTCGTGGGTCCCGCCCACCGGATCGTGTCTCGGTCATGCTCGAACCGTGGAGGAGTCGTGCTCATGCTGCTTGGCATCGGGTCCGCCGAGGAAACCGTCTACCGCACCATTCTGGAGAACCCCTCCTTCGGGGTGACCGAACTGAGTCTGGAGCTGGGATGGCCGGTCCACCGGATCCGCGCCACCCTGGACGAACTGGCCAAGTTGTCACTCCTGCGCCCCTCCTGGGAGGAGCCGGACGTGCTGCGCCTGGTCCGCCCGGAGGTGGGACTCTCCGCGCTGCTGGCCAGGGAGGAGGCCGCGCTGCTGGCCAAGCAGCAGGAGATCGAGCGAAGCCGGACGGCCGTCGCCCAGATGATCGCCGCCTACGGCGACCACCACCCGGCGCGCTCGGACGGCGACTCCGAGGCGCTCGTCGGCATCGACACGATCCGCGGCAGGATCGAGGAGCTGGTCGGCGGGTGCCGGCAGGAACTACTCGGATTCGAACCCAAGAGCGCCCAGACCCCGGAGAACATCCTGGCGAGCCGCCCGCTGGACGAGGCTCTACTCGACCGTGGTGTGGCGATCCGCATCATCTACCCCGACAGTGTCCGCAACGACCAGGCGACCACCGGATACGCGACCTGGCTCACCGGTAACGGCGGCCAGGTCCGCACCACCCCCGGGCTCCCGCTTCGCATGCTCATCTTCGACCGCCGGACGGCCCTGCTGCCGACGGACCCGGCGGACAGCAGCGTCGGCGCGGTTCTGCTGCGCGGGGCGGGCGTGGTCGCCGCCCTGGTCGCCCTGTTCGAGCAGACCTGGGGGACCGCCGGCCCGCTGGGCGAGGAGCGCAGGCGCGACGAGAAGGGCCTCAGCGACCAGGAGCGCGAGGTGCTCCGCCTGCTCTCGACGGGGCTGACCGACGAGGCGGTGGCCCGCAGGCTCGACGTCTCGGTGCGCACCCTGCGGCGCGTCACCGCCGAACTGATGGAACGGCTCGGGGCTCGCAGCCGGTTCCAGGCCGGGTGCCTCGCGGCGGCCAGGGGATGGCTGCCGTCCTGCCCGTGACGGCGCGGGTCGGCCGTACGGCGATCGATCAGGGTTCGTAGGCACGCGAGCGGGGCCACCAGCCCGGCACCGCCGCACGGTATCTCTCGTAGTCGGCGCCGAACGCGCGGCGCAGGGTCGGCTCCTCGTACCAGCGGACGAACGCGACGACCGGCACGGCCACGGCGACGGCGTACAGCAGCAGGCCGGGGCGGCCCAGGAGCAGCGCCTGCCCGCAGATGACCGCGAGGACCGACACGTACATCGGATTGCGGACGTGGGCGTACAGCCCGCCGACGACCAGGTGCTCGGTGGGCGCGATCGGGGCGGGGGTGCCGAGACCTTCCACGACGAACCGGACGAACGCCCTGACCAGCACCGCGGTCCCGGCGAGAACGAGTGCCGCGCCCGCCAGGCGCAGCGGCACCGCACCCCAGAGCGGCGCCGCGCGCAGGAGGTCCCCCTCCTCCCAGCGGGTGATCCACCAGGGCAGGAACCCCGCGACGGTTCCCGGCGCCAAGGCGAAGAAGATCGTGGTCCCGACCGCGGCGGATGTCCTGCGCATGGCGTCACGCTCCCGTGCCGTGGCCGCCGCAGACGTCCCGGCCTCGCCGTACGGCAGCTAATTCACTATGCGTTGAGTTTAAGATCGCACCGAAAGGGACGTCAACGCCCGGTAGGCCCCCACTGCCATCTGGGTGAAATATGCCCGAAAGGGAAGGTTCATGTGAGGTACGGCCTCACGGAGGAAATGCGTTAACCCCGTGCACGTAGGCTGTCCCGGGCCCACAGGGGGCGTACACATGGGGGAAGACAGTGATTCCGTTACCGGCCGGCACCGGTGTGCCGTCGCGAGCGCTCCTGCCCGGAGGGGCCGCGCCGCAGGTCAGGACGTTGCTGGACATCCTCGACCAGACCACGCGACGGCACCCCCACGCGCTCGCCCTGGACGACGGCAAGACCCGTCTCGACTACACCGGGCTGCGGGCCGAGGCGAACCGGATGGCCCTGGAGCTGCGGGCGGCCGGGATCGGGCGCGGGGACCGGGTCGGGGTGCGGATCCCCTCGGGCACCGTCGGCCTGTACGTCGCGATCGTCGCCGTGCTCACCGCCGGGGCCGCCTATGTGCCGGTGGACGCCGACGACCCCGACGAGCGGGCCGACCTGGTCTTCGGCGAGGCGAATGTCCGCGCCGTCATCGGCGACGGCGGGAAGATCTCCCCCTACGGCGACCCGTACGAGCACCTGGGCGCCCCCTCCTCCGGTGACGGCGCGGCGCACCCGGCCGGCCGCGACAGGCACCCCGGTGAACCCTCCGACGAGCAGGGTGCCGGATGTGAGATTCACCACCCTCACGGCCCCGAACACCTCACGCCCGAGCCCCGGCGCACCGGCGGCTCCGAACTCGACTACGCGGCCGAGTTGCACGGCGGGGGTCCGTACAGCAGGCGCGGTGCGGACGCGACGGACGGGAGAGCGGGCAAGGAGCGAAAGCGGGTCGGCGAGCGCCCCGGCCCCGAGGACGACGCGTGGATCATCTTCACCTCCGGCTCCACCGGCAGGCCCAAGGGGGTGGCGGTGACCCACCGCAGCGCCGCGGCGTTCGTGGACGCCGAGGCGCGGCTGTTCCTCGCGAAAGAGCCGATCGGCCCCGGTGACCGGGTGCTGGCGGGGCTGTCGGTGGCGTTCGACGCCTCCTGCGAGGAGATGTGGCTCGCCTGGCGTCACGGCGGCTGCCTGGTGGCGGCGCCGCGCGCGCTGGTGCGCACCGGCATGGACCTGGGGCCGTGGCTGCTGGACATGGGCATCACGGTGGTGTCGACCGTACCGACGCTGGCGGCGCTCTGGCCCGTCGAGACGCTCGACGACGTACGACTGCTGATCTTCGGCGGCGAGGCGTGTCCCCCGGAGCTGGCCGAGCGGCTGGCCGTGCCGGGCCGCGAGGTGTGGAACACCTACGGCCCGACCGAGGCGACGGTGGTGGCGTGCGCGGCGCCGCTCACCGGCGAGGGCCCGGTGCGGATCGGGTTGCCGCTGACGGGCTGGGACCTCGCCGTCGTCGGCAAGGACGGCGAGCCGGTGGCGATGGGAGAGACCGGCGAGCTGGTCATCGGCGGGGTCGGGCTCGCCAGATACCTGGATCCGGTCAAGGACGCGGAGAAGTACGCGCCGCTCACCTCGCTCGGCTGGGAGCGCGCCTATCGCAGCGGCGACCTGGTGAGGGCGGAGCCGGAAGGGCTCGTCTTCGTCGGGCGGGCCGACGAGCAGATCAAGCTCGGCGGGCGCAGGATCGAGCTGGGCGAGGTGGACGCGGCGCTGCAGGCGCTGCCCGGGGTCGCCGGGGCGGCCTCGGCGGTCCGCACGACCGGCGGCGGACACCAGTTGCTCGTCGGCTACGTCGTGCCCGGTGAGGAGTTCGACCAGCAAGACGCCAGAGACCGCCTCCGCCACTCCCTGCCCGCCGCGCTCGTCCCCAGGATCGCCCTCGTGGACGAGCTCCCGACCCGCACCTCCGGGAAGATCGACAGGGACGCGCTGCCCTGGCCGCTGCCCGGCAGACCGGGAACGCCGGAGACACCGGACGCCGGGGTGCCGGACGTCGACCCGTGGGTGACCGAGTGCTGGACGGACATCCTGGGCGGCGTCGAGGGCGACTTCTTCGCCGAGGGCGGCACCAGCCTCGCGGCTGCGCGGCTGGTCTCGACGCTGCGGACCCGCTACCCGGCGGTCACCGTCGGCGACGTCTACGACCACCCAACGCTGGCCGGGCTCGGCAGGCACCTGTCGGCGCTCGACGCGCCGGAGATCGTGACCACCGACCGGATCGTCACGCCGATGCCGCGCCGCGCCGCGATCGCGCAGGCGGCGCTCACCGTGCCGCTGCTCAGCGTCGGCGCGCTGCGCTGGGTGGTGGCGCTCGCCGCGCTGAACAACCTGGCCGGATCTCCCTGGGCTCCCGCCGTCTCGTGGTGGTGGGTGCTCGCCGGCGCGCTGCTGTTCGTCAGCCCCGCCGGGCGGATCGCGCTCGCCGCGGGCGGCGCCAGGCTGCTGCTACGAGGTCTTGAGCCCGGCACGTACCCCAGGGGCGGCGGCACGCACCTGCGGCTGTGGTTCGCCGATCGGCTCTCCGAGCGGCTCGGCGTGGGCGAGGTCTCCACCGCCCCGTGGCTCACCCACTACGCGCGGGCGCTCGGCGCCCAGGTCGGCGACGACGTGGACCTGCACTCGATGCCGCCGATCACCGGAATGCTCAAACTGGGCAGGTACGCGGCCGTCGAACCCGAGGTCGACCTGAACGGCTACTGGATCGACGGCGACCAGGTGCGCGTCGGCGAGATCAAGATCGGCGCCTCCGCCACGGTCGGCGCCCGCACCACCCTGTTCCCCGGCACGAAGATCGGCAAGAACGCCCAGGTGGCGCCCGGTTCGGCGGTGGCGGGCTCGGTGCCCTCCGGGGAGCGCTGGGCGGGCGTGCCCGCGAGCCGGACGGGCAAGGCCCGTCCCGCGGCCGTCGACCGCCCCCCGCGCTCATGGCCCTGGGCGACGGCGTACGGGCTGTCCGCGCTGGTCCTGAGCCTCTTCCCGGTGATCGCCGCGCTGCCGGGCCTCGCCGTCCTGCTGCGCGACGGCGCACCCTCCCTCGCCTCCGTCCTGTACGGGGTGCCGCTCGCCACCCTCGCCTCGGCGGCCACCCTCGCCCTGCTCACCGTGGCGTCGGTGCGGCTGCTCTCGCTCGGCCTGCACGCCGGGCAGCACCCGGTGCACAGCCGCCAGGCCTGGCAGGCGTGGGCGACGGGCCTGCTCATGTCGATGGCGCGGGTCTGGCTGTTCCCGCTGTACGCGAGCATGGTCACCCCCGCCTGGCTACGTGCCCTGGGCATGAAGGTCGGCCGTGACGTGGAGCTGTCGACCGTGCTGGCGCTGCCGTCGATGACCTCGGTCGGCGACGGCGCCTTCCTCGCCGACGACACGATGGTCGCGCCGTACGAGCTGGAGGGCGGGCGGCTGCGAGTCGGCCACGTGCGGATCGGCAAGCGCGCGTTCCTCGGCAACTCGGGGATGACCGCGCCGGGGCGCAAGGTGCCCAAGGACGGGCTGGTCGCGGTGCTGTCCGCGGCGCCGAAGAAGGCCAAGGCTGGCTCGTCGTACCTGGGGATGCCCCCGGTGGAGCTGCGCAGGTCCGCCGAGGAGAGCGATCGGAGCCGCACCTACGACCCACCGCCGAGGCTGAGGTTCGCCCGCGCCGCGGTCGAGGTGTGCCGCGTGGTGCCGCTGATGTGCACGGTCGCCGTGGCCGTGCTCGTCGCGGCGACCGTGGAGTGGCTGGCCGGGGCGTACGGCTTCGCGGTGGCGGCGGCCCTGTCGGGCGTGGCGGTGCTGGGCGGCGGGGTGCTCGCCGCGGCGACGGCGACCGTGGCCAAGTGGGTCCTGGTGGGCAGGATCGCGGTGGGCGACCGGCCGCTGTGGAGCTCGTTCGTGTGGCGCAACGAGCTGGCCGACACCTTCGTGGAGGTGCTCGCCGCGCCCTGGTTCGCCCAGCACTGGCTGGGGACGGCGCCGCTGAACCTGTGGCTGCGCTCCCTGGGGGCGCGGGTGGGCAGGGGCGTGTGGTGCGAGACCTACTGGCTGCCGGAGGTCGACCTGGTCAGCCTGGGTGACGGGGTGTCGGTGAACCGGGGATGCGTGTTGCAGACACACCTGTTCCACGACCGCGTGATGAGCATCGATACTGTCGTCATGCGGGACGGATCCACACTCGGCCCCCACGGGGTGGTCCTGCCCGCGGCGACGATCGGGGAGAACACCACGGTCGGACCGGCGTCCCTGGTGATGCGCGGCGAGTCCGTGCCCGCCGGGACCCGCTGGTTCGGCAACCCGATCGCGGCCTGGGCCCGGCGAGGATAGCGCGCGAACAGAGGAAGCCGGTGTGGCTTTGAGCACGACCTCCACCCTCCAGCTGTACTTCCCCATGCACGGCGACGACGGCTACCGGGTGGAGCACTACGACCTCACCCTCGACTACCGGGTGGGCACCAACCGCCTGGGCGGGGTGGCCAGGATCTCCGCGGTGGCGCTGCGGCCGCTCACCCGGGTCGCCTTCGACCTCGGTGCCCTGCGGGTGAGCGGTGTGCTGGTCGACGGCGCGCCGGCGCGTTTCACCCACCGCGGCGGCAAGCTCCACCTGTCGCCCGCCGGGCTGCGCCCCGGCCGGTTCACCGTCGAGATCCGCTACGCGGGCACCCCCCGCCCTGTGAGCAGCCACTGGGGCGGGCTCGGCTGGGAGCAGCTCACCGACGGCGTCATCGTGGCCGGCCAGCCGATCGGGGCGCCCTCGTGGTTCCCGTGCAACGACCGGCCGGACGACAAGGCCACCTACCGGATCTCGGTCACCACCGCCTCGGTGTACCAGGTGGTCGCCAACGGCGAGCTCGTCTCCAAACGCCGGGCGGCCTCGACGACCACGTGGGTGTACGAGCAGGCCGAGCCGATGTCCTCCTACCTGGCGAGCGTGCAGATCGGCCGCTACCAGCAGGCCGAGGCCGGTCCGGGGACGCGGCTGGTCTTCCCCGCCGGATACGCCACGCGGGTGCGCCACGACTTCGGGCGCCAGGAGCGGATGATGGAGGTCTTCAGCGAGCGGTTCGGCCCCTACCCGTTCGGCTCCTACACCGTGGTGGTCGTGGACGACGAGCTGGAGATCCCGGTCGAGGCGCAGGGCATGTCGATCTTCGGGGTGAACCACGTGGACGGCAGACGAAGCGAGGAGCGGCTGGTGGCGCACGAACTGGCCCACCAGTGGTTCGGCAACAGCCTCACGGTGGCCGACTGGAGCGGCATCTGGCTGCACGAGGGGTTCGCCTCGTACGCGGAGTGGATCTGGTCGGAGAGTTCCGGCGGCCTGTCGTCCGACGACCACGCGCACCGCTGGCACCGCCGCCTCTCCGCGCTCCCGCAGGACTTCACGCTGGCCGACCCGGGTCCCCGGCGGCTGTTCGACGACCGCGTCTACAAACGCGGCGCCCTCACCCTGCACGCGCTCCGGCGCACCGTCGGCGACGACTCCTTCTTCGCGCTGCTCAGGGAGTGGACGGCCGGGCACCGCCACGGGACCGTCACCACCGACGCCTTCACCGCGCTCGCCGCGCGCCGCACGACGCGGCCGCTGGACGACCTGTTCGCCGGCTGGCTGCACGGCCGCCCCCTGCCCACCCTCCCCTGAACTTCGTACATCGGACGACTCGATGGCCCTGATGGAAGATCCCTCCTCCCGCACGCGCCTGCTCGCCGCGTTCGCCGCCGTGGCGACCGTCGCGGCCGGGCTCACCGTCCGCGCGGTCACCGGCGGCTGGTTCGGCAAGTACGCGGGCGACGCCCTCTACACCGTGCTCGTCCACGCGCTGGTGGTGCTGGTGTGGCCCCGGATCACGCCGGTGCGGGCCGCGATCGGCGCGCTGGCGTTCAGCTGGGCGGTCGAGCTGGCCCAGCTGACGCCCGTTCCCGCCGCGCTCTCCGAGGTGAGCGTCGTGGCCAGGCTGGTGCTCGGCAGCACGTTCGGCGCGGCCGACCTCGTGGCGTACGCGGCCGGGGCCCTGCTCGCCGCGTCGGCCCACGCCCTGGCCCGGCGCCGTTCCCGGCGTCGGCGGGAGCGGGCGTCCGCGGTGCCCTGAGCATCGCCGCGCGGATCGTATGATTCTCACAATCATGCCTGAAGGACACACCATTCATCGCCTCGCCCGAGAGCACCGGCGGGCGTTCGGGGGGCGGGCCGTGCACGCGGAGAGCCCCCAGGGACGGTTCGCCGCCGGAGCCCTGCGGATCGACGGGCGGGTGCTCACCGAGGCCGACGCCCACGGCAAGCACCTGCTGCTGGGTTTCGACGACGAGCGGTGGCTCCACGTCCACCTGGGCATCTACGGCAAGTACGCCTTCGGCCCGGTCCCCGTGCCCGCCCCGACGGGGATGGTGCGCCTGCGCCTGAGCAACACGGGCGAGTACGCCGACCTGCGCGGCCCCAACACCTGCGAGCTGCTCGACCCCGAGGGAAAGGCCGCGCTGCACGCCAGGCTCGGGCCGGACCCGCTGCGCGCGGACGCCGACCCGGAGATCGCCTGGCGGCGGATCAGCCGCAGCCGCGTCTCCGTCGGGGTCCTGCTGATGGACCAGTCGGTCGTCGCGGGGGTGGGCAACATCTACCGCGCCGAGGCGCTGTTCCGCCAGGGGGTCGACCCGTCACGGCCCGGCCGCGACCTCACCCACGACCGGTGGGAGGCGATCTGGGCGGATCTGGTGCTTCTGATGGCCGACGGCGTCCGGGTGGGCCACATCGACACGGTCAGGCCCGAGCACACGCCGCAGGCGATGGGCCGCCCGCCCCGCGTCGACGGCCACGGCGGCGAGGTCTACGTCTACCGGCGCTCCGGCATGCCCTGTTTCCTGTGCGGCACCGAGGTCCGCACGAGGGTGCTCGCCGGGCGCAACCTCTTCTGGTGCCCTGCCTGCCAGGTCGGCTGACCTCCTCCTCGGTGGGAGGTGCGCCGCGCGGGCCGCGGGCGTCGGAGAATCCGGAGGACCCCGGGGTGAGGCGCCGGGAAGCGCCTCACATCAGGGTTCTGGCCGTCCAGAGTTCGGGGAAGATCTCCCGTCGCATGCTCCGCTCCAGCCAGCTCAGGCCGCTCGACCCGCCGGAGCCCGGCTTGGCGCCCATCGAGCGGCGCACCGCCATCAGGTGCCGGTAACGCCACTCGGAGAACTGCTCGGCCAGGTCGGTCAGCGCCTCGGCCAGCGGGGCGAGCGGACCGCCGTACACCTCGACCCAGACCGCCTCGACCTCGGGGACGGGCTCGTGCTCGGTGGCGAGGTCGCGATCGAGCACCGCACGGGGGACGGCGTGGCCCGCACGGGCGAGGAAGGCGAGGACCGAGTCGTAGAGGCTCGGCCGGTGCAGGGCCTCCACGAGCTCCTCGTACGCCTCGGGGTTGCGGCGGTGCGGCCGGATGAGCGCCTCGGACTTGTTGCCGAGCAGGAACTCCACGTGGCGGTAGAGGGCCGACTGGAAGCCGGACCCCTCGCCGAGCGCGTCGCGGAAGGAGTTGAACTGCGCGGGGGTCAGCCAGCTCAGCGCGGCCCAGGCGGCGTTGAGCGCCTCGAAGTGCCGTACGGTGCGCTTGATCGTCGAGATCGCGGCGTCGGCGTCGTCCTCGTCGAGCTGCCGCTGGGCGAGGTGCCACTCGGTGCGGAGCAGTCCGAAATAGAGTTCCATCACCTGGGTGGTGACCAGGAACGGCAGTTCCTCCGGAACGTCGGTGAGAGTGCGCTGGATGCCGCGCAGGGCGGCGGTGCCCACGTAGTCGTCGTAGGGCGTGCCCTCTTCGAAGCCCAGCGTCGGCAGCCCTTCGTTGGCCTCGGCGCGCGCCTTACGGTCCTGCTCTGTGAGCTGCTTGATGCCGGTCATCACTCCTCCTCCGCCTGATACCTCCATGGTGGTCTGTATCGGTCTGTACGGAAATAATGGAAGAAAGGTGATTATTGGACTGAGCCTTCGGAACGTAAGGCATCGGGCAGATCAAGTTACGACGTGACGGAGCGTGACCGTGGACGCGATGGATTGGGCGCTGCTGGCCGAGTTGCAGGACGACGCGCGCCTGTCGTACAGCGAGCTCTCGCGCCGGGTGCACCTGTCCGCTCCGGCGGTGGCGGAGCGGGTGCGGCGGCTGGAGGAGACCGGGGTGATCACCGGCTACCACGCCCGGGTGGACGCGGCGCTGGCCGGGCGCGGGGTGGCCGCGCTGATCAGGATGTCGTGCTACGGGCCCCGCTGCGTGCTCCGCGACGATCAGGCGCTCGCCTGGCCGGAGATCCTGGAGGTGCACCGGGTGACCGGTGACGCCTGCTGCCTGCTGCGGGTGGCCGCCTCCTCGATGACGGCCTTCGAGGAGATGATCGACCGGCTCGCCCCCTACGGCCACCCGTCGAGCATGATGGTGCTGTCCAGCCCGGTCCCCTGGCGCCCGCTCTCCTCGCTCTGACGGGCCGCCGACGGGCCCCTGGGGGGGCCTCTGGCGGGATGGACAGCGGGTGGTTCCGCCTGGTCGGGCGACTCGGCTCGGTGAACCTTCGCCGGTCGGCGCCGACCTTCTTCCTGCCGGGCTGCCGGGCTTCCTGCCGGGCTGCCGGGGGGACCTTTCAGGAGTCCTTCGACCGGCGAAGGCGCGTCAGGAGGGGGTGCTGTGCTCGGCGACCGCCCCGGCGGTGGCCCGCCAGATCGGTGAGGCGGGGTCGATGACGTCAAAATGATCGCCCGACATTTCGAGATATGTCACTTGATCGCCCGCCGCCTGGGCGGCTCGCGCGTAGCGGCGGCTGAAGTCCACCAGGTCCAGGTCGTCCCCGCCGCCCTGCACGATGAGCTGGGGCACTCCCACCGGAAGCCGTTCCAGCGGCCCCGAACTCCGGTAGACGTCGGGCACCTCGGCGAGGGATCCGCCGAGCGCGGCGGCGACCGCGCCGGTGCCCGTGTGCCTGCGATCCCCCTCGGCCAGGTCGAGCACCCCCGCCAGGGAGACGGCCAGGGTGATCCGGTGGTCGTCGGCGGCGGCGCGCAGCGCGAGCTGTCCGCCCGCCGAGTGGCCGATCACCACGAGCGGGCCGTTCGCGTTCTCCGCCGCGAGGGCGACGCCCCGGGCGACGTCCTCGGTGGTCGCGTCCCAGCCGTGCAGGTCGGGGCGGCGGTATTCGAGGTTCCAGGCGACGAACCCGCGCTCGGCGAGGTCGACGGCGAGCGCGTCCATCAGGTCAGCACCCCAGACCGAACGCCAGAAACCACCGTGCAGCAGCACCGCGGTAGGCACCTGTTCGCCGCTCTCCCCCGGCGCCGCGAGGGCCTGCCCGTCGCCTCCGTACGGGGAGCGCACCTCCGACCACTGGTCGGGGTGGTCGCCGTAGGCGATCCTGCGCGCGGGCCGGCGCAGGCGATGGACGGCGTGCCTGATCGCCCAGGTCAGTCCCCAGATCCCTCGCCCGTGCATGTGGGTGCCCGACACGGCCCGGGTGGCTCCGGTGGCCGCGCCACCGGCGGCCCCCGTGCCGCCCGTGGAGACCGCGCCGTCCGCGGTCCCGGTGCCCGCCTCGGCCGCCGGAAGGGGCGCGTCGGCCTTCGCCGGGTGGGGCCTCATCGTCAGGTCGAGCCAGACCGCGTCGGGACGCTCGGAAGCCAGGCGGCGGGCCTCCGGATCCGGGCCCGGCAGGACCACCAGGACGTCCCGCGACTCCAGCGCCGCCCGGAAGCCGGGCACGTCCGGGGTCGCCGACACCGTACCGCCGACACCGAGCGCCGCGAACTCCCGATCGGCCACCTCGGTGAGCAGGCGGAGGTCCGCGACCACACCGGGGCCGATGAGCACGATCACACGCGGATTCGGAGGAAGCATCCGCCCATTGTGCCGCATTACACCCCATTTACGGCTAGGGGATATATGCCTTTATCAGTAGTTTCTCGGCGTCGTCCAGGTAGGCCTCCAGTGCCTGCTCGGCCTCGGCCACCCGTCCGGCCTCCATGAGCTCCACCAGCTCCATGTTGCGGACCACGAAAGGCTCGTGGAAGGCGCGGGGGTTCTTCATGACGTGGAAGACCAGGCGGAGCTCGGCCAGCAGCTGACGCATCACCTCGTCCAGGCGCGGGCTGCCGTTCAGGGCGGCGAGGTTCTGGTGGAAGCGGATGTTGGCCGTCCCGACGTCCTGCCAGCGCCCCTCGCCGGCGGCACGGGACGCCTCGGCGACGGCCTCCCTGATGACGGCGAGAGTCTCCCGGGTGGCGTGCGCGCTGTTTCGCACGGCGGCGCCCTCGATCACCCTGCGCATCCGGTAGAGGTCGGCGACGTCCTCCGCCGACAGCACGCGCACGAACACACCCCGGTTGAGCCGATGCTCCAGCAGGCGCTCGTGACCGAGCAGCCGGAACGCCTCGCGCAGGGTGTTGCGCGAGACTTCGAGCGCCGCGCCGATGCTCTCCTCGGACAGGCGCTGACCTGGGACGAAGAGTCCTTCGGCGATCCGGTCACGGAGGATGTCGGCGACCACCTCCGCCGCACTGCTGCGCCCGAGACGACCGCGATCGCGTTGTAGCGCTGCGGTGACGTTTTCCACGCCCCCAAGAAATCATCAAACAAACCTATTGTCGAATTGTTGAACGATTCTTATGTTGATGGGGACCGCAACACGAAGCGAACTCACGGGACCTCCCCCGACGAGAAGCTAAGGAGCACATGCGATGGCAAGCTCCCAGACCAGACGGGTCATCGTGGCCGGGCTGGTCGGCACCTCCCTGGAGTGGTACGACTTCTTCCTCTACGGTTCGGCCGCGGCTTTGGTCTTCAACAGGCTCTTCTTCCCCACCTTCGAGCCGCTCACCGGCACGCTGCTCGCGTTCCTCACCTACGCGATCGGGTTCGTCGCGCGGCCGCTCGGCGGCATCGTGTTCGGCCACTTCGGCGACCGGGCCGGCCGCAAGAACGTACTGGTGGTCACCCTGCTGCTGATGGGCGTCGCCACCTTCCTGATCGGCCTGCTGCCCGGCTACGCCACCATCGGCGTGGCCGCCCCGCTGCTGCTCGTCACCCTGCGCTTCCTGCAGGGGCTCGGCCTGGGCGGCGAGTGGGGCGGAGCCGTCCTGATGTCCATCGAGCACGGCGACTCCCGCCGTCGCGGGTTCAACGCGAGCTGGCCGCAGGTCGGCGTACCCGCGGGAAACCTGCTGGCGGCGGGCGTGCTCGGGGTGATGTCCGCGGCGCTTCCCGAGGAGGCGTTCCTGTCGTGGGGATGGCGGGTGCCGTTCCTGCTGTCGGGCGCGCTCGTCGTCGTGGGCCTGTGGATCCGCCTGCGGATCGTGGAGTCCCCGCTGTTCGCCCAGGTCGAGCGGGCGGGCGCGAAGGCACGGATGCCGCTGCTCGAGGTGCTGCGCACGCACCCGCGCGCGCTGATCTCCGCGGGCCTCGCGCGCATCGGCGTGGACGTCGCCTTCTACATCTTCGTGACCTATGTCCTGGCCTACGTCACCGGTCCCCTCGCACTCGAACGCGGGGTCGCGCTGAACGCGGTGCTGATCGGCTCCGCCTTCCAGCTCTTCCTGATCCCGCTGTTCGGCGCGCTCTCCGATCGGGTCGGCCGCCGCCCGGTCTACTTGGCGGGCGTGATCGGGGCCGCGATCTGGGTGTTCGCCTTCTTCCCCCTGCTCGACACCAGGTCCTTCCCGCTGATCGTGCTGGCCTCCGTCGTCGCCCTCGCCTGCCACGCGGCGATGTACGGGCCGCAGGCGGCCTTCATCGCCGAGCTGTTCAGCACCCGCCTGCGCTACAGCGGCGCGTCCATGGGTTACCAGGTCGCCGGGGTCTTCGGGGGCGCCCTCGCCCCGATCATCGCGTTGTCGCTTTTCGACCGGTTCGGCGGCACCCTCGCCATCTCGCTCTACGTGGTCGCCGCGCTCGCCGTCACCGCCGTGGGCCTCGCCATCGCGCCCGGGACCCACACCGACCTCCCCGGAACCCCCGACCTCGGCGGAGCCCAGGGCGGGGATTCCGGCGCCACCGGCGACGGCGTTCCGGGAACGCGCACGGGGACCGCTTCCCGGGACGCCTGAGCCCTCTCGCGGCCACCGCCCCTCTCCGGTGGCCGCGACCTTCTCCGAAGCAGGAGAACCACCCGGTGAATTCGCCGCGATTCACCGAACTCGCCGACCCGCCGGCTCGTTGTAACCCCATACAGGCCTATCGGAGTACGTCAGAACCACCAGAGCCCGCCACGAGGGGAAGCCGGGCGGGCCGGTGGCAGGGGACGGCCATCCCCGGCCACCGCCCTCCGGTGCCCTCCCCGCGAAAAAGGATGATCGACATGTCCGTCGAAGACGGCGTCGCTCCCCGCGAAGTGAAGCGGACCCCCACGCGAGGCCGACCGCACGGGAGCCGGCCCGTGTCCGATTCCGGACACGGGCGAGACCGTGTCGCCTGAGTCGTGGCACAGGAATCCTGGCCCTGGGCACACACGGAGCCATGCGTATAAGATCACTAAAATGATGGTATGTCCGCTTACCGGAAAGATCTCTAGCCGTAGGCGCTCCGAGACGTTAGCGTCTGCGCATGCGCCACGTTGAGATCTCGGGCAAGAGACTCCGGCTCAGGGAAATCACCATCGATGACGTGGACGCCCTGCACGCCGTATACGGTGACCCGACGGCCACCGAGCACCTGCCGTTCGACCCCCGCACGCGCGAGGAGGTCGAGGAAACGATCATCGAGGCGATCAAGGCCGCGGAGGTCGAACCTCGGCGTCTCTACGTGCTGGCGGTGACCGACCTCGACAACAGCGAGGCCTTCGGCGTCGCCCGGCTGCACATCGAGGCCGACCACCCGCACAGCGCGGAGATCGGCCTCGGGCTCCGTCCCGACCACTGGGGCCGGGGCATCGGCACCGACCTGATCCGGCTGATCCTGACGTTCGGCTTCCGCGATCTGCGCCTGCACCGCATCTGGGGCGCCCGCTCCCCCGCCAACACCGCCGCCCAACTCGCGATGCTGGTCGCCGGGATGGTCGAGGAGGGCAGGATCAGGCACCACGTGCGGGCCCGCGGGGTCTGGCGCGACTCCATCGTGCACTCGGCGCTGGAGGACGAGTGGGAGGGGCACCGTGACGTCTGACCTGACGGGTTTCCCGGCCGCGCACCGCCCGCCCACCCACCATGAACCGGTCACCCGCCGGCGCGCCGGTCGTGACCCGGTCGCACGCCGGACATGAGCCCACCCCGTACCGGCCGCGAGCCGGTCGCATACCGGCTGTGAGCTGGGCGCACGCCCGGTCACCGACCCGCCCGGGGGCGGGTTCCCCACCCCTTTCCACAAATGTTGTGACGGAAATGCTGCCGTTTCCGGTCACGGGAAGTGTCAAATGCCCCTAGAGTCCGCGCATGTGAGCGAGAGTCCCATCCTCCCCGTACGAGGGCGCCCGGTACGGCCCTCCGGAAGGCACCGCAGGCCCGTGCCCTCCCAGCTCCCGCCCGAGGCGCCGGCGCTCGTGCTGGCCGCGCTCGGCGACGCCTCCGGCACCGCCGCGGAACTCGCGGCCCTCATCCGAGGGGACAATCCACAGATCCAGGTCCGGTTGGCCGCGCTCGGCGAGGACGGCAAAGGACTGACCTCCGAACTGGAGGCGGCGGCGAGGGAGCGTCCCGAGGACGCGACGGCCGCCATCGTGGTTCCGCTGCTGACCGGCCCGCACCCGGTCGCCGACCAGCTGATCTCCGCGGCGGTCGCCGCCGGCAAGGTCCCGGTGACGGTCACCGACCCCCTGGGGCCGCACCCGCTGCTCGCCGAGGCCCTGCACATCCGCCTGTCGGAGCGAAGCCTGGCGCGGGCCGACCGGATGCGGCTGCTCAACGTCTCCAGCCCGGTCGACGCGGTCATCCTCGCCACCGTCGGCGGCGAGATCGCGGCGGCGGAGGCACAGCCGACGGCGGTGCTGCTGGCCTCGCGGCTCACCCTGCCCGTCCTGGTCGCCTCCCTCGACAGCGCGCCCACCGTGGCGGACGCGGCCGGGCGGCTTCGCGGCATCGGCGCCCAGCGCATCGCCGTCTCACCCTGCCTGCTGGGCCCTGAGGCGCCTCCAGGGCTCGCGAACGCGGCCGCGGAGGAGGTCGGAGCCGAGTGCGCCGAGGTTCTCGGCGCGCACGATCTGATCGCGGACCTGGCCGCCCGCGCCTACGGGAGCATCCTGTCGGCGGATTGATCGACCCGGTGTGATGGATTCCCTCTGTCGATTATTGACCCGCGTAATCGTCAGAGGGAATAGATCACACTGTCGGGCATCGACCCGCGCAATCGTCAGAGGGGATAGATCATGCTGTTCGGAAAAGAGCATGTGGCGAGATATCAGGCGACCGACGGCGCCGAGGGACACGAGTGGCAGGGCACCACGACCCTGATCCTCACCACCGTCGGCCGCAAGTCCGGTGAGCGGCGCTCCACCCCGCTCATCTACCAGCGTCACGGCGACGACCTCCTCGTGGTCGCCTCCAAGGGGGGCGCCGACGATCCGCCGCTGTGGTACCTCAACCTCCAGGCGGATCCCGAGGTCGAGGTCCAGGTGCTGGGCGACCGGTTCAAGGCCAGGGCACGCACCGCCACTCCGGAGGAGAAACCGGAGATGTGGTCGATCATGGCCGCGGCCTGGCCCGCCTACGACGAGTACCAGACGAAGACCGAGAGGGAGATCCCGGTGGTCGTGCTGGAGCGTGCCGCGGCCTGACGGGCACCGCGTGACCGGGAAGGGCCGGGCGGGTCCCGTGGGCGACCTGGACCGGCCTTCCCTCCGTACGCGGGCCGGGACCGGGGTGAGGGCGGGTCAGGCCTCCAGCCAGACGTAGCCCGCGAACCTGCCGGTCGTCCCCTCCCCGCGATGGGAGAACAGGTCGGGGCTCTCGATGGTGCAGCGGGTGTCGTGGGTGATCTCCCCGACACCCGCCTTGCCCAGTTGCGAGGTGATCGCGGCCCGCAGGTCGAGGGCCGGGGTGTCCTGGCGGGTGATCGACCACACCTCGGGAAGCATCACCGCGACCTCCTCACGCATGTCCGCGGGGACCTCGTAGCAGGTGCCGCAGGCCATCGGGCCGATCAGCGCGGTCATCCTCGCCGGGTCCGCTCCGCGTTCGGCCATCTCCTCGACCAGGGCCGTGACGACGCCGGACATGGTGCCGACCCGGCCCGAGTGCGCGGCGCCGACCAGTCCGGCCTCCGGCTCGGCCAGCAGGACGGGCGCGCAGTCGGCGCAGAGCGCGGCCAGGCCGAGGCCGGGAACGTCGGTACAGACCCCGTCCAGCGGCGGCGGGTCGTCGCCGAAGGGTTCCCTGACATATTGGACATCGGCGCTGTGGACCTGCCGCATGAACACGACCCGATCCAGGCCGAACTCGGCGGCCGTCCGCGCCCTGTTCTCCGCGACCGCGTCCGGCTCGTCGCCGCACATGCCTCCGAGATTGCGACTGCGGTACGGACCGGTGCTGACACCACCGTGACGATCGGTGATCCTCATCTGAAAGTTCACGGGCCGACCTTACCCGCCCAGGAACCTGACCCCCGGGACGTTCGTTTCACAGAGACACAGATCCCCCTACAGATTGCGAACGTCATGGCTCAGGTTGTGTACGACCGCAAGGAGCAGTACCAGCAGATCGAGAGCGGCCTCATGCCCGGCGAGCAGATCATCGCCGTCTACGACGCCATCGGTACGGGCACCGGTTTCCTGGGGCTCACCGACAAGCGGGTGATCGTGCAGGACAAGTCGTTCGTCGGCAAGAAGATCGCCATCACGAGCATCCCCTACAACAAGGTCTCCGCGGTGAGCGTGGTGAGCAACAAGTCGATCGCGGGCTCGTTCTTCTCCTCGGGGGCCATCGCGATCCACGTGGGCACCCACACCTACGAGGTGGAGTTCCGGGGCGACAACAAGGCGCATCACGTGCACAACGTGATCCTGCACTTCATCACCGCCTAGGACCCCACCTCGTCACCGCCGGAGACCACGGGGAACCACCGGGGAACCACCGCGGGAGACCACCGCCGTAGACTCCGCCTCGCGAGGGACCGTCACCCGGCGCAGGCCCGCGCCTACCGGCGGGCGACCTGCCGGTAGAGCTCCATCGTCCGCTCGGCGATGCGCTCCCAGGAGAAGTGCTCCACCGCGCGGATCCTTCCCGCCTCACCCATCCTGGTGGCGAGGGCGGGGTCGGCGAGCAGCCGGTTGACCCGCTCGGCGAGGTCGGCGGCGAAGGCGTCGGGGTCGTGCGGGGTGCCGTCGGCGGCCTGGTCGATCGGGACCAGCAGACCGGTCGAGCCGTCTGCCACGACCTCGGGGATGCCACCGGTGGCGGTGGCCACGACGGCGGTCTCGCAGGCCATCGCCTCCAGGTTGACGATGCCCATCGGCTCGTAGACGGAGGGGCAGACGAACACGGTGGCGTGGGTGAGGATCTGGATCACCTCGGGACGGGGAAGCATCTCCGAGATCCACACGACGCCCTCGCGGTCGAGTCCGCGCACGAGCGCGGTCACCTCGGCGGCGATCTCGGGAGTGTCGGGGGCTCCCGCGCAGAGCACCAGCTGGGCGTCGGGGTGGAAGTCGCGTGCCGCGTGGAGCAGGTGCACGAGACCCTTCTGCCGGGTGATGCGCCCCACGAAGACGACGTAGGGCCTGCTCGGGTCGATGCCGTGCCGCTCCAGGACGTCGGTGTCCCGGTCGGGGGCGTACTCGCCGGTGTCGATCCCGTTGTGGATCACGGTGACCCTCTCCGGCGGAATCTCCGGATAGCTCGCCAGCACGTCGCGGCGCATCCCCTCGGAGACCGCGATGATCGCGTCGGCGCTCGCCAGCGCGCCGCGCTCGGCCCACGACGACAGCGTGTAACCGCCGCCCAGCTGCTCGGCCTTCCACGGCCGCAGCGGCTCCAGGCTGTGCGTGGTCACCACGTGGGGTGTCCCGTACAGCATCTTGGCGACATGGCCGGCGAAGTTGGCGTACCAGGTGTGGCTGTGTACCAGGTCGGCGCCCTCACACCCGGCGGCCATCTCCAGGTCGACGCCGAGCACCTGCAGCGCGGCGTTGGCCGTCTCCAGCCCGCCCGGCACCCGGTAGGCCGCGACGCCCTCCTCCGGCCGTGACGCTCCGAAGCAGCGGACCCGGGTGTCGGCGAGCCTGCGCAACTCCCGGGCGAGGTATTCGACGTGAACTCCCGCCCCTCCGTAGACGTCGGGGGGGTATTCACGGGTCAGCAGATCCACTCGCATGCGATCAGCCTAGTGTTTCATCCCTGTTCATCAGGTTAAGGTCCACCTATGAGAGTCCTCGCGATCGTGCTCGCCGGTGGAGAAGGTAAGAGGCTCATGCCTCTGACAGCTGATCGAGCGAAGCCTGCGGTGCCTTTCGGGGGGATATACCGGCTCGTCGACTTCGTACTGTCCAATCTCGCCAACGGCCACTACCTCCAGATCGTTGTGCTGACGCAGTACAAGAACCACAGTCTCGACCGGCACATCTCCCGGACATGGCGCCTGTCGGCGATGCTCGGCAACTACGTCACACCGGTCCCCGCCCAGCAGCGCCTCGGGCCGCACTGGTTCTCCGGTTCCGCCGACGCGCTGTTCCAGAATCTGAACCTCATCTACGACGAGATGCCCGACCACGTCATCGTGTTCGGCGCCGACCACATCTATCGCATGGACCCGCAGCAGATGGTGCGTCAGCACATCGAGAGCGGAGCCGAGGTGACCGTGGCCGCGATCCGGCAGCCGCTCTCGCTCGCCGACCAGTTCGGGGTCATCGAGACCGACCCCGCCGGACGCAAGATCACGGCCTTCCGCGAGAAGCCGAAGGACGCGGTGGGCCTGCCCGACGCGCCCGACCAGGTCTACGCCTCGATGGGCAACTACGTCTTCAAGACCCAGTCGATGATCGACGCGCTGAGGGAGGACGCACTCGACCCGACCAGCAAGCACGACCTGGGTGGCAACATCATCCCGATGATGGTGAAGTCGGGCAGCGCGGAGGTGTACGACTTCGCCGACAACATCGTGCCCGGCTCCACCGAGCGCGACCGGGGCTACTGGAGGGACGTCGGAACGCTCGACGCCTACTACGAGGCCCACATGGATCTCATCTCGGCGCATCCGGTCTTCAACCTCTACAACAGCCGCTGGCCCATCTACACCGGCCACGATCCGCTCCCCCCGGCCAAGTTCGTGCACAACGACGGCGACCGGGTGGGCAGGGCGATCGACTCCCTCGTCTCCGCGGGCGCGATCGTCTCCGGCGGGCTCGCCGAGCGTTCCATCCTCTCCCCCGGCGTGGTGCTGCACTCCCACTCCCAGGTCGAGGACTCGGTCCTGATGGGCAACGTGAAGGTGGGCCGCGGCGCCATCGTCCGCAAGGCCATCATCGACAAGAACGTGATCATCCCGGACGGCGCCAGGATCGGCTTCGACCTGGAGTACGACCGCAGCCGCTTCGCGGTGACCAACGGCGGCATCGTCGTCATCGGCAAGAACGAGATCGTCGAGCGCTGACCTCTTCACCGGACACCGGCACGACCCGCGTCACCGGACGTCGGCGGCCTCGTCGAGGCCGCCGACGACGTGCGGACGCACGTCGTGGCCTTCGTCCGCGAGCCGACCGCCGTAGCGAGGGCCAGCTGAGCTGCAGGCTCCGGCGGAGCTTCCCGAAACAGAACGAAGCGGATGCCCCGGCCCCCCTGTCGTCTCAGACCGGATCCGGCTGGTCTCCGCCCCGCTGGGCGAAGCCGTCCCGCTCGCCGGTGTCCCCGCCCAGGCCGCGTGACATGAGCCCCGCGCCCATCAGGCCGGTGAGCGTCCCGGGAACGGTCGCGGACGGGGGTGGGGTCTCGACCCGGAAGCGGGGCAGCGCCTCGGGATACCTGTCGCGGACGAAGGCCACCATGTGCTCGCGCATGTCGCACTTGAGATCCCAGGCACTGGCGGAGTCGGCGGCGCTCATCAGCGCGCGCAGTTCGAGCAGCCCGTTGGGAAGGGTGTCGGTGACCTGCAGGGTCCAGTCCTTCTGGTCCCAGAGCGGGTGCTCGCGCAGGGCCCGGTAGAGCTCGGCGCGCAACTCGTCCACCGGCACCGACCAGTCGACCCGGATCATCACGTGACCGATCACCCGGCTGCTGTGCCGGGTCCAGTTCTCGAACGGGTTCGCCGTGAAGTAGGAGACCGGCAGGACGAGCCGTCGCTCGTCCCACAGCCGCAACACCACGTAGGTCAGGCTGAGCTCCTCGATCCGTCCCCACTCCCCCTTCACCACCACGACGTCGTCCAGGCGGAGCGCGTCACTGAAGGCCAGCTGGAGCCCGGCGAGCATGTTTCCCAGGGTCGACTGGGCTGCGATGCCGACGACGACCCCGGCGATACCGGCCGAGGCGAGAAGTCCGGCTCCCAGCGCCCGCACCTGCGGGAAGGTGAAGAGCATCGCGCCCAGAGCGAGCACGATGATCACCGCGGAGGCGACCCTGCGGACCAGGGTGATCTGGGTGCGGATGCGGCGGGCCCTGCGGTTGGCCTCGCCCTCGACGGCGATCAGACGTTCCAGCACCACGTCGGTGACCGCGTAGGCGGCCTGGATGACCAGCCAGGTGGCACACCCGATCATCGCCAGGCTGAGAGCGCGGTCGATCACCTGGCTGAGCGCGCCCTCCACCATCTCAGGTTCGTAGATGGTGTGGGCCGTCGCCACGGCGGCCGTGGCGAATCCCGGCCAGGCGCAGCGGTGCACGAGCGGACCGGCGAGAACCCACTTCTCGCCGATCAGCCGCGAGCGCAACACCCGTCGCACCACCTCCACCGCCACGACGGCGGCGACGATGGAAACGATCATGATGATCCAGCTGGACACGTGAGGCGTCCCCCTCGACGTCTTTCTGCCTCGTCGTTCTCTTTTCCGGACCAACAGCTAATCAGAAGGATTCGTCGAACGTGACATTCCCTTCGACGGCTACCTGGTAGGCGGAAACCCGGCGTTCGAAGAAGTTGGCCAGCTCCTGCACGTCCTGCAACTCCATGAACGCGAACGGGTTGGCCGTGCCGTACCTGACGGGCATCCTGAGCCTGACCAGGCGCTGGTCGGCCACGTACTCCAGATAGCGGCGCATCTGGTCCACGCTCATCCCCAGCAGGCCGTCACCGCACAGGTCGGCCGCGAAGGCCAGCTCCGCCGCGACCGCCTCCTCGATCATCCGGGTGACCTGTTCGACGAGCTTGTCGTCGAACAGGTCCGGCTCCTCGGCCCGTACGGTCTCCACGACGCCGAAGGCGAACTCCATGTGCATGGACTCGTCGCGGAAGACCCAGTTCGTCCCGGTGGCCAGGCCGCCGAGCAGGCCCCGGGAGCGGAACCAGTAGACGTAGGCGAAGGCCCCGTAGAAGAACAGCCCCTCGATGCACGCCGCGAAGCAGATCAGGTTGAGCAGGAACGCCCGCCGGTCCTCCCTCGTCTCCAGCCGGGTCAGCCCGCCGAGCGAGTCGATCCAGCGGAAGCAGAACTCCGCCTTGTCGCGGATCGAGGGGATGTGCTCGACCGCGGCGAACGCCTTGACCCGCTCGTCGGGATCGGGCAGGTAGGTGTCCAGCAGGGTGAGGTAGAACTGGACGTGCACCGCCTCCTCGAACAGCTGCCTGCTGAGGTACAGGCGCGCCTCGGGGGCGTTGAGGTGCTGGTAGAGGTTGAGGACGAGGTTGTTGGCCACGATCGAGTCGCCGGTGGCGAAGAAGGCCACGAGACGGTTGATCAGGTGACGCTCCTCGGGCGTCATCCTCGCCAGGTCCGCCAGGTCGGAGGTGAGGTCCACCTCCTCGACCGTCCAGGTGTTGCGGATCGCGGCCCGGTAGCGCTCGTAGAACTCCGGGTAGCGCATCGGCCGCAGGGTGAGATCCATGCCGGGGTCGAGCAACATCGGAAGAATCGCCTTTCTGAAGGCTGCTGAGGACTGCTGAGGGCTGTCGACGGACCGGACGGCTACTGGCAGGCGTCGCAGTACTCGGGGTTCTCCAGGGAGCAGGCGACGGCCTCGGACACGACTTCGGACACGACCCCGGACACCGCCCCGGGCTCGGCCGCGGCCCGTTCCGCCGGGGCCGCCACGGTGGCCTGCGCGATCCGGGTGGCCGGGCGCGAGCGCAGGTAGTAGGTGGTCTTCAGGCCCGACTTCCACGCGTAGGCGTACATCGAGGAGAGCTTGCCGATGGTCGGCGTGGCCATGAAGAGGTTCAGCGACTGCGACTGGTCGATGTACGGGGTGCGCGCGGCGGCCAGGTCGATCAGCGCCTTCTGCGGCAGCTCCCAGGCGGTCCGGTAGAGCAGCCGCAGGTCGGCGGGGATCTCGGGGATGTCCTGGACCGAGCCGTCGGCGCGCTTGATCGCGTCGCGGATCGGCGCCGTCCACAGGCCGCGGGCCTGGAGGTCGCGGACGAGATAGCGGTTGACCTGGAGGAACTCCCCCGAGAGGGTCTCGCGCTTGAAGACGTTGGAGACCTGCGGCTCGATGCACTCGTAGCAGCCGGCGATGGAGGCGATCGTGGCCGTCGGCGCGATCGCGATCATCAGCGAGTTGCGCAGGCCGGTCTCCGCGATCCGCCCCCTGAGCTCCGTCCACGCGGCCGACGTCGCGGCCCCGTAGTGGTCGGGGTGCAGCACCCCGGCGGCGGCCCTGGTCTCCTCGTACGAGGGATGGCGGCCACGCTCGACGGCCAGGTCCGAGGAGGTCCGGTAGGCGGCGAGCGCGATCTCCTCGGAGATCCGGGTGGACAGCTCCAGCGCGCGCGGCGAGTCGAACGGCAGCCGCAGCGCGAACAGCACGTCGGCCAGGCCCATCAGGCCGAGCCCGATCGGACGCCACCGCCGGTTGGCCGCCTCCGCCTCGGGAGTCGGGTAGAAACCCAGGTCGATGGTCCGGTCGAGGAACCGCACCGCGGTACGGACCGTCGCGCGCAGCCGCGCCCAGTCGATCCCGTCCTCGAGGTCCCCTGACAGGTGGGCGGCGAGGTTGATCGAGCCGAGGTTGCAGACGGCGGTCTCGGCGTCGCCGGTGACCTCCAGGATCTCGGTGCAGAGGTTCGACAGGTGGATGACGTTCTCGGGCCTCGCCGTCTGGTTGGAGGTACGGTTCGCCGCGTCCTTGAAGGTCATCCAGCCGTTGCCGGTCTGGGCGAGCGTGCGCATCATCCGCCCGTACAGGGTGCGGGCGGGGATCCGCCGGGTGAAGCGGCCCTCGGCCTCGGCGGCCCGGTAGGCGTCGTCGAACGCGGCGCCGTACAGGTCGGTGAGGTGCGGGACCTCCTTGGGGTCGAACAGCGACCAGAGGCCGTCGGCCTCGACCCGGCGCATGAACTCGTCGGGGATCCAGTTGGCCAGGTTCAGGTTGTGCGTGCGGCGGGCCTCCTCGCCGGTGTTGTCGCGCAGTTCCAGGAACTCCTCGACGTCGGCGTGCCAGGGCTCCAGGTAGACGCAGGCCGCGCCCTTGCGGCGGCCTCCCTGGTTCACCGCGGCGACGCTGGAGTCGAGCGTGCGCAGCCAGGGCACGATGCCGTTGGAGTGTCCGTTGGTGCCCCGGATCAGCGAGCCCCGCGAGCGGACCCTGGTCCAGGCGATCCCGATGCCCCCCGCGTACTTCGACAGCCGCGCGACCTGCCCGTAGCGCTCGTAGATGGACTCCAGCTCGTCGCGGGGCGAGTCGAGCAGGAAGCACGAGGAGAGCTGGGGCCTGCGCGAGCCCGAGTTGAACAGCGTGGGCGAACTGGGCAGGTAGGACAGGGTGGCCATGAGCGCGTACAGCTCGGCGGCCTCCTCGACGGTCTCGGCCAGGCCGCAGGCCACCCGCAGGAAGAAGTGCTGCGGGCGCTCCAGGACCTTGCGGGTCCTCGGGTGGCGCAGCAGGTAGCGGTCGTAGACGGTGCGCAGCCCGAAGTACTCGAACCTGGCGTCCGCCTCCGGATCGACCAGCGCGTCCAGGACCGCGGCGTGGGCGGACACGAACCTCGCGAGCCCGTCGGCGACCAGCCCCGCCTCGTGGGTCGCGGCGACGGACTCGGAGAAGGCGCGGACGCCGTGCTCGGCGGCCTCGTCGGCGATCAGCTCGGCCAGCATCGCGGCGGCGACCCTGGAGTTCTCGGGATCGGTGATCACCCGGGCGGCGGCCTCGTCGATGGCCAGCCTGCGGGCGTCCGTGGCGCTCCCGGTGCTTCCGGCGCCGTCGTCGCCCGTCGCGGCCACCGCGGCGCTCCGCGCGTTCCCGGTGTTTCCCGTGCCGCGATGGCCCGACGCGGTCACCACCGCGCCTTCGACGCCGCTGTCGCCCGTCGCGGTCGCCGCCGTGCTCCCCGTCGCGGTCTCCGCCAATGCCTGTGTCACCTGGTGCCCCTCGCTCGATCGGACTCGCCCCAGGCTCCGCCGGATGGCACGCGTCCGCGAGCGATCCCGGGCACGCCGGATCGCCTCGTTCCGCGGGCCCTCCCACGAGGCCCTGGACATTCACGTCACCGGCAGGTCTTCGGACTCACGGGCGCAACGCGCATGCCTACCGGCCGTCGCTTCCCAGGTATGGATCACCCAGTGCTCAATGACGGCTTTCGTTCCCGTTCACCGCTGCGGGGCAGTCCCGGAATCTCACCGGGTTCCCTCTTGCCTCGCCCCCTGCGGGGCGAACCAGCAACGAGCAGGATCCTACATCTAGGGGCGCCTGACGCAACTACCCCAACAGGTTGTGTCGGAGGACTTCAGTAGCCCGAGCTCGTGAAGCACACCGCGGGCGCGGGCCGTCTCGGTGGCGAGCCACTGGCGAAAGTCGTCGCCGCTGAGATAGACCCGGCTCCAGCCGTGGGCCGCGCACAGGGAGCGCCAGCGTGGCGCGGCGTCGAGCCTGTCGCACAGGGCGATCGCGGCGTCCCTGTCCTCCGGGCTCATGTCCTTGGGCCCCAGCAGGCCGCACCAGTCGCTGTACTCCAGCCGGACGTCGACCTCTCTGAGCGTCGGCGCGTCGATCCCGTCGATCCGGTCGCCGGAGGAGACCGCCAGGGGCCGCATACGGCCCGCGGCGATCTCGGAGCGCAGGGCACGCGCCGATCCCAGCAGGGCCGCCACCTGGCCCACCTGGAGCGCCTCCACGGCGTCCTCGGGGGTGAGGTATCCGGCATACTCCAGCAGCCGGGTGTCCACCCCGAGGCACTTGCCGATCATGCCGTAGAGCACGTGCTCGGAGCCCCCTTCCGACCGGCCGCCGACCGCGAGCCCCGCCGGGTTCCGGCGCAACCCCGCGGCGAAGTCCTCGAAGGTCAGCAGGCGGGAGTCGGCGGGGACGACCAGGACCGCCCAGTCGCCGACCAGGCGGGCGATGGGAGTGGCGGCGTTCACCACGGCGACGGTGTTGGCGATCTCCGCGGCCGCCACCATCGGCATCGCGGTGACGAGCAGCCTGCCCTCTCGCGCGAAGGGGCCGCCGAAGGCACCGAAGGCGCCGAACGCGTCGCGAGGGGCGGAGCCCAGGGCGCCGCCCCGCTCGACGGCCATCGCGGTACGCGCCAGTCCCGCCTGGACCGCGACGGTCGCCAGCCTGCCCGCGATCCTGTCCCAGCCGTGGCCGTCGGCGGTCGGTTCGAGGAGGAGCAGGCGCTTCACCACCGAGCCGGCGTCGTTCGCGCCGCACCCCGCGGCGAGCAGCACCCCCGCCGCCAGCGCGAAAAACCCCCTACGGCGCATAAGCGCCCCTTCCCCCAAGAACCCCCCATACCACAGGTTAGTACCCCATCACTATCTGTGACGAGGTGGGGGGAGGGAAAGGGCGCGGGGCTCACTCCACCGTGACGCTCTTGGCCAGGTTCCTGGGCTTGTCGACGTCGCGGCCCAGGGCCACCGCCGCGTGGTAGGCGAAGAGCTGCAGCGGGATCGAGAGCAGGATCGGGTCCAGCTCGGTCTCGTTCTTGGGCACCACGACGCAGTCGTCGGCGAGCTTGGGGTCGGCGTCGCGGTGGCCCACCATGAGCACCCGGCCGCCCCGGGCGCGGATCTCACCCAGCGTGGTGAGGTTCTTGTCCAGCAGCTCGTCGTCGGGGACGATCGCCACCGTCGGCATGTCCGGGCCGATCAGCGCCAGTGGTCCGTGCTTCAGCTCGCTCGCCGGATAGGCCTCGGCGTGCACGTACGAGATCTCCTTGAGCTTCTGCGCGCCCTCGCGGGCCACCGGATAGCCCCTCACCCGGCCCACGAACATCATGCTCGGCGACTCGGCGTACTTGCCCGCCAGTTCCTTGATCTGCGGCTCCAGCGCCAGGATCTCCTTGATCTGGTCCGGCAGCCTGCGCAGGCCGTCGCAGATCCTGCGGCCGTCGGCGGGAGACAGGTCGCGCACCCGGCCCAGGTGCAGCGCGAGCAGCGCGAAGGCCACGGCGGTCGAGGTGAACGCCTTGGTGCTCGCCACCGAGACCTCGGGGCCCGCGTGCAGGTAGACGCCGCCGTCGCACTCGCGGGCGATCGCGCTGCCCACCGTGTTGACGATGCCGAGCACCCTGCCGCCCTTGCGCTTGAGCTCCTGCACGGCGGCGAGGGTGTCGTAGGTCTCGCCCGACTGACTGATCGCCACGTAGAGGGTGTCGGCCTCCACCACCGGGCTGCGGTAGCGGAACTCGCTCGCCGGCTCCGCGTCGGCGGGGATGCGCGCCAGTTCCTCGATGAGCTGCGCGCCGATCTGGCCCGAGTAGTAGGCGGAACCGCAGCCGATGATCTTCACTCGGCGGAACGAGCGGCTCTCCCGCGCGTCCATGTTGAGACCGCCCAGGTGGGCGATGTGGAAGCGGTCGTCCAGCCGCCCGCGCAGCGTCCTGGCCACCGTGTCGGGCTGCTCGGAGATCTCCTTGAGCAGGTAGTGCTCGTAGCCGCCGGTGTCGTAGTGCCCGGCCTCCCAGTCGACGGTCAGCGTCTCCTTGGCCGTCTCCCGCGCGTCGCTGGCGAAGGTGTTGAACCCGTCGGCCCGCAGCACGGCGATCTCGCCGTCCTCCAGGTGCACCACCTGGCGCGTGTAGCGGACCAGCGCGGCCACGTCGGACGCGGCGAACATCTCCTTCTCGCCGATGCCCAGCACGATGGGGCTGCCGTTGCGCGCCACGACCACCTCGCCGGGACGCTCGGAGTCGATCACCGCGATCCCGTACGTGCCGACGACCCGCTTGAGCGCGGTCCGCACGGCCTCCTCCAGCGAGTCGGACTCCTTGACCGTGCGGGCGATCAGGTGCGACAGCACCTCGGTGTCGGTCTCCGACAGGAAGATCGCACCATCGGCCTCCAGCTTGGCGCGCAGCTCGTCGGCGTTCTCGATGATGCCGTTGTGCACGACGGCGATGCGCTCGTCGGTGGACAGGTGCGGGTGGGCGTTGACGTCGCTGGGCGCGCCGTGGGTGGCCCAGCGGGTGTGACCGATACCCAGGCCGCCCTTGAACCGCGCGGGCACGACCGCCGCCAGGTCGGCCACCCGGCCCTTGACCTTGCGCATCTTGAGGCCCTTGTTGGAGATCACCACACCGGCCGAGTCGTAGCCCCGGTACTCAAGACGCTGCAGGCCCTCCAGCAGGATGGGCGCCGCGTCCTTGGGCCCTACATAGGCCACGATTCCGCACATGTAACCGCTCCTTATCCATGAACATCGCTAAACGATCGAGGTACCGTCGCCTGCTACCCGTAGACGATCCGGCGAAGCTGTCTCAGGGAGAGTTCGGGTGCCGCGACACGGCGTACCGCCAGCTCGGCGGCGACCCTGGGGAAGATCTCGTCGTTGACCAATCCCCTGGCCCTGAGCTCCGTGTGGCGCCGCCGGACGAACTCGTCGACGGGCTCGGAGAAGTAGGCCAGCACATCCGCGACGACCCGCGCCGCCTCGCCGGGACCGAGCGCGCTCGTCCGGATCAGGTGGGTGATCAGATCCTCATGCGGATTCCGTGCCGTGGACACAGATCAGGACCATACGCATCCCGGAGGGAACACACCAAGTTTCCTGCCCGATTTCGGGCAGAGAATCTCCTCAACATCACAACCTCACCACAATGCACGACAGTCGGTAATCTCTGATAACTCTAGGTAGTCGTCAGAGGGGGAGGAACCGCCATGCGCCGCCTGCCAGGGATCACCGTCGTCACCGCTCTCGCCGTCCTCACCTCGGTCGCCCCCGCGCAGGCGGCACGTCCCGGGGATCGGCCGGCGCACCCCCGGACGCCCTCACCCCTCTCCGGGACCTCCACACCGTCCGGCACGGCGACGGCGGGAACGAGCGCGCGGTCCGGCAGGCAGGCCGCCTTCACCAGGGCCGCACGGACGTACGGGGTGCCACAGAGCGTGCTGCTCGCGGTCTCCTACCTGGAATCCCGCTGGGAGGGCCACGACGGGCGGCCCAGCGTCTCCGCGGGATACGGCCCGATGCACCTGGTCGACGGCCGGGCCGCACCCGGACGGCCCCACGGCACCGGGGAGGACCCGCGCGGCGACGAGACCCGGCCTCGCCTGATCGCCGTTCCTTCCGTCGCGAAGGACCGGCCGCGAGACACCCTGCGGCGGGCCGCCGAGCTGACTGGCCTGCCCCCCGACCGGCTGCGCGAGGACGCCTCCGCCAACATCATGGGCGGCGCCGCGCTGCTCGCCGACTACCGGCGCCGTGCCGGCGGGAGCCCTCGCGACGACCCGGCCGGCTGGTACGAGGCCGTCGCCCGATACCCCGGCACCCGGGAGAGGGGCGCGGCGGACGAGGATGCCGCGTTCTCCTTCGCCGACGAGGTCTACGCGACGATCAGGGCCGGTGCCGCCCGGGTGACCGACGACGGCGAGCGGGTGGTCCTCCCCGCCACACCCGACCTGCCCACGCCCCTCTCGCCCTCTGCGCCTTCTGCGCCTTCTGCACCTTTTGCGCCTCCCGCGCCCTCCACGCCGCCTTCCGTGTCTCCCGCGTCTCCCGCGTCGTCTCCCGCGTTCCTCACGGCCTTCGCGCGGCCCGCCCCGGCGAAGCCCTCGAGACCGTCCGAGCCACGAGCACCGCTCCCCCTGGAACGACGCGCCTCGCCCTCCGAGCCACCCACCGAACCACCCGCCGAGCCGCCCTCCGCGTCACCCACCCCCACCCCCACTCCGGCCGCCACCCCGACGCCCATCCCCGCCAAGAAGATCGCCATGATGCCCGCTCCGGGGCCCGACTGCCCGAAGAGCGTCTCCTGCGAGTGGCTCCCCGCCGCCTACGAACGGCTCCCCGGCGGCGGGTACGGCAATCACGACCGCTCCGACGGCCCTCGGGAGATCGACTACATCGTGATCCACGACGGGGAGACGAGCTACGACGCGATGACCCGCCTGGCCAAAGACCCCACCTACCTGAGCTGGCACTTCACCATCCGCTCCGCCGACGGCCACATCGCCCAGCACCTGCGGGCCAGGGACATCGGCTGGCACGCCGGAAACTGGTACGTCAACTCCCGTTCCATCGGCCTGGAGCACGAGGGCTACCTGGCCAAGGGCGGCGCCTGGTACACCGAGGCGATGTACCTCGCCTCGGCCAGGCTGGTCCGCCACCTCGCGGCCAAGTACGACATCCCCCTCGACCGGGCCCACATCCTGGGACACGACAACGTGCCGGGCACCACCCCGGAGACCGTGGCAGGCATGCACGAGGACCCCGGCCCCTACTGGGACTGGGCCCACTACTTCGAGTTGCTCGGCAGGCCGCTGCGCGCCTCGGGGGGCGACGCCGCGCGCTCGGTGCTGATCAGGCCCGACTACGGCACCAACAGACCGGGGTTCACCGGCTGCGGCGGGGGGTGCCGTGACCTGGGCGCCGCCTCGGTCTGGCTGCGCACGCGCCCCTCCACCACCGCGCCGCTGGTGAGGGACATCGGCAAGCACCCCACCGGCGACTCCACGTACAGCGTCTACGACCACGCCGCCCGCGCCTCCACCGGCCAGCGGTACGCACTCGCCGAGCGCAGAGGCGACTGGACCGCGATCTGGTACCTCGGCCAGAAGGCGTGGTTCCACGACCCGGCCACGGCCCCCACCTCCGTGCGCGCGTCCGGCCCCCTGGTGACGCCCAGGCCGGGCCGTTCCCCGGTCAAGGTGTACGGCAGGGCCTATCCGATGAAACCCGCCTACCCGAGGGGCGTTCCCACACAGGACCTGACTCCGCTGCAGTACTCGATACCGGCCGGGCAGGCCTACAGCTCCGGCCCGGCGACACGGGGCTCGTACCTCAGGGCGGCCTCCTTCGACCCGTCGAAACACCGCGTCGTCACGGGCGACGCCCGCTACCGGCAGATCCAGTTCGGGCACCGGATCATGTTCGTCCGGGCCTCCGACGTCCGACCGGTCACCGGATGAGGCTCTCCGATGATCCGGCTCGTTGCGCACATCCGCCCTGCGGAGGCGCTAGAGTTTTCACGTGCCCCGGAGCCGTTTACCGGGGATCACGCGGAAGTGGCTCAGTGGTAGAGCATCACCTTGCCAAGGTGAGGGTCGCGGGTTCGAATCCCGTCTTCCGCTCCGGCGGGCCTCCAGGGGCCTGACCGGTGGAGTGGCCGAGAGGCGAGGCAACGGCCTGCAAAGCCGTCTACACGGGTTCAAATCCCGTCTCCACCTCAACGCACGACCATCGGACCCTCCGGGATCCGGTAAAGTGGTGCGGGCGCCGAGGGGAAACCCGAAGCGAATACGCGGAAGTGGCTCAGTGGTAGAGCATCACCTTGCCAAGGTGAGGGTCGCGGGTTCGAATCCCGTCTTCCGCTCTGATTCACCCGAGGACGATTAGCTCAGCGGGAGAGCGCTTCCCTGACACGGAAGAGGTCACAGGTTCAATCCCTGTATCGTCCACCACCCCCATGGAATCCATGGGTCGATCACGTCGAATGGCCGCCAAAATCCCTGCTCAGGGGCGTTGGCGGCTTTCTGCTTCGTATAGCCCGCCGGAATCCGGCCGCCCCCGTCCGGCGGGGACGCCCCCTGGAGCCGGCCCGCCGAGGGCGGACCGGCTCCGGAGTCACGTCACATCACGGTCACACACGGTTCCATCTCTGGCTGGTGCTGCCCTGGCAGGTCCAGATGTGCGCTCTGGTGCCGTTGGCGGTACCGGAGTTGGACAGGTCCAGGCACTTGCCGCTACCGATCGCGGTGATCGTGCCGTCCGAGTTGAAGCGCCACTTCTGGTTGTTCTGACCATTGCAGTCCCAGATGATCAACACCGTGCCGTTCGCGGTCCCGGCCCCGTTCACATCCAGGCACTTGTTGCCGTACACCCGCAGCTCACCCGCACTGGTCGAGGTCCACCGCTGGTTGGCCTGGCCGTTGCAGTCCCAGATGTTCACCGCCGCACCGTTGCTCTGCGAGGCACCGCTGACGTCCAGGCACCGGTTCGACGCCACCCCACGCAACGCGCTCGTGCTCGCGGTGGGCGTCGGCGAGGGCGTCGGGGTTGGCGTCGGGGTCGGGGTCGGGTTCGGGGTGGTCAGTTCCTTGATGCGGATGTTGCGGAACGCCGCCACGTCGCCGGACCCGTGGTTCTGGATGCCGATGTAGCCCTGCTGGAGCGAGCGGACCGGGTCGGTGTTGGTGAAGTCGTTGATCTTCGCGCCGTTCAGGAACACCTGCAGCCGCTCACCCTCCACCAGCAACTCGTAGGTGTTCCACTGACCCGGCGGGTTCAGCGCCGCGTCACGTGCGGCGATGTCCGCCGCCTTGAAGCCGTAGATCGCACCTGTCGTCTTGTCGGCGCTGTCGGTCGCGTCGATCTGCACCTCGTGCCCGGTGTTGAGCGCCGCGTTCGGGTCACTGGTGGCCGGGAACCCGACGATCACCCCCGAGTTGGAGTCGCCGGTCAGTCTCCAGTCGAGCTTGAGCGAGTAGGAGCCGAACTCCTTGGCGCTGTACCACAGCATGCCCATGCCACCCTGGGAGGTCAGCGTGGCGTTGCTGTTCGCGAACGATCCCGGACCGGCCTGCGACCAGCCCGTCGTCGACCCGTTGTACAACGCCGTGTAGCCGGTCTCCGGGCGGCAGTCGGCGTTGACCGCCTTGGCCGCGTACCGGATTCCGCCCAGCAGCAGCGTGCGGAAGTTCGAGTCCGAGTACGACGCCTGGGTGTGGCCCAGCCCGGTGTAGAACGAGCGGCCGGAGGCCTGGGGACGGCACCAGGTGATCGGGTGGTCACCCATGCCACCGCCGCTGTAGCTGCTCTCGTCCAGGTTCTGCAGGACCCGCACGTTCGGACGGGGGTTGCTCCGATAGCTGTACCACTCGTCGGACCGGGACCATGTCGTCCCCAGATGGGCGGTCGCGGCGTGCGCCCGGTCCTCGTTCCGCACCGTCGCCTGCTGGATCGCCGGATGGCTGTTGAACCAGGCACCCACCAGTTGCCCGTAGTACGGCCAGTTGTACTCGGTGTCGGCGGCCGAATGCACTCCCACATATCCGCCGCCGCCGTCCACGTACGACTGGAAGGCGTTCTGCTGGGTGTCGTTCAGCACGTCACCGGTGGTGTTGAGGAACACCACCGCCTTGTACTGGGCGAGGTTGGACCCGCTGAAGGCGTTGGACTCCTCGGTCGCGTCCACGGTGAAGTCGTTGGAAGCCCCCAGGTCGCGGATGGCCTGGATGCCGACGGGGATCGCGTCGTGCCGGAACCCGGCCGTCTTGGAGAAGACCAGCACCTTGAAGGCGGCGGCCTGGGCGGGGACGGCGGGGACCATCATCGTGGCGGCGGCGGCGGTGAGCGCCACCGCGGCGGCCGAGAGGCGTCGCAGCACGGGTGTCCTGCGGTCGCCGCCCGCGGCGGATATCAGATGTCGAAGCATTGGTCGTCCTTCCATCGTGGCGCCCGGCGGGGCCTTTTCGGCGATGAGCCGGGCCGCGCCGGGCGCCACATCGATGAGGTGCTCGTGGAGTGGTCGGGGTCGCGTAGGAGGCGGACCGCCTCAGACGCGGTTCCATCTCTGGCTGGTGCTGCCCTGGCAGGTCCAGATGTGCGCTCTGGTGCCGTTGGCGGTACCGGAGTTGGACAGGTCCAGGCACTTGCCGCTACCGATCGCGGTGATCGTGCCGTCCGAGTTGAAGCGCCACTTCTGGTTGTTCTGACCGTTGCAGTCCCAGATGATCAACACCGTGCCGTTCGCGGTCCCGGCCCCGTTCACATCCAGGCACTTGTTGCCGTACACCCGCAGCTCACCCGCACTGGTCGAGGTCCACCGCTGGTTGGCCTGGCCGTTGCAGTCCCAGATGTTCACCGCCGCACCGTTGGTCTGCGAGGCGCCGCTGACGTCCAGGCACCGGTTCGACGCCACCCCGCGCAACGCGCTCGTGTCACCGGAAGGCCCGGAAGGCGTCGGCGTCGGAGTCGGGTTGGGCGTCGTGCCGGTGCCGAAGGTGAAGGAGTCCAGGTCGAACAGGTAGCCCTGACCGGTCGCGCCGCGGAAGACGAGGTACAGCGTCGTGGCGCCGCTCGGCCCGCCGCTGATGTTCGCCGAGACGTTGGCGAAGGTCTCCCAGCTACCGGTGCTCGTGACGTTCACCGATCCCAGCAGCGTGCCCGTGGCCGATCCCGCCCGTACCTCGATCCGGCCGCCCGCGCCCGCCGAGGACACCCGCGCGGTGAAGCTCGTGACGTTGCTCAGGTTGTACGGCTGGAAGGAGATCCAGTCGCCGTCGTCGACGAAGCCGGCGGTCCTGCCGCCATCGGCGCTGGCGTGGTCCGCCGTCTGCACGCCCTGCTGGGCGCCGAAGTGCTCGGCCTGCCGGTACCGTGGCTGCAGCGTCCGGCTGCTGGTGGCGGTCAGGCCGCCCCCGTCGGTGTAGGAGGCCACGAAGACACCGAAGATGTTCGCCGCGGAGTCGTGCTCACCGTCGACCGGCACCGCGATGGAGCCGCTGCAGCCGTTCCTGGAGGTGATCTGGTGAGCGTGGCTGTCGTGGCCGAGCGAGTAGGTGACCGTCACCTTCGAGCAGTCGATCGTGCCGTCCTCCGGGTCGCTCACGCTGACCTGGAAAGGCACCGTGTCGCCGAAGGAGAACAGCTGACCGTCGCCCGGCGACGTGAGCGTGACGGACGGGGCGGTGTTGCCGACGGTCACGCTGACACTCGCGCCTCCGGTCAGCCCCTGCGGGTCGCGCACGGTGAGCGTGGCGGTGTACGAGCCGTTGGTGGTGTAGGTCTTGGTCGGGTTGGCGGCGGTGGAGGTGGTGCCGTCGCCGAAGTTCCACGAGTACGTCAGCGCGCCGCCCTCGGGGTCGGAACTGCCCGACGAGGAGAAGTTCACCGTCAGCGGAGCCGCTCCCGAGGTCTTGTCGGCCGAGGCCCTCGCGATCGGGTTGCGGTTGGCCGCCTGGCCGATGTACTCGATCCGGTAGAGCGCCTGGTTGTTGTTTCCCGTGCCGTAGTCCAGCACGTACAGCGCTCCGTCGGGACCGAAGGCCATGTCCATCACCTGTGTCCCCGACCAGGGGAACGAGGAGATCTCGCCGTAACCGCCGTCGCTCTTCACCTCGATGGCCTTGATCCAGCGACGGCCGTACTCGCCGGCGAAGAACCGTCCGTTGAGCGAGGCGGGGAACTTGACGCTTGAGTTCAGGTTCGCGTCGTACCGGTAGACCGGACCGCCCATCGGCGACTCCGAACCGCTGCCGAACTCCGGCGGCGAGCCGGAGTCACCGGCGTACTTGATCCACGCCGGCTTGGCCGGGGGCAGCGTGGTCAGTCCGGTGTTGCGGAAGGAGTTGTTGGTCGGGCCTCCCGAGCAGTTGTACTTCGGGCCGGTGCTGTTGGAGGCGAAGTTCCACTCGTTGTAGGTCTCGGTGGTGGTGTTGCTGCCCGTGCAGTACGGCCAGCCGTAGTTGCCGGCGGAGGTGATGCGGTTGAACTCCACCTGACCGCTCGGTCCCCGGTTGGAGTTGGTCGACCCCGCGTCCGGCCCGTAGTCTCCCAGGTAGACGACGCCGGTCGCCTTGTCGACGCTCATCCGGAACGGGTTGCGCAGGCCCATCGCGTAGATCTCCGGCCGCGTCCCCGACGTCCCCGGCGCGAACAGGTTGCCGCTGGGGATCGTGTAGGTGCCGTCCGCCTGCGGCTTGATCCGCAGCAGCTTGCCGCGCAGGTCGTTGGTGTTGCCGGCCGAGCGCTGGGCGTCGTACTGCGGGTTGCGGTTGGTCCGCTCGTCCAGCGGGGAGTAGCCGCTCGACTCGAAGGGGTTGGTGTCGTCGCCGGTGGTCAGGTACAGGTTGCCCTGCGCGTCGAAGTCGATGTCACCGCCCGCGTGACAGCACTGACCGCGGTCGTTGGCGACCCGCAGGACCACCTTCTCGCTGGCCGTGTCGAGCGTTTCATCCGATTTGAGGGTGAAACGGGACAGGTAGAACTCGCCCTTCCACTGGTCGAACTGCGCCTGGGTGCCGGTAGCCGGGGCGTCGCCGTTCGGCGTGCTCAGCCGGGGTGAGTAGTACAGCCAGACGTAGCGGTTCGTGGCGAAGTTCGGATCGACTCCGACCCCCTGCAGGCCCTCCTCGTCATGGGTGTAGACGTTGAGCCTGGCGGACACCTTCGTGTTGCCGTTGACGTCGGTCACGCGCAGCGTGCCGTCGCGGGCCGTGTGGAGGACCGACCGGTTCGGCAACACGGCCAGTGACATCGCCTCGCCGATCTCGTTACCGCCCGACGCGAGTGAGATCTGCTGGTAGTCGGATGCCGGGATGTTCAGCGCGAGCGCCTGGTACGACGAACCCGCTCCGTTGACGCCGGATGATGACGCGTGCAGGGCCGGGGTGGCCGCGAGGGTGGAGGTGACGGGGGCGACGAGAGTGAACGCCGCGGCCAGCAACCCGGCGACGATACCGGTCAGGACCGGTCTGCGCGCCGTAGCAGGCGAAGATGGTTGCACGGTTGTTCCTTCGGGGGGTGGGGGGTGTGGGTCAGGTCACGCCCTCCGCCTCAGGTGGGTGACGCCCTCCCGAGGTGGAGACCATCGCCGAACGAGGAGACGTACGGCGACGGCCGACTGCGCGGATCCAGGTCGGGGATCGTCCGGATCATGCCGTTCCGTGGCACGGTGACCGCGATCGGCGGAGCGGCGGAGGCGGTCTCCTGGCCATCACGACACCGATGAGGACGGCCACACCGGGCCGAGGCGGGCCTCGGCCGCGGGGCTCGTTCGATCGGTCACGTGCTTCTCCCAGGAGGGTGCGCCTCACCGGTGACACCACGAAAGAAGGCATGGTGCGGCGAGGTGGTGAATGTCGACATGGCCGATCACGACGTGGAGGGCGCGAAGCGTCCCCACATCCCGCTCATGTGATCCAGCCGCGGAGGCACCGGAAGGATCACCCCTGGGACCTCACTACCCATTACGTTCCGGGCGCTTATCCCCGTCAAGACTTTAAGCCTACTTATTTCGCAAATAGCACACCGCCGTTCCGGGCATGGTGAGCCGTTTTCCGCCTCTACCTGGGACGATGCCTGCCGTGCGGTCACCTGTGCCGACCAGCCCGCATGAAACGTTCAGATGTGTCGTACTGATGGGAGGTCTTCGATCTCGGCGAAGTGCCCCGTGTCCTCGCCCCCGGCGAAGCGCCCCCGCCCTCTCGGCCCCGCGTCGCGGGGGAATAATCGGCGTCCGGTCGCGCCTTGGCCCTGAGCATGACCGCCACACCATTCGATCCGCGCGCACTGCTCGCGGAAAGCCGCCTCGGTGTCCTCGCGACGATCAAGTCCGACGGCCGCCCCCAGCTCTCCCCCGTCATGCCCTTCTACGACCCGGAGGCCAAGGTCGTCTACGTCTCGATGACCGAGGGACGCGCCAAGACGGCGAACCTGCGGCGAGACCCACGCGCCACACTGGAGGTGACCGCCCCCGACGGTCTGGCATGGGCCACCGCCGAGGGTACGGCGACACTCACCGGGCCGGGAAACGATCCGCACGGTCCCGAGGTCGAGGCACTGGTGCGCTATTACCGCCTCGCCGCCGGAGAGCACCCGGACTGGGACGAGTACCGGGCGGTGATGGTCTCCGACCGCCGGGTGCTCATGGTCATGACGGTCGACCACGTGTACGGCGAGAGGATCGGCTGACGGCGTCCGGGAGAAACGCCGAACGTCCGGGGCCGCGCCCTCGGTAGCGTGGACGAGATCAGGTAACAGGCTGGGAGCACACCGCATGCGCTGGCAGGTCCACTCAGAAGAACCTCTCTACACCGATCGGTGGCTCGATGTCCGGGTCGCGGACGTGGAGCTTCCCGACGGCAGGCGCCTGGACTACCGGCTGATCCGTACCGCACCGGGGGCCGGGGCCGTCGTCACCGACGATCGGCGGCGGGTGCTGCTGATATGGCGGCATCGCTTCATCCCCGATTCGTGGGGCTGGGAGATTCCCATCGGCGGGATCGAGGACGGCGAGGAGCCGGCGACGGCCGCCGCACGCGAGTTCGAGGAGGAGACCGGATGGCGCCCCGGACCGCTGCGCCCGCTGCTGCGCGTCCAGCCGAGCAACGGGCTCTCCGACTCGGTCCACCACATCTTCCGCGCCGACGGCGCCGTTCGCATCGGCCCGCCGACCGACCCGTGGGAGGCCGAGCGCGTCGAGTGGGTGCCACTCGCCGACGTCCGCGACATGGTCGGCAGGGGCGACGTCACGTGCGGCACCAGCATGGCCGCGCTGCTCTACGTCCTCACCGAACCGTAGGACACGAAGCGATCTGTCCGGGCGGGACCGTGAGCTGCGGATATCCCGGGCACGAAGCGAACCGTGGGACACGAGGCGATCCGCCTCCCGCGCCGGCTCTCGACGGCCGCGACCACCTCAAGGCTCCCACCGGGCCGTCTACCGGGACGGATCCTTCTCAGCCCCTGGTCGGCCCGGGAGGATCCCCTTCCCACCTGGGGCGATCTCCGGACAATCATCCCGATCTTCTTTTCGGCACGCGATACTTGATGATAGGGAGCACCATGTAAGGAGGCATGACCTGAAACATGGTTAATCGCTATGCTTTTGAAACACGGCAAAGGGGGCGCCTGTGCAGCGCGTGGTGGTCGATCCTGAGGTGCCCGGGGAGGTCGCCGACCTCTTCCGCCAGAACGGCCCGTTGCTTTATCGCCTCCGCACCAAACGCCCGCCCAGGGACGTGGACGCCCCCAGGGTTCCGGGAGTGCTCATGGGCTTCTTCGGCGGGTCGGTCGCTGTCGTGGGGGGCGGCCTCGTCTTCGCCGGCGCTCCGATCCCCCAGGCCGTCGTCCTGCTCATCCCGCTGATCATCTTTTATCTCTTCATCCTCGGGGTGGTCTACCTCGCCAGGAAGCCCTCTCCCGTCGACTCCGTCGAGCGGCTGCTGTACGCGCACTCGCGGCAATGGCACGGGCGCTTCCTGATCCTGGAGGACTTCGACTACGACGCCAGACACCAGCTCGGCCGGGTCCAGAGGGCGATCGACCACATCCTGCGCTCGCGCGTCAACGCGATGGGCATGCTCGACAGCGTGCGCAACTCGGTGATGCTCCCCGCCGAGGAGTGGGAGATCGCCCGGCTGCTGAACAAGCTCTCCTCGCTGCGGGCCAAGCACCGCCACCTCGCCAAGGGCGGCAGGAGCCCCGAGGTGCTCGCGGCCATGGCGCCGCTGGAGCGGGCGCTGGCCGCGAGCGAGGCCGCCGTACTCGCGCGGGTCGAGGCCCTGGAACGCTACGCCGGCCACGTGTCCGACGCCGAGCGGGCGCTGCGTTCCCAGGGACAGATCGAGGTCCTGCGGGCGCATCTGCCCGAGTACGAGCAGCTCGTCGCCGAGACGGGCGCGGCCAGATTCTCCGGGCCGGAGATCAGGCATCTCAGCGGTGACGCCGACATGCTTCAGCGAGCACTCCGCGAGAGCGTACGCTCGGCACACGAGGCTTTCCGCCATCTCGGCTGACGTGAAATGTGATCGAACGGAGGGACGAGCCTGTGCGGTCAGTGGTGGTCGATCCTGAAGTTCCCCCCCGGACCGCCGACCTGTTCCGCCGGCACGCGTCGATGTTGTCGCGCATCCGCGCCGGTTGGACCCCCGAGCCCTCGCCGCCCAACTCCCGCCTGACCGGACGCTTCCTGAACGCCGGCGGAGGGGTGGCGGCGCTCTTCCTGGTGTGCCTGATGTTCCTCGCCGACGTCGGGCAGCTGCTGTTCTTCATGCTCTCGCTGCTCGTCTTCGTGGTCTTCGTCGGCCTGCTGGCCGCCCGCGAGCCCGCGGAGCCCGAGACGGTCGAGCAGGAGCTCTACCGCGAGGCCCGCTGGTACGAGGGCCGCTACCTGCTCCCGGCCGAGGACTTCGACTACGCCGCCGGACAGTTGCTCGACCGGACCCAGCAGGCGATCGACTACATCCTGCGCTCGCGCGTCAACGCGGCGGGCATGCTCGACAGCGTGCGCAACTCGGTGATGCTCCCCACCCAGGAGTGGGAGATCGCCCGGCTGCTGAACAAGCTCTCCTCACTGCGCAACGAGCACCAGGAGTTCGTGTACGGCGGGAGCACTCCGGAGGTGGCCGCCGCCATGGCGCCGCTGGAGCGGGCGCTGGCCGCGAGCGAGGCCGCCGTACTCGCGCGGGTCGAGGCCCTGGAACGCTACGCCAGCCACGTGGCCGACGCCGAGCGGGCGCTGCGCGCCCATGACCAGATCGAGGCGCTTCGCGCGCGGCTCCCCCGCTACGAGGAACTGCTCGCGGAGTCCGGCGCCGACGCCTTCGCCGTACCGGAGATCGGGAGGCTCACCGAGGACGCCGATCAGCTGGAACAGGCGTTGCGTGACAGTGTCCGCTCCGCGCACGAGGCGTTCCGCCACCTCGACCCCTCCTCCTCTCCTGCCGCGGACCCGGATTCGCCCGGAGAATCGTCACAGGAGCCCCCGGCTCGCTGAAGGGCTCCGGCTCCGGCGAGGTCGTCTCCCCCACGGGGGCGACGCTTCGGGCAGGTCTCGCCCTTGTCATGGGCGGCGAAGAAGGCGAGGATAGCTCGCGTTCTTGGGAGGTAGCATGCGGATCCGCCTGGACGTGACCCTCGGCGTGGTCGTGCTCGTCGACGTGCTCCGGGTCTTCCTGCCATCGCTGATCACACTCTTCGGCCGGGCGGGAAGCACCCCGGCGGAGATGATGGGCCTGTTCGCCGTCTCCTGGTTCGTCCTGGCCTTCCTGACCGTACCGCTCGCCAGATTCGTCCGCCCTCCGCTGATCGCCCTCGGCGCCGCGGGCCTGCTGCTCCTGTCCCGGCTCGCACTCCAGCTCACCGACGGCGGGGGGCCGCAACTGTACGTGGCCGGTCTCGGCCTGCTCGCCGGGCTGGTCTGGCTGGTGGCGATAGCGATGAGCGGCATCGACGCCCGGCCCGTGATGGGTGGGGTGATCACCGGCCTGGCCGCCTCCACGGTGATCCACGCGGCGCTCGACGGCATCGACCTGATGTGGCGGCCTGGAGCGGTCCCGTGGCTGCTGCTGGTGGTGGAGCTCCTGCTCTTCTGCGCGTTCACGGTCCGGGCCGAACCCCCGGACGAGGAGTACTCCGGGGCTCCCCGCGCCTGGCTGACGCTCGGCCCCGCCCTGCTGCTCTGGGGCCTCTACACCGGCAACACCGCGCACGCCCAGGCGGCGACCGTCTCCGCGCAGCAGGCCGCGGCCGTGATCGTGGCGGCGTTCGCGGTGGTGTCGGCGGCGCCCGCCGCGCTGCCGGTGCTGCGCCGCCCGCTGCTGCCCGCGGTCGCCCTGGTGGCCTCGGCGGTGGCGTTCACATTCGGCAGGGCCACCGTGGACGGCGTTCACGGGGTGGCGCCCGGCTGGACGATCGTCGCGCAGATCGTCGGGCAGGTCGCGCTGGGGGCCTGCCTCGCGCACGCCGCGACGACCTTCGGCCGGGATCGGCCGGCCCGGCGGGGCCTGGCGACGGCCGGGGGCATGCTGCTGTTCGTCGTGTTCGTCTTCGGCTACTACGCCGCCTACGACCTCTACCTGCCCAACGCGTGGGTGCCGATCTGCGCGGCGCTCGTCGTCGCGCTCGGCGGCGTGACGGGAAGCGCGGGCCTGCCGCGCCGCTCCTACGACCGGCGGTTCGCGGCGGCCTCCGTCGCCGCGGTCGCGCTGGTGGCGGCCGTTCCCCTGTGGCAGGGTGCCCACCCCGGCTGGAAGGGCCCCGAGGACGGACTGCGGATCGCGGCGTACAACATCAGGATGGGCTACGGCGAGTCCGGCAGGCTCTCGCTGGAACAGCAGGCCGACGCGCTCAGGGAGCTGAGACCGCACGTGGTGGTGCTGAGCGAGGCCGACCGGGGCTGGCTGCTCAACGGCGGCCACGACGGGGTACGGCTGATCGCCGAACGGCTGGACATGCACTACATCTGGGCCCCGGCGACCGACGAGGTGTGGGGCGACGCCCTGCTCACCACGCTGCCGATCACCTCGATCAAGAACCACGTGCTCGTCCAGGGCGGCCCGACCGGCGCGCAGGCGCTGGAGGTCGGACTGCGGTGGCAGGGCGAGGACGTCACCGTGATCGGCACCCATTTGCAGCCTCCGCCGGGCTGGCGCGAACTCGACCAGGTCGAGCAGCTCGGGGAGATCGTCAGGAACGCCGCGAGGGGTGACACCCCGGTGATCGTGGCCGGTGACCTCAACCTCCAGCCCGGCGATCCGGCCTGGCGGGTGCTGACCGACGCCGGCCTCACCGACCCCTTCGCCCCGGTCAGGCCGTTCAACACCATCCCGTCCCGGAGCGGGCCCGCGCAGCAGATCGACCACGTGCTCGTCACCCCGGGGTTCACCGGAAAAGACCAGGCCAACCCCGATGTGCCGCACTCCGACCACCGTCCGGTCGCGGTCACCCTGGTCGCCGGGCCTTGATCGGGTCCTCCTGGGTAATGTCAGGTGCATGACGGAAGAACCTGTACTGGTCTTCGACGGCGACTGCGGTTTCTGCACGACGAGCGTCCGGTTCGCCGAGCGCCGCATCGGGGTGCGCGCCCGGGTCGTCCCCTGGCAGTTCGCGGATCTCCGGGCGCTGGGTGTCACGCGCGAGCGGGCCGAGCGCGAGGTGCTCTGGGTCGAGGACGGCCGGGTGTACGGCGAAGCGCAGGCGGTGGCCAGGCTGCTGATCGCCGCCGGTCTCCCGTGGAGCCCGCTGGGGTTCGTGCTGGGGATCCCGCCGTTCCGGTGGGTGGCCCGGGGGGTCTACCGGCTCGTCGCCGCCAACCGTCACCGCCTGCCGGGCGGCACCCCCGCCTGCGCCCTGCCCTCGAAACCCTCGAACTCCGGACCCGCGAGTTCCCCTCCCACGGCCTCTCCGTCCACGGGCTCCCCCACCTCGGACCCCACGGCCTCGAACTCCACGGCCTCAGATCTCGCAGACTCGGATCTCACGACGTCGGACCCCGTGTTCTCGGACCCCGCAGTCTCGGAGCACCGATGAAGGGCGTCCTGCTCGCCGGGCTGGAGCCGCTCGACGGCGCCGCGAACCCGTCGTGGGAGGCGATCGGGCTCGTCCCCGGAGTGCGGACCGCGCTGCTCCCCTGCGCGTTCGGCGGGTCGCTGAAGCACCTGCGCGCGGCGATGGTGGAGCACGATCCAGCGGTGGTCGTGTGCGTCGGGCAGGCCGGAGGGCGACCCGACGTGACGGTGGAGCGGGTGGCCGTCAACCTCGACGACGCCTGTGTCCCCGACGGCACGGGTCACCGGCCGATCGACGAGCCGGTGGTGCCCGGTGGCCCCGCCGCCTACTTCTCCACCCTGCCGGTGAAGGCGTGCGTGGCCGCGGCGCGGGCCGTCGGAGTCCCGGCGAGCGTCTCACAGAGCGCCGGGACGTGCCTGTGCAACCATCTCTTCTACGGCCTCATGCACATGATCACCACCGAGCGACCGGCGGTTCGCGGAGGCTTCGTGCACGTGCCGTTCAGCCCGGAACAGGTCCTGGGCGAGGCCATGCCCTCCATGCCCGTCGCACTGGTCGCCCAGGCGCTCACCGCGATCGCGACCACCGCCGTCTCCGTCTCCCTGGGCGGCGATCTCCGCCTGCTCGGCGGCTCCCCCCACTGAAAGGGCCCACGGTCTCGGAGCGGCACACCGTACGACCGCCTCCAGCGGCCTCGGGAACGTCGAGCACCGCGCCCTCACGGCAACCCCGGGCACGCCGGTGCCGTCGAAGCGACCAGCAGCGCGGGCGACTCGCGGTGGCGCCGGTGCTCGCCGCCGTCCCCGGGCGCACCGGTCATCGAAGTGGCTCCTCAGAGCGGCACGCCGTACACCACGCGACGGCCCACGAACTCGCTCACGCTCCACAGCGTCCTCTTGCCCCGGACACAGGTCAGATCCTCCGGCCCCACCGGATAGGGCCGCTTACGCACCGTGTCGCCGACCACGATCAGGGTGCCGTTCCTGGTGGAGCCAGCCGCCTGGCTGAGATACCAGACGCCCTCGTAGGAGAGCGCGCCCTGGATCTTGTCCCCCGGCAGCGCGTAGGCGTCCATCGCCTGGACGACGCCCCCCGCCGGGGCGTTCAACGTCCCCTCCGCGGTCAGCGGCCAGCGGGCGACCCGTCCGACCGTGCCCGCGGTGTCGACGTACTCGCCGGAGATCAGCACATCGGGATCGGTGCTGCGGTCGACGGCGGCGAAGGAGAAGCGGACGCTGCCGCTGGTGGTGGTCCAGGCGTCGGTCTGCGGCATCACGTACCGGTAGCCGAACGCGTCGTACACGCCGGCCTTCCTTCCGATGGTCTCCGTACCGCTCCCGTTGATCTCGAAGATCTGCCGGGTGTCGAAGACCCGCAGGCCCCGGGTGGTGTCGGCGACATACAGCAGGTTGCCGTACCAGGCGACGCCACCGGCGTGAATGTTGATCGGTGTGATGCCTCCGTCGGCGCCGGCCCGCACCAGCAGGACGTGCCGGTAGCGGAGCGTCGCGGGATTCACGAAGGTCAGGCGTACGCCCCGCTCCGCCCCCGACGACGGCGTGTGGTACCAGCTCACCACGAACGCGCTCCCGGCGATCCCGGCGTCGGAGGCGCAGGTCAGGCCCTGGGGATACCACTCCTTGGTGGCGTTGTCCCCGGCGTCGAAGGTGTACCAGTCAACCGGTTTCGGGTTCATCGTGCCGAACGCCCCGGTTCCGGCCGACCCCTTCCTGACCGTGACCCGGTTGGCCTTGGCCAGGACGGTGTCGAGTGATGCCCGCTTGAGGTCCTTCTCCAGAATCTTGATTCCGGCCGTGAGGCCGCCTCCGTCCCGCTTCAGCCCGAACGGTTCGGCCGATACGACCTTCATCTGACTCATGAGGGGGTCTCTTCCTGTCCGGTTCCGCCAGGATCGGCGGATCAAGATGCGGAGTTCATGAGTATGCCGGTACTCAAATCCCTTTGCAGTTAGAAAGGCCAGGTGTGGACGGGTTCCCCGGCCAGCGACAGCTCCCGGTACCGGCTCACCACGCGCGCCGCCGCGGCCTGGTCGCCGCCCTCGCGAACCAGCGCCTCCCGCTGCCAGATCGCACCGGTACGGCGGCGGGCGACGCGTTCCCGCACGATGTCCAGCGCCCACCGGGCCTCGTCCGGGTCCACCCCCATCCTGTCGAGCCCGGCCTCGGCGACCGGCAGCAGCTCAAGGGCGAGCCGTTCGGCGGGGATCTCCTCGTCCAGGCCCGGCCAGCTCAGCGGCGCGTCCAGACCGTGGATCGCGGCGCGGTAGAAGTTGCGGTAGGCCCCGGCGAAGGGGAAGTCCTCCACCGGCTGGACCGCCAGGGCGGCGGTGAGCCCGAGCAGGAAGGCACTGTTCGCCGCCATGTCGGGTGCGCTCGGCCCGGCTGGCAGGGCACGCATCTCCACCCGCAGGTGGCCGCCGTCACCGGGGTCGTAGACCGGCCGGTTCCACTGCCACACGGTGCCCTGGTGGAGCCGGAGCTCGGCCAGTCCGGGGACGCCGCCGACGGGCACCTCCTCCGGCGCGAAGGTCATCGGCAGCACCGGCTCGTAGTCGCGGACGCACGTCTCGAACATCTCCTCGACGCTTCGCACCCAGCCGGAACCGAACCCCACCCGCCGGTCCCTGCGGTCGAGCCGCTCCACGTCCCGGTCGTCGGCGGCCTCCTCGAACAGCGCGATCCTCGTCTCCTCCCACAACCTCCTGCCCAGGAAGGAGGGTGAGTTCCCGCTGACCGCGAGGACCGGGCCGATGGCCAGCTGGGCGGCGTTGTAGACGCGGGGGAAGTCGGCGGGGGGCGTGCGGAGATGAACCTGCCAGGAGGTGTTGGCACTCTCCAGGATCACCCCCTCGACCTCCAGTTCCAGCAGTTCGACGCCCTCGATGCGCACCCGGAACGGCTCCGTGCGCAGCCGCCGCATGCCCCTGGCCAGCGCCCGGTAGCGGCCATCGCCGCTCAGCGCCTCGTGGGTGAAGTCGAACTCGCTCAACGAGGGCAGGATCCCGATCACCACGGCCTGCCCGCCCTGCGCCGCGGCCGCCGCGTCCACCACGGTCATGATCTCCCGCATCTCGCTCACCAGGGCGGTGAACGGCCGCCCGGCGATCGGCAGCGGAGTCAGGTTGGCCTCCAGGTTGAACCTGCCCAGCTCCAGCGTGAGCCGGTCGTCGTCCGCGGCGACCCGCACCTCGTGGTTACGGGGAAGCGGCCTCCCCTCGGGCGTTATGAGAAACATCTCCAGCTCGGCCCCGATGGTCGCGGGACCGGCGCCGAAACCCGGTCTTGCGAGCACCTCGCGAAGGGTGTCGAGCTGCTCCGCCAGCTTTCCCCTGAAACGGAGGAACTCCGCCTCGGAGTAGCGGTCCTTGTCGACTTGCTGCCCCATCACACCGTCCGATCAGTTGACCCTTGTGACCCTCCCTCTCTCCCAGAGTGCACCTTCTAATCAGGACACCTCACGACCGGCTGCGGACACGGCGTATCGGGAGGTCCCACACCCCTGGAAACGCCTTCCGGAAACGCCCCCTGACCTGGCCGGGCCTTCGGCCGACCGGACCTGCCGACCGTCCGGAGCGGCCGGCCCCACCACCCGGCCGGCCTGACCGAACCGGACAGGCCGAGCCGGCAGACCGCCGAACAGGACCGGCCGACCGGACCCGCTCACCGACCGAATAGGCTCACCGGTCAGGTGGGCCCACCGGCGGAAAGCGCCGGAGACCACGGGCCGGGGCAGAGGAGTGTGGGCGGGTGCGAGCGGTGCTTTTCGACGCCTTCGGGGCCGATCCAGAGGTCCGGGAGGTGCCCGCCCCCGAACCTCCGCCCGGTGGAGCGGTGATCCGCGTGGAGGCCACCGGGCTCTGCCGGAGCGACTGGCACGGCTGGCAGGGCCACGACCCCGACATCCGGGTCCTCCCCCACGTGCCGGGGCACGAGTTCGCCGGGGTCGTCGAGGCGGTGGGCACGGGCGTCGCCTCGTGGCGGCCGGGCGACCGGGTGACCGTCCCCTTCGTCTGCGCCTGTGGCTCCTGCCCTGCCTGCCTCGCCGGTGACCAGCAGGTCTGCGAACGCCAGACCCAGCCGGGGTTCACCCGCTGGGGCTCCTTCGCCGAGTACGTGGCCGTCGACCACGCGGACGTGAACCTCGTACGGCTCCCCGAGGAGATGGCCTTCACCACCGCCGCGAGCCTGGGCTGCCGCTTCGCCACCTCCTACCGCGCCGTGACCGCCGTGGGCCGGGTACGGCCGGACGAGTGGGTGGTCGTGCACGGCTGCGGCGGCGTGGGGCTCTCCGCCGTCATGATCGCCGCCGCGGCCGGGGCCCGGGTGATCGCCGTGGACGTCTCGCCGGGAGCCCTGGAGCTGGCCCGGCGCTTCGGCGCCGTCGCCTGCGTCGGGGCCGAAGCACCCGAGGCCGACGTCCCCGCGCGGGTCAGGGAGCTGACCTCGGGCGGCGCCCACGTCTCCATCGACGCGCTCGGCAGTCCCGGGACGTGCGTGGCCTCGATCGAGAGCCTGCGCCGCCGTGGACGCCACGTGCAGATCGGCCTGCTGCCGGGACTCACCCCGCTCCCGATGGGCCGGGTGATCGGCTACGAGCTCGAACTCCTCGGCAACCACGGCATGGCCGCCCACGCCTACCCGGCGATGCTGGAGGCCGTCGCCGACGGCGCCCTGAGCCCGGACGCCCTCCTCACCCGCTCCATCGGCCTGGAGGAGGCCGGAGCGGCGCTCGCCTCGATCGGCTCCGTTCCCGGCGTCACGATGATCCTGCCGTCCCCGCGCTGAGGAGGGGAGGGACCCCGGGGAACCCTCCGGCACGGGCGGAAAGCCGCCCGAGAGCGCGCCCGCCAAAGCACACCTTGGATAGCTTTACTGGTTATGCGCCCTGAAGACCTCGCCCAGCTCACCGTTCCCGGGAGTGTCACGCTCCACGGTGATCTCCTCCTTGTCGACCTGGCCACCCCCGACCCGGAGGCCGACGCCTACCCGGGAAGTCTGTGGCGGGTGCCCGCCGACGGCCCGCCCGTCAGGTTCACTTTCGGCGAGCGCGACAGCGCGCCGCGTATCTCCCCCGACGGCGCCTGGGTCGCCTTCCTGCGCTCCGACGCCACCGAAGGGAGCCGCCCGCAGCTGTACGTGATGCCCACCGGCGGCGGCGAGGCCCGGCCGATCACCGATCTGCCCCTGGGCGCGGGCGTCCCGGTCTGGGCGCCGGACTCCCGCAGGATCGCGTTCGTCGCCCGGGTCGCCGAGCCCGGCCGGTACGGCACCCAGGAGGGGGTGGGCGCCCCGGCCGAGGCACCTCGCCGGATCACCGGGCTGCGCTACCGGACCGACGGGGCCGGCTTCACCTTCGACCGGCCACAGAGCCTGTTCGTGGTGAACGCCCTCGCCGACGTCCCGCGACCGGTACGGCTGACCGAGGGTCCCTACGACGTGGACTGCCCCGGCTGGACCACGGACGGCGAGCACGTGCTGGTCTCGGCTCCCCGCGACCTCGACGGCGAGAGCCTGCACACGGACGTGTACGCGGTCCCCTCCGGTGGGGGCGCCCCGATCCTCGCGGTGCGCAGCGACGGCTCCGCCGAGCATCCCGTCGCCCTGCCGGGTGGGGAGGTGCTCTATCTCGGTACGGAGTTCTCCGGCATCGACGCCGTCGCCCACAACACGGGCCTGTACCGCGCGCCGCTGCGGATCGGCGGCGCCGGCGAGAGCGGCGGGGCGGCGGCCGGGACCCGGCTGACCGAGGAGGAGTCGGTGGACTGCGACTCGCTGCCTCCCGTACCCGGAAAGGACGGCGTCCTGGTCGCGGTGCGGACGCGCGGCGCGGTCGAGCTGCGCCTGGTGCCCTCCGGCGCCCTCGACGCGCCGCTGGAGGAGCTCGTCGTGGTCCTGGGTGAGCGGGCGAGCGTGAAGGCGTTCACCGTCTGCGGGGAGAGGGTGGTCGCGGTGGTGTCCACACCCGCGAGCCCCGGCGAGGTGGTCACCCCCGACGGGGCGCTGACCGACTTCTCCGGTGCCCTCACCGGGATCAGGCCGCTGCGTGAGATCACCGCCGTCTCCGCCGACGGCCACCCGGTGCACGGCTGGCTCGCCCTGCCCGAGGGCGACGGGCCACATCCGGTCCTGCTGAACGTGCACGGCGGCCCTTTCCACCAGCACGGGTGGGCGTTCCTGGACGAGACCCAGATCTACGCGGGCGCCGGGTACGCGGTGGTCCTGCCCAATCCGCGCGGCTCCTGCGGGTACGGCCAGGCGCACGGCCGATCGGTGGTCGGCGCGCTGGGCACCGTGGACGCCGACGACGTGCTCGCCCTGCTGGACGCGGCGCTGGCCACTCCCGAGTGCGACGCGGAGCGGGTGGGCGTGATGGGCGGCTCCTACGGCGGCTTCATGACGAGCCATCTCGCCGCCCACCACGGGAGCCGGTTCAGGGCCGCCTGGAGTGAGCGCGCGGTCAACGCCTGGGACTCCTTCACCGGTTCCTCCGACATCGGCTGGTTCTTCGCCGACGCCTACTGCGGACCCGATCCTGAGGCGCAGCGCGCGATGAGCCCGCTCTACCGGGCCGACCGGATCACCCTGCCGTTCGCCGTGGTCCACTCCGAGGACGATCTGCGCTGCCCGGTCGAGCAGGCGCAGCGGATGTTCGTCGCGCTGCGCCGCAACGGCGTCCCCGCCGAGTTCCTGCTCTTTCCCGGCGAGGGCCACGAGCTCACGCGCAGTGGCCGCCCGAGGCACCGCCTGCAGCGCTTCGAGGCCGTCCTGGAGTGGTGGTCCCGCCACCTGTCCTGATCTTCCGGCGTGGAGTACGAGTCCAGGAGAGCGCTGGGCGGGAGAACCACCGCCTCGGGTCCGCGCACCCATCCGCGGGGAACGGCGGCGGGTGGGCCGAACCGCTCGGAGGCTGCGGTCGTAGGGTGGGCTCAGGCTCTTGAAGATCGGGAGGTTTGACATGGAATACGTGCGCCTGGGGTCCACCGGTTTGAAGGTGTCGAGGATCTGCCTCGGCATGATGAGCTACGGCGACCCCGCCAAATGGGGTGAGTGGGTTCTCGACGAGGCCGCGGCCGAGCCGATCGTGCGCCGGGCCGCCGAGGCGGGAGTGACGTTCTTCGACACCGCCGACGTCTACTCGTTCGGCGCCAGCGAGGAGGTCACCGGCCGCCTGCTCGCCAGGATCTTCCCTCGCAGGGACGACTACGTGCTCGCCACCAAGGTGTGCCTGCCGATGAGCGACGGCGTCAACGACGGCGGCCTGTCGCGCAAGCACATCCTCTCCTCGATCGACGCCTCACTGCGCCGCCTGGGCACCGACTACGTGGACCTGTACCAGATCCACCGCTGGGACCCCGACACGCCGATCGAGGAGACCATGGAGGCCCTGCACGACGTGGTCCGCGCGGGCAAGGCCCGCTACATCGGCGCCTCCAGCATGTACGCCTGGCAGTTCGCGAAGGCACAGCACACCGCCGAGATCCACGGCTGGACAAAATTCGTGTCGATGCAAAATCATCAAAATCTCCTTTACCGGGAGGAGGAGCGGGAGATGAACCCGCTCTGCCTCGACCAGGGCATCGGCCTGATCCCGTGGAGCCCGCTGGCCCGAGGTCTGCTGGCCCGCGCCGGATCCGAGGAGGTCACCACCCGGGCGGGCAGCGACCCCCGGATCGAGGCCCTCTACGACGACGCCGACAACGACCGTCTGATCCTCGACCGGGTCGCCCAGCTGGCAGGGGAGCGCGAGGTCGCTCCCGCGCGGGTGGCGCTGTCCTGGCTGCTGCACCAGCCGGGCATCTCGGCCCCGATCGTGGGCGCGACCAAGGCCGGGCATGTGGACGACGCGGTCGCCGCGGTGGACCTGTCCCTCACCGAGAAGGAACTCGCCTTCCTCGCCGAGCCGTACCGCCCCCGGGGCGTCAGGCTCTGACGTCTCGCAGGAGTGTCAGGAGTCGGCGGGCAGCTCGAACTGGACGCACGTCATGCCGCGCATGTCCAGCCATGCCCGCCCCGGTGCCCTCACGAGCCGGAAGACGACCTCCTCGCACCCGGGGCAGCGGGCCACCAGACCCGGGGCGTGGGTGTAGAGGAGGGCCTCGGCCAGCGTGAGGCTTCGCGCGCAGCCGGAGCACCGGCCGGTGGCGGCGGTCAGGTCGACGGCGAACACGTCGCGCAGTGCTCCGCCCGCCGCGTTCCCGTCGAGGTGGTCCTGGCTCATGGTTGTCCTCCACTGGGGCCGAAGCGTTCCGTGCGGATCAGGCGGGGGTCGTGCCCGGCCGAGACGAGCAGGCCCGCGACGGTCTCGACGAATCCGGTGGGACCGCACACGAAGACGGCCGGTTTCCGTTCGACGGGCCAGACGGCCTCGGCGAGCAGGGCGGCGTCGACCCGCGCGGGCGGGCGTGCCCAGCCGTCGGGCACCTCGCGCGTGTAGGCGTAGGTGACGTCCAGGCCGGAGCCGTCGGCGCTGTGGCGCTCCAGCTCGGCGCGGTAGAGCGCGGAGCCGGGCCCGCGCGTGGAGTACAGCAGCCGGAACGGTGTGCCGACCCCGGCCGAGGCGCGGGCGCGGATCATCGCCATGAGCGGGACGACCCCCGAGCCGCCCGCGACCAGTTGCACCGGCTCGGACGCCTCGGGGCGCCAGACGAACCAGCCGCCGATCGGGCCGCGTATCTCCAGCGGATCACCGGGCGAGAGGACCTGGGCGAGGTAGGGGGAGACCTCACCGTCGGGCAGCGGCTCGACGGTGAGCTCCACGCGTTCCCCGTCCGCGGCGGAGGCGATGGAGTAGGAGCGCTGGGTGGAGTAGCCGTCGGGGGCGGTGAGCCGTACGTCGACGTGCTGGCCGGCGAGGTGGCCGGGCCAGCCGGGAACGTCCAGGGTGATCGTGCGTGCTCCGGAGGTCTCGTCGCGCACGGCGGTGACCGTGGCGACCCTCCAGGTCAGTCGCCCCAGTACCGTTGCTCGCGCCATGGGTCTCCGTAGTTGTGGTAGCCGACGCCCTCCCAGAATCCCGGCTGGTCCTCGTCGAGGAGCCGGATGCCGCGCACCCACTTGGCGCTCTTCCAGAGGTAGAGGTGCGGCACGAGGAGCCGGGCGGGCCCGCCGTGCTCGGGGGTGATGGGCTCGCCCTCGTAGCGGACGGCGATCCAGGCCCGGCCGTCGAGGAGGTCCTCCAGCGGGAGGTTGGTGGTGTAGCCGCCGTAGGAGGTCGCCAGCGCGTATTCCGCGGAGGTCTCCACGCCGTCGAGGAGGGTGTCGAGCGACACGCCCTCCCAGGTGGTGCCGAGTTTGGACCACTTGGTGACGCAGTGCAGGTCGACGGTGAACCGCTCCACGGGCAGTGCGTTGAGCTCCGCCCAGTTCCAGCGGACGACCTCGCCGGTCTCGGTGGTGACACCGAGGCTCCAGTCGTCGGTGGAGACCAGGGGCGTGGGTCCGGCCGACAGGACGGGGAAGTCCTCCGTGAGGTACTGCCCCGGCGGCAGGTCCGGGTTGCCGGCGCGACGGCGGCCGAAGAACCCGGGCGAGACGATACCGATGACGCCCACCTCCCACTGTCCGGCCGCTGTCCGGCAGGTCATGACGGTCGTGGTGTCCCCCTCGAACGAGTCTCGAGCGGACGGATCACGCGAACAGGATAAATCTCATCACATTTAGCCACGGCCCGTGTCACCCGGGTGGGGTTCTGCGCGTTTTATGGGCGCCGGACCGGACATCCGTCGCCAGGTCACCCGGGCGCGACTCGTTCTACCAACAGCACCATATGCGTACTTTCCATAAGATTTACTGCTTATAGCGTCATATAAACCCATATATCCGTATATGAGAGAAGGAAGGGTGCCAGTTCTGACCGTGAATTGATCGACGGAGGACCCGATGACTCGAAAGGCGATCATCACGCTCGCCATCGCCATGGCGGCGACGGGCGGCACGGCCGACGCCGCCTCCGCTCCCCCGCCGCCCAACCGGCAGGACCGGGAATTCCTCGTCCAGGCGCACCAGGGCAGCCTGTTCGAGATCGAGGCGGGCCTCGCCGTCACCGGGAAGACCGATGACCGGAACGACCGGGAGGCCGGAGATGCCGTGCGCGTGCTGGGGGCGAAGCTGGTCACCGACCACACGAAACTCGACAGGACCATACGGCAGGTGGCCGACCGGCTGGGCGTCAAGCTCCCCGGCGAGCCCAGCGAGGTGCAGCGCCGGCGTCTCAAGGAGGTGACGGCGCTGAGCGGGACGGAGTTCGACAGGGCCTGGATCAGCATGGAGATCGCCAACCACCGCGAGGGGATCGCCCTCGTGAAGAGGGAGATCGACAACGGCTCCGCCCCCGCGGTGAAGAAGCTCGCCACCCTCACCGATCGCGTCGTGCGGGAGCACCTGGAGATGCTCCTCCACGTCGAGAAGTCGATCGTCCCCAGCCCTTCGAAGAGCTGAGGCGCTCAGTCCCTGCCGGGTGCGGTGGTGGAGCCGCGCACCACCAGTTCGGTGGCGAGTTCGACGTGGTGGGAGTCGACCCGTTCCCCCGCCGCCAGGCGCAGGGCCGTGCGTACGGCGACACCGCCCATCTCCCGCAGCGGCTGGCGCACGGTCGTCAGCGGGGGCGAGGCCATCTTGGCGACCTGGGTGTCGTCGAAGCCGACAACGCTGAGGTCCTCGGGCACGCGCACCCCTCGCGCCCTGGCCGCCTCCAGCACGCCGAGCGCGATCTCGTCGCAGCCGGTGAAGACGGCGGTGGGGACCTCGGGCAGGTCGAACAGGGCCGCGCCGCCCCTCACCCCCTCCTGGTAGTGGAAGGGCCCCTCCCGTACGTGACTCGGGGGGACCGGGGCGCCCGCGGCCTCCATCGCCGCGCGGTAGCCGTGGAGACGGGCCTGGTTGCAGGCGGCGGTGGCCGGGCCGCCGAGGTAGGCGATACGCCGGTGCCCGAGCGCGAGCAGGTGCTGTGTCGCGACCAGTCCCCCGGCGAAGTTCGTCGAGCCGACGCTGACGACCCCCCTGGTCTGCGGCATGTTCAGCGGGTCGATCACGACCAGCGGCAACCGGGCCCGGGACAGGGCGCCGAGCTGCTCGGCGGTCAGCTCGCTGGTGATGGCGATCACGGCCCGCCGCCCGGCCGCGGCGAGGCCGCGCGCCCAGGTCCCGGCGCGGTCGGCGTTCGTGCGGATGCTCACCACGATCGCCGCGTCGGCCTCGGCACGCACCGCGCCCTGGACGATCTCGGTCGAGTACGGGTTGAGGTCGGCGTTGAGCTCCACCTCGAGCGTGGCCGGCACGGCCGCGTCGCCCCGGCGGCGCTGCGACAGCGAGACGTAGTCGTGCTCCTCCAGCAACGACTCCACGAGGGAGCGGGTCACCGGGGAGACGTCACCTCGGCCGTTGAGCACCTTGGACACGGTCGCGACCGACACCCCCGCCGAGGCCGCGACCGTGGCCAGCGTGGCCCTCCTAGGACTTGCCGGCATCTGTTCTCCCTTGCTGTGCGGCGGAAGCGCCCGGAGCCGCCTCCACATCCACTCGGGTGACCAGTCGCCGGTCCACGCCGACGTGACGCGGCGGACCGGTCAAGGTCACGCGGCCCCGGCAGGGCAGGTCGGACGCCGACGCGCCCACGAACACCTCAAGATCCCCCGGCTCCACGACGCGCCGCAGGTCGCGCCCGGTGAACGCGGTCCTGTCGGCGGACACGGTGAAGGTCGCCGTCGCGCTCGCGCCGGGTTCCAGCCTGACCCTGGTGAATCCGGTGAGCTGCAGCACCGGCCGGGTGACCTGGGCGATCACGTCGTGCAGGAAGAGCTGCACGACCTCCTCGCCTGCCCGGCTCCCGGTGTTGCGCACCCGCACCGACACGGTGAACTCCCCGTCGGTGGGCACCTCGGCGTCGCCGATCCTCAGGGAGTCGATCGCGAAGGTGGTGTACGAGGCGCCGTGCCCGAACGGGAACAGCGGGGTCGGGTCGAGGTTGCTGATGCCCTGGCTGTTGGCGCCCAGCGGCGGCTGCAGGTAGGTGCCGGGCTGCCCGCCGGGGCCGTGCGGGATCTGCACCGGCAGCTTCCCGCTGGGCTGCACCCGGCCGGACAGGACTCCGGCGATGGCCGCTCCGCCCTCCTCGCCGGGCATGAACGCCTGGACGAGCGCGGCGGCCGTCTTCGACACCTCGCCCAGCGCGTACGGGCGGCCCGAGACGACGACCACCACGACCGGCGTGCCGGTGGCGGCGAGCTCGGCCAGCAGGTCCTCCTGCGCACCGGGCAGCCGCAGGTCCTCGGCGTCGCAGCCCTCGCCCGACGTACCGAGCCCGAACATCCCCGCCAGGTCGCCGACGACGGCCACGCACACGTCGGCCTCGCGGGCCGCCCGGGTCGCGGCGGCGAAGCCGGAGCGGTCATCGCCCCGCACCTCGCAGCCCTGCTCGTGGATCAGCTCGGCACCGGGCAACTCAGCCCGCAGCGCGTCGAGCAGGCTGGGCGCGTCCACGCCGAGCCCGAGTTCCGGGTGGCGGGGCAGCACGTGGTTGGGGAAGGCGTAGCAGCCCATGAAGGTGCGCGGGTCGTCGGCACAGGGGCCGACCACGGCCACCCGGCGCGGCTCAGGACGTCCCTCGCCGAGCAGCGGCAGCGCGGTGCCCGCGTCGAGCAGCACGATCGACCGTTCGGCCAGCTCCCTGGCGAGTGCCCGGTTGTCCGGCGAGTCGAGGTCCACGTCCGCCGCCTGGGCGACCGACCTCTCCGGGGTCCAGTCCGGATCCAGCAGTCCGAGCGTCACCTTCTGGGTGAGCAGGCGCCGGGCGGCCCGGTCGATCAGGGACTCCGGCAGCTCGCCCCGCCGCACCCGTTCGACGAGGTGCCTGCCGAAGCCGAGCGTGTCGGGAAGTTCGACGTCGATGCCCGCGCTCAGCGCCTGCACCCCGGCCTCGTCGGTGTCCGCGGCGACCTGGTGCATCGTCGCGAGGAACGGGATCGCCCAGTAGTCCGAGACCACCGTCCCGCTGAAGCCCCACTCGTCGCGCAGCAGGTCGTTCAGCAGCCACGAGTCGGCCGCCGCGGGGACACCGTCCACGTCGGAGTAGGAGTTCATCACCGAACGAGCGCCCCCCTCGACGAGAGCGGTCTCGAAAGGCGGCAGGACGATGTCCATCAGCTCACGCCGCCCCATCGACACCGGGCCGTGGTTGCGGGCCGCCCGGGAGGCGGAGTAGCCGGCGAAGTGCTTGAGGGTGGCGATGATCCCGGCGTTCTCCAGGCCGCGCACGTAGGCCGCGCCGAGCATCGAGACGAGGTACGGATCCTCGCCCATCGTCTCCTCGACCCGGCCCCAGCGGTAGTCGCGCACCACGTCCAACACCGGTGACAGGCCCTGGTGAACGCCCACGGCGCGCATGTCCCGTCCGATGGCGGTGGCCATCCGCTCCACCAGGTCCGGGTCGAACGTCGCCCCCCAGGCGATGGCGGCGGGGTAAACGGTCGCGCCATAAGTAGTGAAACCGGTCAGACACTCCTCGTGGACGAGCGCCGGGATGCCGAGCCGGGAGTGCTTCACCACCTCGGACTGCAGACGCACCACCTCCGCGGCGCCCTCCGCCGCGGTCACCGGAGCACTGCCGAACACCCGCGTCAGATGACCGAGCCCGTGGCGGATCGTCTCCTCGAAGGGCACGCTTCCCGAAGCCGCGAAGACGTCCTGCATCGGGGCGACGTTCGCCGTGCCCTCCTGACTCTCCTGACTCTCCTGGGGCTCCCCGCCCTGCTCAGCCCCCATGACGTTGCCCGGCCACCGGCTGCCGAGCTGGCCGACCTTCTCCTCCAGGGTCATCTCCGCAAGAAGGGCGTCGACCCGGTCGGCCACGGGAAGTGCCGGGTCCTGCCACGGACGGAGGCTCCGGCCCGTCGTGGGGGTCCCATCTAGCGCCGTCATCTGCTCTCCTCAAGAAAAACCCGCACCGCAACCCATTCGAAACTTTTCGGTGTGCCACGAAAGCTCTACCCGAATCCTGCCGCAAACGATACGACCAGGAAAAGTCCAGATGAGAGTACCTTACATACCGCACATACCAAGCTCGTCCCGACATGCGATGACCTCTTGACACGCAACTATCTGAAATCTAAATTGACGTGCCACGCGGTCTGTTTCGGAAATGTTTCGACATGTCGGGCGCAAGAGCGGATGCCTGACAGCGGGGGTGCTGATCCACGACCTACGGCCGCCACCGATTTTTCACACGGAGCCTCGCCCAGCCTCGGCATTCGACATACGGAGATCAGCGTGGAGTCAACGACACCATCTCGCCGCACCTTCCTCGCCCTTTCCATGGGCCTGCCTCTGGGAGCCACACTGGCGGCCTGCGGCACTTCCGGCCCCACCCCGGCGGGAGGAACCGGGACCGGCGGCAGCGGCGGGAACGCCGCCAGCAAGGCCACCTACTGGTTCCTGTCGAACCAGCCGCAGGAGGGCGTGCGCACCAGGGCCGTGGAGCGGTTCAACAAGGCCAACCCCAACGGTTCGATCGACTTCACGGCCATGCAGAACGACGCCTACAAGACGAAGATCAAGACGGCGATCGGAGCCGGCCAGGCCCCCACCATCATCTGGGGCTGGGGCGGAGGGACCCTGCGCACGTACGTGCAGGCCAACCAGGTTGAGGACCTCACCTCGTGGTTCGAGGAGAACAAGGCCGTGAAGGACCGGCTGTTCGCCTCCTCCTTCGGCGCGGCCACGATCGACGGCAAGATCTACGCGATGCCGGCCGAGACGATGCAGCCCATCATCCTGTTCTACAACAAGAAGGTGTTCGAGCAGGTCGGCGTGGAGCCGCCGAAGTCGTGGGGCGACATCATGGCCCTCGTCCCCAAGTTCAACGCCGCGGGCATCGCCCCGTTCTCCCTCGGCGGCCAGTCGCGCTGGACGAACATGATGTGGCTGGAGTTCCTCTTCGACCGCATCGGCGGCCCCGAGGTGTTCCAGGCCGTGTTCGACGGCGAGAAGGACGCCTGGTCCCACCCCGCCGCCATCGAGGCCCTGACCAAGATGCAGGAGCTCATCAAGGCGAACGGGTTCATCAAGGGCTTCTCCTCCATCACGGCCGACTCCAACGCCGACCAGGCCCTGCTGTACACCGGCAAGGCCGCGATGATGCTGCACGGCGGCTGGACGTACGGCAGCATGTCCGCCGACGGCGGCGACTTCGTCTCCGGCGGCCACCTCGGCTACATGAACTTCCCGCCGGTCGAGGGCGGCAAGGGCGACCCCGGCAACACCGTCGGCAACCCCGGCCAGTACCTGTCGATCTCCTCCAAGGCGACTCCCGAGCAGAAGGAGATCGCCAAGAAGTTCTTCGCCACCGCCGTGCTGAACGACGAGGACGTCAAGGAGTGGGCGGGCACGGGCGCGGTGCCGATCGTCAACGGCGCCGACAGCGCGTTCGCCGGTTCCAAGGACGAGGAGTTCCTGAAGTTCGTCTACGGCATCGCCAGCAACGCCAAGGCTTTCGCCCAGTCCTGGGACCAGGCGCTCAGCCCCACCGCGGCCGAGGTGCTCCTGGACAACATCGCCAAGCTGTTCCAGCTGTCGATCACGCCTGAGGAGTTCGCCTCCAACCTGAACGCGGTCATCGGCAGTTGAGCACGCTAACCTCCCCCGCCAGAAGAGGGAGGCCGTCGGCCGCCACGCGAAGGAACCACAGCGCCGTCCTTCCGTGGCTGGCCGTACCGGCCCTGCTGATCTTCACCGCCTTCGGGGTGATCCCGCTGCTCGGGGTCCTGTTCCTCAGCTTCAGCACCTGGGACCAGGTCGGCGACATCCAGATGTCCGGGCTCACGAGCTGGCGGGCCGTGCTCAGCGACCCCGGTCTCCCGCACGCCCTGTGGGTGACGTTGCTGGTGATGGTCGCCTCCTGGGCGGTCCAGACGCCGGCCAGCATCCTGCTCGGGGTGTTCCTGGCCGGACGGCAGCGCTACCGCGCACTGCTGGCCGTGCTGTACTTCATCCCACTGCTGCTGAGCTCGGCCGCCATCGCGATCGCCTACAAGGCGCTGCTCGACCCGAACTTCGGGCTCGGCGCCGGGCTGGGCATCGACCTGCTCGTACAGGACTGGCTCGGCGACCCCGTCCTCGCCTTCAGTGTTGTGATCTTCGTGGTGTCGTGGCAGTTCATCCCCTTCCACTCGCTGCTCTACCAGGGCGGCGTGCGGCAGATCCCGCGCTCCATGTACGAGGCCGCCGAGATAGACGGCGCGGGCCGCACCCGCAAGTTCTTCAGCATCACGCTGCCGCAGCTCAAGTACACGATCATCACGTCCTCCACCCTCATGGTCGTCGGATCCCTGACCTTCTTCGACCTGATCTTCGTGCTGACCGCGGGCGGTCCCGGCGACGCCACCCGGGTGCTCGCCCTGGACATGTACAAGCGCGGGTTCCAGGCCAACCTGATGGGGCCGGCCAGTGCCATCGCCGTCATCCTCGTCCTCGTGGGCCTCGCCCTGGCGTTGTTCCTGCGCAGGCTCGGCGGCCGCGACGCCAACGCCAGCCAGATGGAAGGGGCCTAGAACCATGAGCTTGACGACCCCCACGGGGCTCAAGCGGACCGAGACGCTCGGGGCGGGACACCGGCGCCGGCCGCCGGCACGCAACGGGAAGCAGTCACGGGCACTCGGTGAGCGCCCCAACTGGCTGGGCGGGATCGCGGGCTGGCTGTGGCTCGCGGTCGTGATCGTGCCGATCTACTGGATCGTCATCACCAGTTTCAAGGCCCAGAGCAGCTACTACGCCAGCAACCCGCTGGCGCCGCCCACCGAGCCGACCCTCGACAACTACCGGATGGTCGTCGAGTCCGACTTCCCGCTGTACTTCGTCAACAGCCTCATCGTGACCATCGGCGCGGTCGTCCCCGCGGTCGCGGTCGCGTTCATGGCGGCGTACGCGATCGTCCGGGGCAGCACCATCTTCGGCTTCCTGCGCAGGGTGAACTCGCTCTTCCTCATGGGCCTGGCCATCCCGTTGCAGGCGACCATCATCCCGATCTACCTGATCATCATCCGGCTGCAGCTCTACGACTCGCTGACGGCGCTGATCCTGCCGTCGATCGCCTTCGCGATCCCGCTCTCGGTGCTGGTCCTGTCGAACTTCATCCGTGACGTGCCCAAGGAGCTGTTCGAGTCGATGCGGCTGGACGGCGCGAGCGAGATGGCGACGCTCTGGCGACTCGCCCTCCCGCTCACCATGCCGGCCGTCGTGACGGTGACGATCTACAACGCGCTGACGGTCTGGAACGGGTTCCTGCTGCCGCTCATCCTCACCCAGAGCCCCGACAAGCGCACGCTTCCGCTCGCGCTGTGGACCTTCCAGGGGCAGTACAGCGTGAACGTGCCGGCCGTGCTCGCCTCGGTCGTGCTGACCACGCTGCCCATCCTGATCCTGTACGTGGTCGGCCGCCGCCAGCTGCTCAGCGGCCTGACGGCAGGGTTCAGCAAGTAGCCGCACCTTGCCGTCCGTCCCCTTGCCGTCCCCTTGCCGTCGGTGAGCGGACGGCAAGGGGACGGACGGTTCAGGCGCGAAGGAGACGGATCACGTTCCACGAGACGGCGGGCAGCGTGATCTCCAGGGTCCCGGCGTCCAGGCGGGCCTCGGTGTTCGTACGGGGGGCCACCGTGTCCGGGGCGTCGGCGGTGTTGCGGGCGTAGGGGTCGGGACCGGACAGCACCGTGGCCCCGGCCAGCCGCACCGGGCCGAGGGCTCGCAGGTCGGCGGTGAGGGTGAGCGGCCGGTCGGTCGAGCGGTTGACGGCGAACAGCGTGGTGGCGCCGCTCTCCTCGTCGTGGGTGGCGACGGCGTCGAGGGCGGCGACCTCTCCGAACCTCGCGGTCTCGTGGGTGGGAGAGGCGGGCTCGACCCGCAGCACCTGACCCGCCGCGTACCGGGATGCCTGGGCGAAGGGGTGGAAGGTGGTCTGCCTCCAGGCCCTGCCGCCCGGTTCGGTCATGATGGGGGCGATCACGTTGACCAGCTGGGCCAGGCAGGCGGACGTCACCCTGTCGCTGTGGCGCAGCAGCGAGATCAGCAACCCGCCGAAGGTCACCGCGTCGGCCAGGTGGTAGTGGTCCTCGAGCAGCGGCGGGGCGACCGGCCAGTCGCGCGGCGGTTCTGCGTTCTGGAAGCGGGACAGGTACCAGACGTTCCACTCGTCGAACGAGATGTTGATCTTCTTCTTGCTTCTGAGCCGGGCGCCCACGCTGTCGGCCGTCGCCACCACCGCGTCGATGAAGTGGTCCATGTCGGCCGCCGAGGCGAGGAAGCTCGCCAGGTCGCCGTCGTGCTCCTCGTAGTAGGCGTGGCAGGAGATGAAGTCCACCAGGTCGTAGGTCTCCTCCAGCACGGTGGACTCCCACGCGCCGAAGGTGGGCATGCCCGAACCCGAGCTCCCGCAGGCGACGAGTTCCAGGGCCGGATCGATCATGCGCATGGCGCGGGCGGTCCCGGCGGCCAGCCGCCCGTACTCGCGGGCGCCCATGTGGCCGATCTGCCACGGGCCGTCCATCTCGTTGCCCAGGCACCACATCCGGATGTCATGCGGCCTTTTGGCGCCGTGGGCGACGCGCAGGTCCGACAGGTGGGTCCCGGACTCGATGTTGCAGTACTCCAGCAGGTCCAGCGCCTCGGCGACTCCCCGGGTGCCGAGGTTGACGGCCATCATCGGCTCCAGCTCGGCCTTGCGCGTCCAGGCGACGAACTCGTCCAGGCCGAACTCGTTGGTCTCCGTGCTGTGCCAGGCCAGGTCGAGCCGCCGGGGCCGTTCGCTCCTGGGGCCGACGCCGTCCTCCCAGCGGTATCCGGACACGAAGTTCCCGCCGGGGTAGCGGGCCGTGGTCGCGCCCAGCTCGCGGGTGAGCTCCAGCACGTCCCCCCGGAAGCCCTCCTCGTCGGCGGTGGGGTGGCCGGGTTCGTAGATGCCGGTGTAGACGCATCGGCCGAGGTGTTCGACGAACGTCCCGAAGGTGCGCCGGTGGACGGGGGCCACCCTGAACGCGGGGTCGAGGGTGAGGTGCGCGGACAGCACGAAGGTCTCCTCATGTGCGACTCATACTGCGACTCATGTGCGACTCATGCACGACCCGCGCCGGCCTCCGGCGCGAGATCGCCAAACTCGTGGATCACCGCAAAGGCGGGCGACTCCAATTGTTGGCGATAACAAGAGCGAAAGGCCAGCCGTTGGCCAAGGGAAGAGATCCGCGGACCGTGACCTCCCGGGGCCGCCCGAATCCCTCGGCCCGGTGAGAACCTCCCTCTCCGGTTGACCGGAGCGAAAGATCCACAAATCAGGGCCGCCGTCCGTATCATCTCCTCATGGCGCCGAATCCGGAGCCGCGGTTCAGCCGGAGGGCGGTGCTCCTGGCCGCCGGAGGGCTGCTCGCCGGCTGCTCCCGGCAGCCCGAGGCCGACACGGTCCACCTGCGCCTCGCCACCGGACCGGCCGGGGCGGTGTACCGGCGCATCGGCGGCGCGCTCGCCGAACATGTCTCCGAGCGGGTGCCGGGCGTCACCCTGGTCACCGTGCCAAGCCGGGCGTCGGCCGACAACATCCGGATGCTGCGGGCCGGCGAGGTGCACCTCGGGCTGACGAGCCTGGACGCGCTGATCACGACCGACGGCAGCGCGCCCGCGGGGCTCTCGGCGATATGCCGGCTCTACGACAGCCACCTGCATCTCGTGGTCATGGCCGGTTCCGAGATCGGAGAGTTCCGGGATCTCCACGGCAGGCGTGTGTCCCTCGGCGCTCACGAATCGGGCACCGAGTTCACGTCGCTGCGGGTTCTGGAGCTCGGCCGGATGAGGACCGACGGCCGCTACCTCAGCCAGGCCGAGTCGGCGGCGGCGCTGCGCGACGGCGAGATCGACGCGATGTTCTCCCTGACCGGCGTCCCGACACCCGCCGTCACGGAGCTGGCGCGACGCCACCCGATCCGGCTGATCCCCCTGGACGCGCAGGCCGACGCGCTCTTCTCCGCGTTCCCTGGCCCCTACGCTCCGGCCACGATCCCCGCGACCGCCTACACCGGCGTCCCGGCCACCCGCACCGTCGCCGTGCCGAACGTGCTCCTCGTACGCGACGACCTGCCCGACGGCCTGGTCCAGGCCATCACCGACACGATCTTCACGCACACCGGCACGATCATCTCCGCCAGCCGCGACGACGCCGAGGCCGTTCCGGAGGCGTGGCAGATCAACGTGCGTACCGGGATCTCCACCGCGTCGATCCCGCTCCATCCGGGAGCCGCCGCCTGGTTCCGCGACCGCAAGCGCTGACCCCGGACGGCGGCGGGCCCCGACGGAACCGGAGCCTCAAGCGCACGACCTCGGACGCACGACGGAACCGGAGCCTCAGACGCGCGACCCCGGACGCACAAGGGAACCGGAGCCTCAGACGCGCGACCCCGGACGCACAAGGGAACCGGAGCCTCAGACGCGCGACCCCGGACGCACAAGGGAACCGGAGCCTCAGAC
>NZ_JBIAZS010000004.1:275011-527263 GCF_042899335.1 Streptosporangium sp. NPDC000095
ACGCGCGAAGGAGCCTGGTCCTCAGGCGGCGGCTCCTGCCCCGAGACGGCCGGCAGCGCGACCACCGCGGCGAATCCGTACCCGGACCCGTCCGGACGCGGCAACCCGTCCTCCAGCCGCAGCTCGCCCCCGGCCGCCCCGACCAGGTCGGCGCAGATCGCCAGCCCCAGGCCGGTCCCCGGCACGTTCTGGTGCCGCGGTGACCGCCAGAACCTGCCCAGCGCCTGGACCCGTTCGGAGGCGTCGATCCCCTCGCCGTCGTCACGGACGGTGATCGTGACCACGTCTCCGGCGCCCGTACCTCCGGGGACGAATCCGGCCCGCACCTCCACCACCCGCGCGCCCGACAACCGCAACGCGTTGCTGATCAGCTCGTCCAGGATGCTGCCCAGCCCGCCCGTCGGCTCCAGCAGCCGTAGCCCCGACGGCACGTCGACCGCCAGCCTCTGCCCCGCCGTCGCCGTCAGCGCCTGCCACCGGTCCACCCGGGTCGCCAGCACCGCGTCGAGATCCACCGGCGACGCGGTGCGTATGCTCTCCATCCGCGCGCTGGCCTGCAGCGAGTTCAGCATCCGCTGCATCGCCTTCAGCTCGTCGACGGCGACGTCGTAGACCTGCCGCCCGCCGCCGGCCTCGCGCAGGTGCGGCTCCAGGCTCTCCACGGCGAGCCGGAGGCTGGTGAGCGGATTGCGCAACTGGTGTGAGGCGTCGGACACGAACGCCCGCTGCCGCTGCACGGCGTTCTCGACCGCGTCCATCATGGTGTTGAACGACTCCGCCAGCCGCCGCAGCTCGACCGGACCGGCCTCGGCGTCCGCCCGGATGGTGAGGTCGCCCCGTGAGATCCGCGAACTCGCCGCGTCCAGTTCCCGCACCGGGCGCAGCACCCACGCCGACACCGGCCAGGCGACGGCCACCAGCGCGACCAGCGGAAGCAGCCCGAGCCCCGCGAGCCAGGCCCATCGCACGAGGATGCGATGGCGCGTCTTCGACAGGCCGGAGATCGTCACGACGGCTCCGACGACCTCGCTGTCCCTGCCCACCGGCTCCGCGACCACGAGCGCGGAGCCGTCCCACGGCGCCCACTCCCCGGAGGGCTCGGACCTCGCCCCGGCCAGCGCCGCGGTCACGATCCTGGGCAGCGCCCGCTCGGCCCGCGCCGCCCGCCGGTACGCGGCGGCCGGTCCGAGCAGCACCGTACCCGAGGTGTCGATCACCGCGGCCGGGATGCCGTACAGCTCGTGGTAGCGCGCCAGCTCCTGTTGGAGCGCCTCGGTCCGCCCGGTCGTCAGCGCGGTGTCGGCGAGCGAGGCGAACCGGCCGACGTCGTTGAGCCGATCGACGTAGGTCTCCTGCATCTCCCGCTCGGCCACGGTGACGCCGAGCGGCACCCCGAGCGCCGCGACGAGCAGCACCGCGAGGGGGACGAGGACGACGAGCAGGCGACGGTGCACGGCGCGTCAGCCGATCAGCTCCGGCTGGTCGGCCAGGAGCCGATAGCCGACCCCGTGGATCGTGCGGATGAGCACGGCCGGCCCGATCTTGTGCCGCAGCGCCGCGATGTGGGTGTCCAGGGTGCGGCTGGAGGACTCCCAGGTCGCACCCCAGATCTGGTCGAGGATGACGTCGCGGCTGACCACGTTCGGAGCCCGCCGGGCCAGCAGCAGGAGCAGCTCGAACTCCTTGCGGGTCAGCGTCACGGGCGTGCCGCCGACGGTGACCTCGCGGGTGCCGACGGCGATCCGCATCGGGCCGAGGACGAGCGGCTCGTCGGGGTGGCTCAGCGCACGGGCCACCCGGGTGCGCCGCAGGACGGCGTCGATCCTGGCCAGCAGCTCCGGTATGCCGAACGGCTTCACGATGTAGTCGTCGGCGCCGGCGCGCAGGCCGCGGACCCGTTCGTGCTCCTCCGATCGTGCCGTCACGGCGATGACCGCGGTCTCCGGGCGGTCGCGCAGCCTGCGGATCACGTCGAGCCCGTCGCCGTCGGGCAGGCCCAGGTCGACGAGAACCACATCGGAAGGGGCCGCGCGTACGGCCTCCGCGGCGGTGGCGATGCGGTGGACCTCGAAGCCCGCCTGGGCCAGGACGGTGACCAGACCCCGCGCCACGCGGTCGTCATCCTCGATGATGGTGATCCGCATACCGGCGGATTTTACGGTGAGGATCGGCTTTTGGTCATCCCTTCACTTTTTTGGATTTCTCTGACATCCATCGCATTCTTTGGATTTCTCTGACACTATTCGCGCCCTCGTCGGTCGAGACTGAGGCCGCGCGCATACCGGCAGATGCGCGTGCGCCAACGAGGAGGCCTCGACATGAGAACGACCGGCAGACATCGGGCCATCGCACGGCTGATCGCCACGATCGGCGTCGTCTCACTTGTCGCCGCCTGCTCGGGTAACGGGGGCGCCACCGGCGGAGGCACCGCCGCCGGTGGCTACCCGGACCAGAACATCACGTTCGTCGTACCGTTCAGCGCGGGCGGCCCGACCGACACCGTCACCCGCATGATCGCCGAACCGATGGCCGCCAAGCTCGGCGCCAAGATCGTCGTCCAGAACGTCGAGGGCGCGGGCGGCACGGTCGGCGCCGGCGAGGTCGCGCGGGCCGCCCCCGACGGCTACACGGTGCTCATGCACCACATCGGCATGTCGACGGCGCCCGCCCTCTACCAGAACCTGGGCTACCGGCCGCTCGAGGACTTCGAGATGGTCGGGCTCGTCACCGAGGTGCCGATGACGGTCGTCGCCCGCAAGGACTTCGCGCCCGCGACGCTCCAGGACCTCGTCACCCATGTGAAGGCGAACGCCGGCGAGGTCACGCTGGCCAACGCGGGCATCGGCGCTGCCTCCCACCTGTGCGGCCTGCTCTTCCAGACCGCCGCGGGCGTCAAGCTCCAGGAGGTTCCCTACCAGGGCACCGGCCCCGCGCTGACCGACCTCGTCGGCGGCCAGGTCGACTTCATGTGCGACCAGACGACCAACACCAGCGGCCAGATCTCCGCCGGTGAGGTGAAGGCGTACGCGGTCACCACGCCGGAGCGGGTGAAGAGCCTGCCAGAGCTGCCCACCACGGCCGAGGCCGGGCTGCCCGCACTCCAGGTCAGCGTGTGGCACGGCCTCTACGTCCCGGCCGGCACCCCGCAGGACGCCGTTCAGAAACTGTCCGAGGCGCTGAAGACGGCACTGGCCGACCAGGGGGTCGTCGAGCAGATGGCCAAGCTCGGCACCGTACCGGTCCCGGCCGAGGACGCGACCCCGCAGGCGCTACGGGCCAAGCTCGAAGAGCAACTCGGCACCTGGGCCAAGGTCATCGCCGACGCCGGCGTCAAGGCCTCCTGAGGTGGAGCGCCGCAGATCCCTCCCCGACATCCTCGCCGGAGGAGTCTTCGTGCTGATCGGTGGCGCGTTCGTGGCGGGATCGCTCGGCCACGAGTTGGGCACCCCGCTGCGGATGGGTCCCGGCGCCTTCCCGCTGCTGGCCGGCGCGATCGTGACGGTCCTGGGCCTGGCGATCGTCGTCAAAGGACTCGTCGCCGGCGAGATGATCTCGTTCGGGCCGGTCCCCTGGCGTGCGGCCGCCGTCATCACGCTCGCGCTCGTGTTCTTCGGCCTCACCGCCCGGGGCCTTGGATTCGTACCGGCGTCGGCGGCGACCGCCCTGCTCACCGCGCTGGCCGACTCACGCGTACGGCCGCTCACCGCCGTCGCCGTGGCCGCCGGGCTCACCGCGGCCGCCACACTCATCTTCGTCGTCGGACTTCAGCTGCGGATCCCGCTGTGGGGCCCGTGGCTGGGGTTCTGACGCGGCATCCGGATTGAGGCATGGAACTTCTCGACAACCTCGCGCTGGGCCTCTCCACCGCCCTGCTCCTGCAGAACGTCCTCTACTGCTTCGTCGGGGTGCTGCTCGGGACGGCGGTCGGCGTGCTGCCCGGCATCGGGCCGACGGCGACGGTGGCGATGCTGCTGCCGATCACGTTCGGCTTCGAGCCGGTGACGGCGTTGATCATGCTGGCGGGCATCTACTACGGCGCGCAGTACGGCGGCTCGACGACCGCCATCCTGATCAACCTGCCCGGCGAGTCGTCGGCGGCGGTCACCGCGCTGGACGGGCACGAGATGGCCCGGCAGGGCCGGGCCGGCGCGGCGCTGGCCACCGCCGCGATCGGATCCTTCTTCGCGGGCACGGTCGCCACCGTCGTACTCGCTGTCGCGGCCCCGCCGCTCGCCCGCGTCGCGTTGACGTTCGGCCCCGCGGAGTACTTCTCGCTGGTGCTGCTCGGCCTGATCGTGTCGATCGCGCTGGCGCGCGGCGCGGCGCTCAAGGCACTGGCGATGATCGGGCTCGGTGTCCTGTTCGGCACGGTCGGCCAGGACATCTACACCGGCACGCCCCGGTTCGTGTTCGACCGGCGCGAGCTGTACGGCGGCATCGACTTCGTGTCGGTCGCCGTCGGGGTGTTCGGGGTCGCCGAGATCCTGCGCAACCTGGAGAACGAACGGACTACCGCGGCGATCGCCGACAGGGTGAGGAACCTCTGGCCGACCCGCGAGGACCGGCGCCGGATCGTCGGCCCGATCCTGCGCGGCACCGCTCTCGGCTCCGCGCTCGGCGTCCTGCCCGGCGGTGGCCACGTGTTGGCCTCGTTCACCTCGTACGCCGTCGAGAAGCGGATCTCAAGGCGGGGGCAGGAGTTCGGGCACGGCGCGATCGAGGGCGTCGCCGGCCCCGAGTCGGCGAACAACGCCGCGGCGCAGACGTCGTTCATCCCGCTGCTCACCCTGGGCCTGCCCGCCCACCCGGTGATGGCGCTGATGGTCGGCGCGTTCATCGTCCACGGCATCACCCCCGGCCCGAACGTCATCACCGACGAGCCGGCGCTGTTCTGGGGCCTGATCGCGTCGATGTGGATCGGCAACGTGCTGCTCGTGCTGCTGAACCTGCCGCTGATCGGCCTCTGGGTGCGCATGCTGCGCATCCCGTACCAGGTGCTCTTCCCGATGATCATCCTGTTCGCCGCGATCGGCACGTACTCCCTGGCGTTCAACGCCTACGACGTCTACGCGATCGTGTTCTTCGGGATCCTGGGCTACCTTCTGATCAAGTGTGGCTGCGAGCCCGCGCCACTGCTGCTCGGCTTCGTCCTCGGCCCACTGCTCGAGGAGAACCTGCGGCGGGCGCTCATCATCTCCCGCGGCGACGCGTCGGTCTTCCTCACCCGGCCGATCTCCGCGACGCTCCTCGCCCTGGCCGCGGCGGCGCTCGTCGTCACCGTCCTGCCGGCGATCCGCAGGCGCCGCGAGATCGTGTTCACCGAGGAGGAGTAGGAGCCCTCCCCCGGCGGCCGGGGTAAGGCGCTCGTCTCCATCCGCCCGGCAGACAGGCAGATATCTACCTAATTCGCCAGACATTCCACTTTATCGTGGGCGGCATTCCCGGCACCGGGTGGCCGAACTCGGTCGGCGGGCGCCGTCCAGGTACGACCCGCCAGAGAAGGAGGCGACAGCGATGTCAGCGATGTCAGGGCCCCTCTTCAATCCCGACCTGCGCATGGCGCGGTTCCTGCCGCGCTCGGTGGTCAGTCCGCGTACCCTCGGCCTGGTCCGCAGGCTGGAAGGACTCAGCGGGAGCAGGCCCCCCTCGAAGGGGACGATCGTGCGCGTCGACGCCGACGTCTCCGTGCGCGTCTTCCGGCCGGCGTCGGCCAGGAACCCCGCACCGGCTCTGCTGTGGATCCACGGCGGCGGATACGTCTCGGGCACCGCCGCGATGGGAGACTCCATGTGCCGCCACGTCGCCGAGCGGCTGGAGGTCGTCGCGGCGTCGGTGGAATACCGGCGGGCGCCGGAGCACCCGTTCCCGACACCGCTGCACGACTGCCACACGGCGCTGCGCTGGCTGGCCGGACAACCCGACGTCGACCCGGCGCGCATCGCGATCGCCGGCGAGAGCGCCGGCGGCGGGCTCGCCGCCGCGCTGGCGCTGCTCGCCAGGGAGCGCGCCGAGGTGAAGCCGGTGTTGCAGATGCTGTCCTACCCGATGATCGACGACCGGACCACGGCACGGACCGACGTCGACCGGCGCGGGCTCCGCATCTGGAGCCAGGAGAACAACCGCTTCGGCTGGCACGCCTACCTCGGCCCCGCGGCCACCGGCGACGTGCCTCCGCTGGCCGCGCCGGCCCGCTACGAGGACCTCGCGGGACTTCCGCCCGCCTGGATCGGCGTCGGCACCAACGATCTGTTCCACGACGAGAACGTCGCCTACGCCAAACGGCTGCGGCAGGCCGGCGTCCCCTGCACGCTGCACGTGGTGCCCGGCGCCTACCACAGCTTCGACGTGATCCAGAGCAAGGCCGCCGTCTCACGCGCCTTCATGCGACACCAGGTGGCGGCACTGAACGACGCGCTCAACGGCACCGGCCGGACACCCGCCTGACCGACCCCCCACCACGCGGGGGTATCGCACCCCCGCGGGGTAGTCAGGCGTCGTCGCCAGGGGCTTCACCGCGCAGGTTCTCGGCGAGCAGGTCCAGCAGCGGCTGCCGCCGGACGCACCGCTCCAGCGCGAAGGAGTCGGCCAGGGCGGTGAGTTCCTCGTCGGAGCAGCCGCGCAGCAGGTCGGCGTACTCGGGCAGCAGCGCCTGGGCGATGAGGATGTGCCGGATCAGGTCGTCGATCTGGTAGCGGGCGCCCCACGGGTAGGGATTCCAGGTGGGGAACTCGGTCTCCATCAGCCGATGCAGGGGGGCGAGCTCGCTCGCCGACTCCTCCATCGTCGAGCCCCACCGGTCGGCGCCCAGCCGTCCCTTCTTCGCGATGAAGGCACCGAAGCGGCTCATGTACGGCTCACCCGCGCTGACCAGGCCCTGCAGCCCGACGTCCTTGTAGGTCCACAGCGACCAGCCGGCCTCGTAGGAATCGAAGATCTCCAGCTGGTCGCGCAGGATCTGGTAGCGCTGCCGGTCGATCTCCGGGGTGCCGGTGTAGACGGGGCCGAACTCGCCCACCCAGATGGGCGTGCCGGTCTCCCGCTGGAAGATCGTCCGCCGCTCGAAAGAGCGCTCCAGCTGGTCCCGGTCCACCCACTCGCCACGGGTGTGGCCCGGGTAGGGGCCTCCGTGCGCGAAACCGGCCAGGGCGTAGTCGTGGCAGACGAAGACCGTGTTCTCGTACACCTCGCGGAAGATCGAGAAGTCGGTGGAGTAGGTGTTGCCGTCCAGGAACAGCACGTGCTTGGGGTCGACGGCGCGGACGGCCTTGACCAGGCGGTCGTAGAAGGGTCCGACGACCCGCCCGCTGGAGTCGCCCGGCTCGTTGATCGGGTTGTATCCGGCCACCCAGGGGTTGTCCCGGTAGCGGTCGGCCACGACCTCCCACAGGTGGACGGCACGGTCCTGGAAGTGCCGGTGCTGCCAGAACGCGGCGATGTGGGTGGGGTTGTCGGAGTGCCAGTGCTGGTTCTGCGCCCCGGGCAGGGCGTGCAGGTCGATGACGCTGCGGATGCCGTGCTCGGCGAGCAGGCCGATCACCCTGTCCAGATGGCGGAAGCCGTGCTCGACGATCTCGAAGGGGCGGTCGTCGGACTCCAGGTGACGGTAGTTGATCGGGATACGGACGCAGTTGACGCCGAGGCCGGCCAGCAGCGCGGCGTCGTCCACGCCGAAGAACGAGGTGAGCAGGCGGTCGAAGAACAACTCGGCCCGCTCCTCCCCCAGCACCTCCCGCACGGCCTCGCGCATCGCGGACTCGTTGGCCGGGTAGCCGGTGATGAAGTTCTCCATGTTCAACCAGCCCCCGAGGCCCACTCCACGCAGCCGTACCGGGGTGCCGGCCGAATCGACGAGACGGGATCCGGCGACACTCAGGGTCATGGTGTCTCACTCTCTACACGATGGGATTCGGGTCAGCCCTTGGTGGCGCCCGCGGTGAGGCCGCTGATCAACTGACGCTCGGCGACGGCGTAGAAGGCGAGCGCCGGAACCATGGAGACCATGACGTAGGCGAGGATCCTCGCGATGTCGGACATGTATTGTCCTCGGAACTCCTGGACACCGAGCGGGAGGGTCCACAGGTTCGGATCGTTGAGGACCACCAGCGGCAGGAAGAAGTTGTTCCAGCTAGCCACGATCGCCAGCACCGAGACGGTGGCGAGGGCGGGCCTGGCTATCGGCAGCAGCACTCTCCAGAAGAAGCCGAAAGGACTGCAGCCGTCGATGATGGCGGCCTCCTCGACCTCCTTGGGGATGGATCGGAAGAACGTCCGCAGGATGATGACGGTCAGCGGAAGTCCGAACGCGGCCTGCGGCAGGATCACCCCGAGAGGGTTGTCCAGCAGGCCGAACGTGCGCAGCAGGACGAACAGCGGCAGGATCGCCACCGCGAAGGGGAACATCAGCCCGATGGCGAACAGCGTGAACAGGAACTCCCTGCCTCGGAAGGCGAACCTGGCGAAGGCGAAGGCGGCCATCGCCGACAGGCCGACCACCAGCACGGTGGTCGTGACCGCGATGAACAGGCTGTTGAGGAGCTGGCGCCAGAACACGCCGGAACCGATCACGTCGGTGTAGTTCTCGGTGACCCACGGGGAGGGCAGGCCCAGTGGGTTGCCGGAGAGCTGGCTGGAGGACTTGAAGCCGCCGAGCAGACCGTACAGGAAGGGGACGACGACGAAGACGGCCGCGACCCAGATGATCACGTGCGTCGGGTACGTCCTGAGCCGGGCGATCATCGGCGGTCTCCCATGGTGGTGCTCGCCCCTTCCAGGTCTCGGCGCAGGACGAACCGCTGGTAGCCGAGGGCGAAGACGAGGCTGATCAGGAACATGACGACGCTGATCGCGCTGGAGTAGCCGATCTGGGTGCGTTTGAAGCCGTACTCGAACATGGTGACGGCCATGGTCTCCGAGGCGTGCGAGGGGCCGCCTTCGGTGAGGATCCAGACCAGGTCGAAGAGCTGGATCGTGCCGATGACGGACAGGAACACGCTGACCCGGACGGTGGGGCCGAGCAGCGGCAGGGTGACGTGGCGGAACACCTGCCAGCCGCCCGCGCCGTCGATCCTGGCCGCCTCGCCCAGCTCCTTGGGGATGCCCTGCAGCCCGGCCAGATAGATGATCATGTGGAATCCGAAGTACTTCCAGGTGATCACCAGGAAGAGCGAGAACATCACGGTGTCCGGTTCGGACAGCCAGGACCACGGCTCCAGCCCCCAGGAGGTGAGCAGCTGGTTGGCCAGGCCCGCCTCAGGCGACAGGATCAGCGAGAACAGCACGCCGGTGATCGCCTCGGAGAGCATGTACGGCGCGAAGAACAGCAGCCGGTAGAAGGCGCGCCCGCGAATCCTCTGGTTCAGCATCACCGCCAGGCCCAGCGAGAGCGGTAGCTGCACTCCCAGGCCCAGCACGATCAGGAAGGCGCCGTTGCGCAGGTCGCCGATGAAGATGTCGCTCTGGAACAGCCGGGTGAAGTTGTCCAGGCCGATGAAGTTGCTCGGCGGGCCGATGCCGTTCCACTTGTAGAGGCTGGTGTAGCCGGCCACCAGGATCGGCGTCAGCACCAGCAGGACGAACAGGACGAGGGCGGGGAGCACGAACAGGATCGCGGTGAGCCAGCCGCGCCCCCGGCGGGGGCCGTCGGCCCCCCGCCGGGCGGCGGGTTTTTCCGCGTGAGGGGCCGGACGTGCGTCCGGCCCTGTCATCGTCTTCATCCGGGCGGTTACTCCGACTCCGCCTTGGCCGTCTCGGTGATGACCTTGACGACCTCCTCAGGCGTCTTGGTGCCTCCGATCAGCTCTGCCACGGCGTCGTTGACCTCCTGGCCGACGGCCGGCGGGTACTCCTGGTCGAGGTAGAGCTGGAAGCCGCTCGCCGCCGCCAGCGTCTCGGAGACCGTCTTGATGTGGGGGTCGGTGACGGCCGCCTCCTCGCCCTCCTTGAGCACGGGCAGGACTCCGCCGGCCTTCACGGCCTTGCTGTGGTTCTCCGCCGTGAGCGAGAACTTCAGGAAGTCCAGCGCGGCGGGCGGGGCGTTCACGCCCACGGCCATACCGCCGCCGCCGCCGAAGGCGTCGCCCGCCGATCCCTTGCCGCCCTCCACCGCGGGGAAGGTGAAGAAGCCGAGGTCGTCGCCGAGGCCCTTGCCCGAGTCGTTCTGCACGGACGGGGCCCACTGGCCCATCAGCTCCATCGCGGCCTTACCGTTGCTCACGCTGGCGGCCTGGCCGTCGGGGGTGGAGTAGTCGGCACCCAGGAAGCCCTTCTGGAACGGCTGGAGGTCGACGAGTTCCTTGAGCCGCTGCCCGGCGGTGACGAAGTCGGGGCCGGTGAAGTCGTTGGTGGTGCCGGCCTGCTTGAGCGCGTCCAGTCCGGCTATCCGCATGGCCAGGTAGGCCCAGTAGTAGTGGCCCGGCCACTTGGCCTTGCCCGCGAGCGCGATCGGGGCGGTGCCGGAGTCCTTCAGCTTCTTGACCGCGTCCAGGAACTCGGTCCAGGTGGCGGGCGGGGTGGTGATGCCGGCCTTCTTGAACAGCGCCTTGTTGTACCAGAAGCCGACCATGCCGATGTCGACGGGCAGCCCGTAGGTCTTGCCGTCGAACTGGTAGGCGGACAGTGACGCCGGGGTGAAGCCGCCGATGACGTCGCCGGCCTCCGCGGACAGGTCCTTCACCAGGCCCGCCTCGATGTGCTGCTTCAGGACGCCGCCGCCCCAGGTGGAGTAGAGGTCGGGCGCCTTGCCCGACTGGGTGAGCGTGGCGAGCTTGGGCTTGTAGGAGTCGTTCTCGATCGCGACGTTCTTGATCGTGACGTTCGGGTGGGCCGCCTGGTACTCCTTGATGCGATCGGCCCAGAAACCCTTGAGGGGTTCCGCCGTCGCGAAGTTCCAGAACTCGAAGGTGACCTTGTCCGAGCCGGCGCTCGCGCCAGATTGGGCTCCGTTGCCGTCTCCGGTCGTACTGCAGGCTCCGAGAAGCAGTGCGGACACCGCAAGAGCCACCATGCCTCGCCGACTCAACATGGAGATCCCCTTTCGGGAGGTAAGGTGAAAGATTTCATATTTTCCCCGAATATTTCGTGATCCGGAGAATAGGTAAATTCGCGGTTACACGTCAATAGCCCGGCGGTAGTGATCCCGAACAGCAACGACCACCTCCACCGGAGGGTCTCCGAAAGGTTTCAGTTAGTATTCGCCACATGCCAACCAAGCCGCGCGTGACGATCGCCCTCATCGCCGAGGAGGCCGGGGTCTCCGCGCCCACGGTCTCGAAAGTGATCAACGGACGGCCCGAGGTCGCGACCGAGACCAGGCAGCGGATCGAGCGCCTGCTGCACAAGCACGGCTACCAGCGCAGGACCGGTCAGGGGGACGTCCCGGTCGGCCTGGTCGACCTGGTCTTCACCGAGATCGAGAGCCCGTGGGCGATGGAGCTGGTGCGCGGTGTGGAGACCGCGGCCCGCGAGGTCGACGCCGGGGTGGTCGTCTCGGTCCTGCACAGCCACGCCGGACCGGGCAGGGACTGGGTGGAGCGGATCGCCGCCCGGCGCACCGACGGGGCCATCCTGGTCGGCTCCCGCATCAGCGTCGACCAGCACGGCCAGCTGGCCGCCAGGTCCATCCCGTTCGTGGTGGTGGATCCGGAGGGCGAGCCGCCGCCCGGGGTCGCCTCGGTCGGCGCCACCAACTGGAACGGCGGCCTGGCCGCGACCCGCCACCTCCTGGAACTGGGCCACCGCAGGATCGGGATGATCGGCGGTCCGGCCACCATGCTGTGCAGCAGGGCCCGCGTCGACGGCTACCGGGCGGCGCTGGAGACCGCGGGGATCGCGGTGGACACGCGGCTGATCAGGTACGGCGACTTCCTGGTCGGTTCCGGCCGCGACCACGGCCACGACCTGCTGGCCCTGGACGAGCCGCCCACCGCGATCTTCGCCGGCAGCGACATGCAGGCGTTCGGCGTCTTCGAGGCGGCCAGGCAGCGTGGCCTGCGGGTCCCCGACGACCTGTCCGTGGTGGGCTTCGACGACCTGCCGTTGGCACGTTCCGCGTGGCCGCCGCTGACCACCGTGCGCCAGCCGCTCCAGGAGATGGCGGAGCTCGCCACCCGGATGGTGCTCGCGCTCGACCGAGGCGGGCACGAGCCCCGGCGGGTGGAGCTGGCCACCGACCTTCTCGTCCGCGAGAGCACCGCCCCGCCGGCCGGCTGACCTCGCCCCGCCCTCCGCCGCGATCGGCCTCCCCCGCCCGCGCCCGGCCCGGTGCGCCCTCACCCCCGCCACCACCCCCACGGCGCCGCGTTCCGGCCGCGGGCCCTGCCGGACCTCGCCGCCCTCCTCCCCCACCGTGCCCTGACCGGCTGTTGACGGCCGCCCTCGAAACATTTACGTTACTTGCCACGAAATATCTCGGTAATCTTGGGAAAGTTTCGGAAAGCGGGTTTCCGCATGTCTCGACGCCACAGGGCACTGCTGGCACCGATCCTCACCCTCCCCCTCCTCGGAATCAGCCCATCCACCATGGAAAACGTCTCTCACGTCCGGGTGGACCACCACGGCGTTATGCAGCGGATCGACGGCTTCGGCTTCTCACAGGCGTTCCGGCGCAACGAGCTGGTCCGCGCGCTGCCCGTCGCCAAGCAGCGGGAGATCCTCGATCTGTGGCTCAGTCCCGAGAAGGGCGCGGGGCTCAGCATCCTGCGTCTGGGCATCGGCTCCTCCCCGGCGGGCAGCCCGTACGACCTGATGACCTCCATCCAGCCCGAGGATCCCGGCGGGCCGTCCGCGCCCCCGAGGTACGTCTGGGACGGCGACGACGGCGGCCAGGTCTGGCTGGCCAAGGAGGCGAGGCGCTACGGCGTGAGCCGCTTCTACGCCGACGCCTGGAGCGCCCCCGGCTACATGAAGGACAACGGCTCCGACAGCGACGGCGGGAAACTGCTGCCCGAATGGCGGCAGGCGTACGCGAACTACCTGGTCCAGTACACGAAGTTCTACGCCAGGGAGGGCATCAGGATCACCGACCTCGGGTTCACCAACGAGCCCGACCTCACCGTCTCGTACGCCTCGATGCGGTTCACCCCCGCCGAGGCCGCCGAGTTCGTCAAGGTGCTCGGCCCGGTCGCGGCCCGCACCGGGCTCAAGGTGGTCTGCTGTGACGCCGCCGGCTGGGCCCGGCAGCGCGAGTACACCGCCGCCGTCGAGGCCGACCCCGTCGCGCGGCGGTGGGTCGCCACGCACGCCGGGCACCCCTACGTCAGCCCGGTGGACGGCCCGCTGCCCACCGACCGGCCCGTGTGGATGTCGGAGTGGTCGCCCGACGGGACCACCTGGAACGAGGCGTGGGACGACGGCAGCGGCTACGACGGCTTCGCGGTCGCCCGGCAGATCCACGACTCCCTCACCCTTGGCGGGGTGAGCGGCTACGTCTTCTGGTTCGGCGCCTCGCGCGGCACCACCCGGGGACTGATCCAGATCGACGAGGCCACCGCGACCTACCGCGTCTCCAAGCGCCTGTGGGCACTGGCCGCCTACAGCCGCTTCGTCCGCCCCGGCGCGGTCCGGCTCTCCGTCGCCGCGACCGACCCGGCGCTGAAGGTCACCGCCTTCCGCAACGCCGGGGACGCCGAGGGCTCAGAGGTCGTCGAGATCCTCAACACCTCCACCGCCCCCGTCACCACCGAGATCACCACCCGGCCCGGCCGCGCCACCGCCTATCTGACCGACGGTGAGCACTCTCTCGCCGCCACCCCGCTGGCAGGGCTGCGGCCTTCCAGGAGCCTCACCCTCGCCCCGCGCTCCCTGACGACCGTCGTCGTGCGGTGACGCGCCCGTGCGAGAACACCGATCCCCGTAACGGACGAGACGGCCTCGTATCGCCTCACGGCCGGGACTGAGGGATCACGGCACCCCCGGGAAACACCGGGGACACCAGGGGGCACGAAGCGCCGGGCGGCGCGGCGGCGCGCGCCGCCCGGTTCTCCCGGCGCCCCCGACGGGAAATGTCGGTGCGATCTTCTAGGCTGGACCCATGGCACGAGCTAACGATGACGTCGCCGCCGCCCTGGAGGAATACGCCGAGCTGTTCGCGATGAACGGCGGCGACGCGTTCCGGGTCCGCAGTTACCAGAAGGCCGCCAAGGCGATCGCGGGGTTTCCCGACGACATCAGGGCCGTGCCCGTGCGGAGCGTCCCGGGGGTGGGCGAGGCGATCGCGAAGAAGGTCGAGGAATACCTGGAGCGAGGCGGCTTCCGGCAGCTCGACGACCTGCGGGAGAAGGTCCCCCAGGGGGTCAGGCGGCTGACCCGGGTGGCCTCGCTCGGGCCGAAGAAGGCCGTCTTCCTCTTCCAGGAGCTGGGCATCGACTCCCCCGAGGCGCTGGTGAAGGCCATCGGGGAGGGGCGCCTCGACGGTGTGAAGGGCTTCGGCGCCAAGACCGTGGAAAACCTCCTCAAGGGCGTCGAGCACCTCGCCGAGCACAGTGCCAGGATGCACACCGGGACGGCGATGGACCTGGCCGAGCGGGTCATCGTCTCGCTGCCGGGCGCCGAGCGGATCGCCTACGCCGGGTCGCTGCGCCGGATGAAGGACACCGTCGGCGACGTCGACATCCTCGCGGTCGGCCCCGAGTCCCTGATGGACGACTTCAAGGCGCAGCCCTATGTCGCGGAGGTCGTCGCCTCGGGCGAGAAGAAGACCTCGATCCGCACCGCCCAGGGCGTCCAGGTCGACCTGCGCCTCATCCCCGCCGAGTCGTGGGGCGCCGCGATGATGTACTTCACGGGTTCCAAGGAGCACACCGTGCACCTGCGGGAGATCGTCGTGAAGAAGGGCTGGAAGCTGTCGGAGTACGGCCTGTTCGACGGCGACCGGGTGATCGCGGCCGCCTCCGAGGAGGAGGTCTTCGGGGCGCTCGGCATGGAGTGGATCCCGCCGACCCTGCGCGAGGACAACGGCGAGATCGCCGCCGCGCTCAGGCACGAGCTGCCCAGGCTGGTCACCGTCGAGGATCTCAGGGGCGACCTGCACACCCACACCGACCTGACCGACGGGATCGCCTCCCTGGAGGACATGGTCGCCGCCGCCGCGGCCCGCGGTTACTCCTACTACGCGGTGACCGACCACGCGCCCGACCTGGCGATGCACCGGATGAAGCTGGAAAAGGCCCTTCAGCAGCGCGAGCGGCTGCGCGAGCTGCAGAAGAAGTATCCGAAGACGCGGCTGCTGCACGGCAGCGAGCTGAACATCGCGCCCGACGGCTCGGTCGACTGGCCGGCCGAGGTGCTGGAGGGCTTCGACGTGTGCGTGGCCAGTGTCCACTCGCACTTCAACCAGTCGCGTGCGGAGATGACCCGGCGCTTCGTCGCCGCCTGCGAGAACCCGGGGGTGAACATCATCGGCCACCCGACCACCCGCAGGATCGGCATCCGCCCACCGGTGGACGCCGACTGGGACGAGGTGTTCCGCGCCGCGGCCCGCACCGGCACCGCGATGGAGATCGACTCCTTCCCCGACCGCTCCGACCTCCCCGCCGACCTGGTGCGGCTGGCGCGCCACCACGGCGTGAAGTTCTCCGTCGACAGTGACGCCCACGCGGTTCCACACCTGGGCAACCAGCGGTTCGGCATCGGCGTCGCCCAGCGCGGGTGGCTCACCACCGACGACGTGATCAACACCTGGCCCCTGGATCGGCTGCTCGCATTCCTCGGTCGCTGAGATGACGGCCGGTGTGTGCGAGGTGTGTCACCCTTCACATATTACCTATTTCAATAGTAGGAAATAAAGGCAAGGGGTGACACCGAACACCCATGAGCGGGTATCGCCTTCGAAAAAGATCACTGAGACCACCCCGCCCGGAAGGCGTGCCTACCATGTGAAATGGGAAGGTTACGCAGAGCGACGATCGGTGGGTCTCCGTGCCTCGTCGAGGAGACGTCCGAAAGACGCCGGAGGTCCTACGGAGGAAACGAGAGGGAAACGTGCCGAGGTGATGATGGCAACGCGTGTTCTCCCATTTTCCGCCAGGAGGCCCGACCGATGCGCCAGCTGACCGCGCTCGACGCGCAGTTCCTTCATGCCGAATCGGCGACCACGGCGGCCCACGTCGCAGGACTGGCCATCCTCGACCCCGCCTGCTCCAGGCTTGGAGCCCTCACCCGCGAGTGCCTGATCGGGCTGCTCCGCGAGCGGCTGCACCTGGCGCCGGCGCTGAGGCTGCGCCTGGCCACCGTGCCGTTCGGCCTCGACCGGCCGTACTGGACGGAAGATCCCGACTTCGACGTCGACGGCCACATCCACGAGGTGACCCTCGCGGGTCCCGGTGACGAGGCCCAGCTCGCCGAGACGGTGGCCAGGATCCACGAGCGGCATCTCGACCGGACCCGCCCGCTGTGGGAGATGCACCTCATCCACGGCCTGACCGGCGGCCGGGTCGCCCTGTACGCCAAGGTCCACCACTGCGCCATCGACGGGGTGTCGGGGGCCGAGCTGCTCGCGGCGCTGCTGGACCTGACACCCGAGCCCCGTGCCGTCGAGCCGCCGGCGCCCGGCCCGCGGACCACCGCCCCCGGCCTGGCCGGCATGCTCGCCGGGGCCGTGGCCAGGACGGTGCTCCAGCCCGCCAGGGCGCTGTACTCGCTGGGCCGGATGGCGACCGAGCTCGACACGATGCCGCTCACCTCGGCCCTGCCCGGTGCCCGCCAGGTGGCCGCCGCCACCAGGAGGATCGCGGGGAGGACGTCGGAGCCTTCCGAGGCGCCCATGCTGACCGCACCGCGCACCCCGTTCAACGGCCCGATCGGCCCCGAGCGGCGCTTCTCCTACGGGTCGATCCCGCTCGCGGACGTCAAGCGGGTGGCCAGGAGCGCGGGAGCCAGCGTCAACGACGTGGTCATGACGCTGTGCGCCTCCGCGCTGCGCGCGTGGCTGCACGAGCGCGACGCGCTGCCCGACCGGCCGCTGATCGCCGCGGTCCCGGTCGCGGTCCGCACCGCGAGCGCGCGGCAGGCGGTCGGCAACCAGATCTCCGTCATGGTCACCCCGATCCCGACCGACCTGGCCTGCCCCCGCGAGCGCCTGCGCGTCATGGCGGGCACCATGCTCGCCGCCAAGCGGCGCTTCGCCGGCGCCCCCACGGCCTGGCTGGGCGAGCTGTCGTCGCTGCTGCCCTCGGCCGTCACCGCGCTGGCGACCTCCGCGGTGTTCCGGCTGGCCTCGATCGTGCTGCCGCCGATCAACCTGATCGTCTCCAACGTGCCGGGCCCGCAGCTCCCGCTGTACCTGTGCGGCGCCAGGGTGCTCGCCTACCACCCCATGTCGGTGCTGACCGACGTGAGCGGCGGGGTCAACATCACCTGCTTCTCCTACGACGGCTCGCTCGACTTCGGCATCCTGTCCTGCCCTGACCGGGTGGCCGACGTGTGGCGGCTCATGGGCCACCTACGGGAGGCGATGGACGAACTGATCGCGCAGATCGATCCGCCCGCGCCGGCCGGGCGGATCGACCGGACGGAGCGGTCCCTGCCGGCCGGGGAGCCGGTCAGGGAGATGGTGCCCGCGTGAGGGCGGCGCGCGAGTGCCCAGGCCCCGCGCCCACGTGATCGGTCAAGAAATAGAGTTGGCCCATGAGCTTTTCTGAGCTGAACCTGTTTCCTCTCTGCCTCGGCGGCAACGTCTTCGGCTGGACCGCCGACCGGGACGACTCCTTCGCCGTCCTGGACGCCTACGCCGAGGCGGGCGGAAACCTCATCGACACCGCGGACTCCTACTCCGTGTGGGTCCCCGGGCACGTCGGCGGGGAGTCGGAAACCGTGATCGGCGAGTGGATGGCCTCTCGCCGCAACCGCGACCGGATCGTGGTGGCGACCAAGGTGGGGTGGCCCCAGAGCAGCCGTCCGGGGCTGTCGGCGGCCAACATCCGCGCGGCGGCCGAGGACTCGCTCCGGCGGCTGCGTACGGACTACATCGACCTGTACTGGGCCCACATCGACGACGCGGACACTCCTCTGGAGGAGACCCTCGGCGCGTTCGACGAGCTGGTCACCGAGGGCAAGGTGCGCAACATCGGCGCCTCGAACTACAGCGCCGAGCGGCTCGCGCAGGCGCTCGCGATCTCCGAGGAGGCCGGTCTGGCCCGATACGGGGTGCTGCAGCAGCACTACAACCTGCTGGAGCGCGACTACGAGGGCGCGCTGCGCGACGTGGTGGCCGAGGCAGGGCTGACCAGCACCCCCTACTACGGCCTGGCCCGCGGCTTCCTGACCGGCAAGTACCGGCCGGGGGTCACGGTGGACAGCCCGCGCGCGGGCGGGGCGGCAAAGTATCTGGAGACCGAGCGCGGCCCGCGGGTGCTCGACGCCCTGGACAAGATCGCCGCCGCCCACGACGCCGTCCCGGCCACCGTCGCGCTCGCCTGGCTGGCCGCCCAGCCCACGGTGGCCGCGCCGATCGCCAGCGCTCGTAACATCGAGCAGCTGCGGCCGCTGCTCGCCGTCGCCGACATGACGCTGTCGCAGGAGGAGCTGACCCTGCTGGACGAGGCCTCCCGCTAAGGAGCCTCTCGGCAGGAGCACGACGGTCCCGCCGGAAGGCGTGCAAGGCTTCCGGTAGGGGCGTCCGGCGGGCCACGGGGCGTCCCGTGGCCCGCCCGGGACACATGAGAAGGGGCCCGGCCGCGAAGCGGCCGGGCCCCGGGTTCCCCGTACTTCCGTACGAGCCGTACGGGGGGTCGGTACGGGGTGTCCTAGTGCGAGCTGGCCTTCTCGGCACCGATGCCGGTGAGCGAACGGACCTCGATCTCCGCGTACTTGTCCGAGTTGTACTCCTTGCTGAGGCGGGCGCCGATGAACCCGGCGAGGAAGCCGATCGGGATCGAGACGATGCCCGGGTTGCTCAGCGGGAACCAGGCGAAGTTCGCGTCGGGGAACAGCGCGGTGGCGCTGCCGGAGACGACCGGCGAGAAGATCACCAGGATCAGCGCGGAGGCCAGGCCGCCGTAGATGGCCGAGACCGCGCCCGCGGTGTTGAAGCGCTTCCAGAACAGGCTGTAGAGGATCGCGGGCAGGTTGCCCGAGGCCGCCACGGCGAAGGCGAGCGCGACCAGGAAGGCCACGTTCTGCCCCTGTGCGAGGATGCCGAGCCCGATGGAGACCGCGCCGATGACGAAGGCCGAGATCCTGGCGACCAGGACCTCCTCCTTGTCGGTGACGTTGCCGCGCTTGAACACGTGCGCGTACAGGTCGTGGGCGAAGGAGGAGCTCGACGCCAGCGTCAGGCCGGCGACGACCGCGAGGATCGTGGCGAAGGCGACCGCCGCGATGACGGCGAGCAGGATGGTGCCTCCCACCTCGCCGAAGATCGCCTGGCCGACCGCCTCGGCGAGCATCGGGGCCGCCGTGTTGCCCGCCTTGTCCTGCGCCACGATCGCCTCGCCGCCGACCAGGGCCGCCGCGCCGAAGCCGAGCACGAGGGTGAGCAGGTAGAAGGTGCCGATGATGCCGATGCCCCACAGGACCGACTTACGGGCCTCCTTCGCGGTGGGGACCGTGTAGAAGCGGATCAGGATGTGCGGCAGGCCGGCGGTGCCGAGGACCAGCGCGAGGCCCAGGCTGATCAGGTCGATCTTGCCGGCGAGGCCCTGCGCCTCGGTGCCGTACTTCAGGCCCGGCTCCAGGAAGGCCGCGCCCTTGCCGCTCTGGGCGGCGGCCTCGCCGAGCAGGCCCGAGAGGTTGAAGCCGTAGTGGCCGAGCACCAGCAGGGTGACCAGGGTCGCGCCGCCCATGAGCAGCACGGCCTTGACGATCTGCACCCAGGTGGTGCCCTTCATCCCGCCGACGACCACGTAGACGATCATCAGAACGCCGACGCCGACGATCGTGAGCGCCTTGCCCGTCGGCGAGGTGACGCCGAGCAGCAGGCCGACCAGCGCGCCGGCGCCGACCATCTGGGCGAGCAGGTAGAAGATCGACACCGTGATGGTGGAGACACCGGCCGCGGTGCGGACCGGGCGGGGGCTCATCCGGAAGGCCAGCACGTCGGCCATGGTGAACTTGCCGGAGTTGCGCATCAGCTCGGCGACGAGCAGCAGCGCCACCAGCCAGGCGACCAGGAAGCCGATCGAGTACAGGAAGCCGTCGTAGCCCGACAGGGCGATGATTCCGGCGATACCCAGGAAGCTCGCGGCCGACATGTAGTCGCCGCCGATGGCGAGACCGTTCTGCACGCCACTGAAGGAGCGGCCACCGGCGTAGTAGTCGGTGGCGTCCTTGGTGTTGCGGCTCGCCCAGAAGGTGATGCCCAGCGTTCCCGCGACGAAGAGCAGGAACAGGATGGTGGAGAGGGTCTGGTGGCTCATTCGGTCTTCCCCTCGACTCCGTGGCGGATGTCGTCGGCCAGCGGATCGAGCTTCTTCTCGGCGAAACGGGAGTAGGCCCAGGCGATGCCGAACGTCGACACGAACTGCAGCAGACCGAAGATCAGCGCCACGTTGATGTTGCCAAAGACCTTCGCGCCCATGAAGTCGCGCGCCCAGCCCGACAGGACGACGTACAGCAGGTACCACGCGAGGAACGCCGCGGTCATCGGGAACGCCCAGGCCCGGAAACGCCTCTTCAACTCCTGGAACTGGTCGCTGGCCTGAATTTCTTCGTAGACCGATGAATCATGTTGCCTGGCGGTCACGGGACCTCCCAAAATGTGATCTGGATCACGGACAACGTAGGGCTGGACGCTACCCTCGGAGGAGACCCGCATGCGATCTCTTCGCCGAGGCGCCGCCGAGTCGCGTTCAGTTGGGTGGGGCTTGCGGTGAAAGGTCTGTATCGCGCGACGAACGGTCCCCGGGGAAGCCGTCCTCACCACCGTCTCGCCCGCAGGGCGTACGCCCCCGCGCCGCAGACCGTCAGGCCGACCACCGCGAGCAGAACGCGATAGTCGACGAGCGACACCAGCACGGCGCCGGCGAGCAGGGACGACAGCTGGGCGAACCCGATGAGGGACTCGAAGGCGGTGGAGACCCGGCCGACGAGGTGGCCCGGGCTGCGGCGCTGCACCAGGGTCGTCCTGGCCACCCCCTCCAGGGTCAGCCCGGCGCCCGCGACCATCATGGCCACCAGCACGACCGCCTCCGAGGGCACCGTCCAGCAGATGACCGCCATGCCGTACAGGCCGATACCCGCGCCGATCGCGAACAGTTCGCCCCGGCGCGCGATCACCGTGGAGCTCCGCAGTCCCCCGGCGACCGCCCCCAGGCCCATCGCGGTCGAGGTGAACGCGGTGAACTCCGGCGACCTGGCCAGGCCGTGCTCGATGACCGCGAAGATCAGCGACTCGGTCGCCCCGGCCAGTGCGAACATCAGGCAGAGCGCCAGGGCCGCGCGACGCAACGGCGGGTCGGCGCGCAGGTGGCGGGCCCCGGCCCAGAACTCCTCGCGCCAGCGCCCCGGAGGTGCCGGCGAGACGGGCGTGAGAGGTCTCGGCGCGGGGAGCATCGCGAAGACCCCCGCGGCGACGAGGAAAGTGATCATGTCGAACAGCACGAGCGCGCTGATCCCGAAGCCGGTGTAGACACCCACCCCCAGCAGCGGCCCGAACAGGCGCAACCCCTGCCGGGTGGTCTGCAGGGCGCCGTTCGCCTCGGCGAGCAGGTGCTCGGGCAGGATGGCCTTGATCAGCCCGCCGAGCGCGGAGAAGATCACCGCGTACGAGCAGCCCATCGCCGCGGACACCGGGTAGACCAGCCAGACCGTGCCCTGCCCGGTGACCGCGATCAGCGGGGTGAGCGAGATTCCCGACAGCAGGCAGGTGACGACGAGGAGTTTCCTGCGGTCGACCCGGTCGATGAGGTATCCGAAGCAGGGCGAGAAGCACAGGGGGACGGTGAAGAAGAACAGGGTCAGACCCGCGGCGGCGTCGGAGCCGGTGAGGCTTTTGGCCAGGATGGCGGGCACCAGCAGCAGCGAGGCGTCGCCCAGCAGGCTGACGGCCATCCCGAAATAGACGAGCCGGAACCGGGGCCGGCGCAGGACCTCCGGTATCACCGCTGACCGGCTGACCGGCGGACCGTCCCGTTCCCGCAGAGCACGGTGAACCGATGCGGCGCGGTGAAGCGGTGCGCCGTCCCGTTCCCGCAGAGCACGGTGAACCGGTGCCGCGCGGTGAAGCGGTGCGCCGTCCCGTTCACGGAGAGCCCCGCGACCGACCGGCGTCCGGCCCGGTTCCCGGGTAGCACGGCAGTGGCGTCGCCGACCTCGGCGACCGCCTCGTCACCGGAGCCGGCACATACCAAAACTAGTTAGAACGACCGATATGTCGGTTCATAATCGTCATTCCGTCACAGCTCCTCGGAGCCGTCAAGAGGACCGCGGCCGCCAGTCCCCCCGGTCCAGGTTGAGGATCTCCGGGGTGTGCAGGCGCACCATCGTGCGGGCCACGTTCGGCGGGATACGCCCGGGCGTCAGCAGCGAGACCACCACCATGACGAGAAAGGCGATCGGCACCGTCCACGCGGCGGGCTGCGCCAGCAGGGCACCGACCAGGCCGGTGTACGGCCCCCCGCCGATCGTCAGCAGGACCGCACCGCAGGCGAGACCGCCACCGGCGAGCAGCCCCGCCATCGCACCCGCGGGAGTCAGCCGCCGCCACCAGATGCCCAGCACCAGCAGCGGGCAGAAGGAGGAGGCCGCCACCGCGAACGCCAGGCCGACGACGTCGGCGACCGGCAGCGAGCGGGCGAAGACCGCCAGAACCAGCGGAACGATCACGGCCAGCACCGCCGCCGCCCGGAACGACCGCACCCCTCCCTTGAGGATGTCCTGCCCGATCACCCCGGCGACCGAGACCGTGAGCCCCGAGGAGGTCGACAGGAACGCCGCGAACGCCCCGGCCGTCACCAGCGCCGTCAGCAGGTCCCCGGCCACACCGCCGACCAGCCGCCCGGGCAACGACAGGACCACCGTGTCACTGCCCTCCAACTCCGGGACGTAGATCCGGCCCAGCGCGCCGTAGACCGCCGGCAGCATGTAGAAGGCGCCGAGCAGCGACAGGACCACCAGCGTCGTCCGCCGCGCCGCCCGGCCGTCGGGGTTGGTGTAGAAGCGGACCAGCACATGCGGAAGCCCCATGGTGCCCAGGAAGGTCGCCAGGATCAGCGAGTAGGTCGAGTAGAGGCCGTACTCCCTGCCCGCCGACAGCGGCAGCGCCCACGAGGCCGCGTCCTGCGCGCTCAGCCCCGGCGCGCCGCCGTCACGCCACGCCAGCAGCAGGAACACCAGCGGCACGGCGAGAGCGGTGAGCTTCAGCCAGTACTGGAACGCCTGCACGAACGTGATCGACCGCATGCCGCCCGACATGACGTTCACCGCGACCACGGCCGCCACCAGCAGGCCCCCCGCCCACTCGGGCGCTCCGGTGATGGCCCGCAGGACCAGGCCCGCGCTCTGGAACTGCGGCATCAGATACAGCCAGCCGATCAGCACGACCAGCACCCCAGCCATCCTCCGCACCGCCATCGACTCCAGCCGCGCCTCGGCGAAGTCGGGAAGCGTGTACGCGCCCGAGCGGCGCAACGGCGCGGAGACCAGCACGAGCAGCACCAGATAGCCGCCCGTCCAGCCGACCGGCAGCCACAGCATGTCGGCGCCGAAGGTGAGGATCAGCCCCGCGATGCCCAGGAAACTCGCCGCCGACAGATACTCCCCGCCGATGGCGGAGGCGTTCCACAGCGGGGAGACCGTGCGGGAGGCGACGTAGAAGTCGGAGGTGGTCCGCGACAGCCTGAGCCCGAACGCGCCGATCAGCACGGCCGCCAGCACCACCAGCACGACGGCCGTCACCCCGTACGCGGTACTCAACGGGCCCTGTCCACCAGCTCGGCGAAGTGGCGCTCGTTCCGCTCCGCCTGCCGGACATACAGCCAGGCCCCGATCACGAACGCCGGGTAGATCAGGCCGCCCAGCACCGCCCAGGGCAGCGGGACCCCCAGCACGTGCAGCGCGCCCAGCTCCGGCACCAGCAGGAACACCACCGGCAGGCCCACCACCACGCACCCCAGCACCGTGCAGACGAACAGGGCCAGACGGAACTGGGTACGGATCAGCGAGCGCATGTAGACCTCGCCCAGACGGGTCTGCTCGTCGATCTCGCGGGTGACCGGGTAACTGGGGTGGCGGGGAGCCGTCGTGCGAGGGCTGGTCACCACCTCGCGCCGCGGACGCTCCTCCTTGCGGGAGCGCTCGCCGTCCCTGCGCGGACGCTCGTCCTTACGCGGACGCTCGGCCTCCCCACGCGACCGGTCGGCGTTCCGCCGACGCGGCTCGGCCTCCTCGGGCCCGGCGTCGCCGCTCACTCCTGCCTGCCCTTGCGCGCCCTGCGGACCAGCAGGTCGCGCAGCTCGCGGGTGTGGCGGCGGCTGACCGGGATCTCGGTCTCGCCGATGCGGACCACGCAACGCCCCGAGTCGATGTGCAGCTCGTCGATGTGCTTGACCGCGACCAGGTGACTGCGGTGCACCCGTACGAACCCCGCCGAGGACCAGCGCTCCTCCAGCGTCGCCAGCGAGATCCGCACGAGATGGCTGCCACCCGCGGTGTGCAGCCGGGCGTAGTCGCCCTGGGCCTCCACGTAGCGGACCTCGGTGCTGGCCACGAACCTGGTGACGCCGCCGAGCTCCACCGGGATGGTGTCGGGGTCGGCACGGCCGGAGCCCTCGATCTCCGGCAGCTCCGCGGAGACGAACACCCTGCGGATCGCCTCGGCCAGCCGCTCCGGCCGCACCGGCTTGAGCAGGTAGTCCTCGGCCTTGATCTCGAAGGCGTCGACCGCGTGCTCCTCGTAGGCCGTCACGAAGACCACCCGGGGCGGGTTGGCGAACTGCGACAGCAGACGGCCGAGCACCACCCCGTCCAGGCCGCGCATCCGGATGTCGAGGAAGACCGCGTCGATCGGCCTCCCGTCGGCGATCGCCCGGTCCAGGACGCGCAGCGCGGCGGCCCCGTCCCTGGCCAGGGAGACCTCTCCGATACGGGGATCGTCCCGAAGGAGGTAGGCCAGGTCCTCCAGCGCGGGAAGCTCGTCGTCCACCGCAAGGACACGCAGGCCGGTCACGCTCACTCCTCCGGGTCGTTCGCGAGGGAATTTCTAGAGGGTGATGAATCAGACATCGCCTGTCAACTTCGCGGGATGAGGGGAAGATCCGGACCGGAGGCGGGCTCACCGGACGGAGACACCGGGATGGTACTTGGGCAGGCGGACGCTGACCTTCGTCCCCGCCCCCTTCGCCGTCTCCACCACCAGGCCGTACTCGTCACCGTAGACCTGGCGCAACCGCTCGTCCACGTTGACCAGCCCCACTCCCCCGGCCCCCGAACGCTCGTCGGCGGCACCGGCGAGGATGCGGCGCAGGCGGTCGGGCTCCATGCCCACGCCGTCGTCCTCCACGCTGATCCGGCACTCGGCCCCGGCGTCCTCGGCGACGATCGAGATGCGCCCGATCCCGGGCTTGCTCTCCAGGCCGTGCTGGACCGCGTTCTCCACCAGAGGCTGCAGGCACAGGAACGGCACCGCGACCGCGAGCACCTCGGGGGCGATGCGCAACGTCACCTGCAGCTGGTCGCCGAAGCGGGCCCGTTCCAGGGTGAGGTAGCGGTCGATGGAACGCAGCTCCTCGGCCAGCGTGGTGAACTCCCCGTGCCTGCGGAAGGAGTAGCGGGTGAAGTCGGCGAACTCCAGCAGCAGCTCGCGGGAGCGGTTGGGGTCGGTACGGACGAAGCTGGCGATCGTCGTCAGCGAGTTGTAGATGAAGTGCGGGGAGATCTGCGCGCGCAGCGCCCGGACCTCGGCCTCCATCAGGCGCGTTCTCGACCGGTCGAGCTCGGCCAGCTCCAGCTGCGAGTCGACCCAGTTCGCGACCTCGTGGGCGGCCCTGACCAGCCCCGCCGAGGCGTGCCCGCCGTACGCGGCGAGCGAGCCCACCACCCTGCCGTCGGTGGTGAGCGGCACCACCACGGCGAACCTGATCGGGCACTCGGGCAGGTCGCACGAGACGACCTCGGGGCCCAGGACGCGGGTCCGGCCTCCGGAAAGCGTCTTGGCGGCGTGGGCGAACGCCTCGCGGGCGTGGTGGTCGCCCTCGCCGTCGTAGACCAGCAGCCGCTCCTCGTCGGTGATCGCCAGCGCCGGGGAGCCCAGCAGCTCCCGAAGGTAGCGGGACGCCTTCTGCGCCCCCGCCTCGGTCAGCCCCGCCCGCAGCGGCGGCGCGGCCAGGGACGCGGTGTGCAGGGTCTCGAACGTGGCCCGCTCGGCGGGGCTGCTGCCCAGCTCCCTGCGGCCGCGCAGCACCCGCCACAGCACCAGGGCGGGTACGCCGATCAGCGCGGCGACCACCAACACGGCGACGAGGGGTTCCACGCTCCGGACCTTATACGTCCGGTCACGCCCGCGCCTCGTTCATGGAGATCACGGCCGTCGCCTTTACGATGTAGATTAAATTCTTCCCGCCGGGGACCGGGACCTGTCCTCGCAGGTGGTGAGGCGCGCGGGTGGTGAGGCGCCTCTCAGTCCCGCTCCCGCCCCGGGGCGGAGGTGAAGTCGGCGGCCTGATCCGGCCGGTAGACGCCTTCCGCGCCCACCTGGGCGGCGTGGACCCGCTCGTCGGGGGCGTACAGGCGAATCTGGACGCCGTCGGGGTCGACGAAGCCCAGCGCGTGGCCGGCGGACGCCTTGATGATCGGGCTGTGCGGGACGCCGAGCCCGTCCAGACGGGCGACCCAGGCCTCAAGCCCGTCAAGGGTGACCTGGAGCGCGAAGGGGTCGGCGTCGAAGAGCGCCTTGGCCAGGGAGGGGTTCTCGCGCAGCGCGATCTGGAAGGCCGCGCCGGGGACCGTGAAGCTCATACCCCTGATCACGCCGTCCTCGTCCTGGAAGCTGGTGTGGTGTTCCAGCCCCAGGACCTTCTCGTACCAGGAACGGCTCCGCTCCAGGTCACTCACCCAGATCTTGAGGTGGTGCACACCGGTCAGTACGGCGTTCAACTCGTCTCCTCAGGGGGCCTGCGTCGTCGTGACGGTCGTGGTGAAACGGTGGTCGCGGAAGGGCGGCGGCCCTCCGCGTGCCCGAGATCAGAATAGTTCGCCTTCCGGCCCGGCATCCTGGACCTGACAGGACGTCCGGCGGCGGCAAGCTCCGGGTGGGCGGAGAGGAGGGGGTCCGCCGCCCACCCGGAAACGGTCAGATTACCCCGGCAGACATGAGTTTGGCTCGCTTGTGCGCACAGGTATCGGTCCGATCTCCGCGGACCCGACGGCCCAGTCGGGCAGACCGTCGCGCCGGAACTCCCCGACGGTCCGCTTGAGGACCCCCCATCATGCCCCGCGAGGCAGTTCCGAGGGGGTTTGGGGGACGCTTCGGGGGACATGGGCGGGCCGCCCTCGCGAATCGCCGAGAGCGGCCCTTTCCGTGCTATCGGGCATCTACTTCCTCTTGCCCCGCCGCAGGACGCGCAGGACGACCAGGACGAGCGCGGCGAAGGCAGCGACCGTCACGACGGGACGCTTGCTCGCCTCGGTCGTGACCCTGCCCGCCGCGTCCTTGATCTCGGCGGGAGTCGCCTCCCTCACCCTGCCGACGACCTCGGGAGCCGCCTCCTTCACCCGGCCGACCATCTCGGGAGCGGCCACCTTCACCCGCTCCACCATCTCGGTGGCCGTGGTGGCGGTCGCCGCCCCCACCTTGCGCAGGTCGTCGCCCACCTGGGCGGCGGTCTCCTGAATACGGCCCTTGACGTCGGTCTTGTGCACCAGTGCCTCCACTGTGTCGCCCAGTTCGCGGCGGGCGTCCTCGATGTCCCGCCGCAACGTTTCCGTGTCGTTCCCGTCGTCTCCGACGATCTTTCCGATCTTCGCCGCTTCCGTCGCTCCCGCTGCCCCGACACCGGTACCGCCGGTGTTGGCGTACGGGGTGGTCGCCGCCGTCGTCTCCGGGACGACGACGGGTGCCGCGCCCTCCCGGAGCGGGGACGTGCCGTCACGCGCCGGCTCCGAAGCGCCGAGGCCCTCGCGGGATGTGCCCTCCGGCTGGTTCGGCGGGATGTTCAGCGATCCGCTCTCGTCCGGCGTGATCGGCTCGTCGACACCCTTCCTGCGAGATCCGGTGGTTCCGGCGTCCGGCTCAAGCCGGCCGGGTCCGCCCGGGTCTGTCTCGGTCATCGGTGCGCCCTCTCTTTCACCGCGTCGATGTCGTCCTTGACGCTCTCGATGGTCCGTACGGGGGTCGGCGGAGCGGCCTCGGCGACCTGGCGCTTGCCGAAGAACCCGAGGGCGCCGGCCACGACCAGCAGCACCCCGCCCACCAGCGCGGCCGCCGCCCAGGCGGGCATGACCTGCGCGAGCAGCAGGATCACCGCGGCGACCAGGGCCGCGGCCCCGAAGAGGGCGACGATCCCCGCTCCGCCGAACAGCCCCACGCCGATCCCGGCGTGCCTGCCCTTCTCCGTCAACTCCGCTTTGGCCAGGCGCAGTTCGTCCCTGACGAGACGCGAGACCTGCTCCGACATCTGCCGGATCAGCTCGGACGTCGGCAGTGACTCCTTGGTGTTGGTCATGGACTGCCTCCTCCCTCACAGCAAGGGGACGTCTACCCTCCTCTCCCCCGGCAAACATGGGTCTGGCTGCGATGATCACAGAGGGCTCGGGGGCGTCACCGTGCCGTATCCCATGGCGAACCACTCCATGGCCCGCATTTGATCCGTTTTTGATTTCGAGCCGGGACACCCGCGACCCGGGCGGACATGGCGGCGATCATGACGACCCGGTCCGGGGATCCGGGATCACGGCGGTCCGCCAGGAAACCCCGGCCCCCCGGCCGGCGAGGCCGGACGCCCCGGCGGAGCGGCACCGCCACCCACGCGTCCGGTGCGGGTGGACACCTCGATCGCTCTCACCCCCGGGATGCGTCATGATCATAGGGAGGCCCGCGTGTCCGAGTGGTGGAAAAGTAGAGGTACGGGCGAAGATGAGCCTCTTGGGATAGTGCGGGGCACGATGAACACGAGCAGGAAGGCGGCACGCTAGAGATGGCACAGATCGTCGGCGGCGGAAGCCCGGTCAACGACGCCGAGCGACGGGTCATCGCACACCTGCGAGACAACGCCCCGGACGACTGGCTGCTGCTGCACAACATCGAGGTGCCCCGCGGAGACGACATCTTCGAGGTGGACGCGATCGTCCTGACCGGCCACTCGCTCTGCGTCATCGACGTCAAGGGCACCCGCGGCCGGATCGAGGTCGCCGGGACCCGCTGGTTCCCGCTGCGGCGTGAGGCGTTCGGCTCCCCCGTCGCCAAGCTGCGCGGCAACGGGCGCGCCCTGAAGGGCCTGCTCACCCAGGAGCGCCGCGAGCTGGACCGGGTCTACGTCGACAGCCTCGTGGTGCTCACCGGCCCCGACGCCGAACTGGTCGACCCCGCGGGCCGCGACTCGCGGCACGTCACCGACCTCGCCGGGCTGATCGACACGCTGAGCGACGTCTCCCGCGTCAGGCGCGGCCACACCACCGACACCGCGCCGTACGGCACCGCGATCATCGAGGCGCTCAACGGGAGCGTGCGGCGCTCCACGGCGCCGCCACGCTTCGGCAGCTGGGAGGTGGAGGAGCAGCTGGGCGGCGACAACCGGGTCACCGAGTACCGCGCGATCAACGCGACGGTCCCCGGCAGCGAGACGGTCCTGCTGCGCGTCTACCGGGCGGATCCGCTGGCACAGGAGGAGCCGAGGGCGGCGGAGCGACGGCTGATCACCAACGCCTACCAGGCCCTCACCAGGATCCCCCCGCACCCGTGCGTGGTGCGCGCCCGCGACTTCTTCGCCATCGACGACGAGAGCCGGTTCGTGCTCGTCCTCGACGACGTGCACGGCCAGGCGCTGCACCTGCACCTCACCGCCTCCCCGCCCACGCTCTCCACCGCCGCCCGGCTGGACGTGGTGGAGGACATGCTTCGCGGCCTGGCCCACGTCCACGCCAACAACGTGATCCACCGGGCGCTCAGCCCCGCGTGCGTGCTGGTGACGGAGGAGGGCCGGGCCATGCTCACCGGGTTCGACTACGCCAAGCCGGGGCCCCGCGCCCACACCGTGGCCAACGAGCTGCCCAACGTCCTCGACACCCACTACGCCGCTCCCGAGTGCCAGGCCATGCCCGTGCGGGTGACGGCCGCCTCCGACGTGTACGCGGCCGGGGTGATCGCCTTCCAGCTGCTGACCGGGAGGCTCCCGCCGATCACCCCCGACGCCGAGCCCGCCTCCGCTTCCGCCTCCGGCGAGGCGTCCGTGGAGGTGATGGACCTGCTGCGGCGCATGCGCGACCACGCGACGCACAAGCGTCCCAGCGCCGCCGAGGCCCTCGCCGACCTGCGGCGGGCTCTGGCCCCCGGCGGACCCCGCCCGCCGGAGCCCGCCGGCCGGATCCCCTCCCCGCAGCAACTCGCCGTACCACCGGATCCCGCCGGATCGGACGCCCTCCCCCACGGCGTCCCGCCGCAGGACGCCCCCTCTCAGGACACCCGCCCTCAGGACGTCCGGCCACAGCCCGCCGAGCCCTCGCACGGCGGCCTCCCGCAGAGCCCGGCACCTCAAGGCCCGGACTCTTCAGGCCCGGACTCTTCGGACAACGGCGCGGCGAGCAACGCGCGACCGGAAGGGCTCGGGCAGGAAGCCCTCCCTGCCCAGGCCCGCCCCCAGGCTCCCGCGCGGTCCGAGGACGAGCGCCCCGAGAGCCCGCCCGCACCGGAGACGCTGCTCGGCAGGCTCAGGACGGGACTACGGCGCATCACCGGCAAAAAGCCGTGAAGGCGAATCGGCCACCCACCGTCGCCCGGACCTGAGCCCGGGCGGGCGGAGGTCAGCGGCGGCGGGTGGGGCCGCCGCGGAAGCGGTCGAGGAGCCCGCGCAGCCTCTGCTGGTTGCGCGGGTCGCGGGCCATGGTCTTGGCCTTCTCCATGTTTCGCCGTCCCTGCGGGGTGCTCAGGTAGCGTCGGACCCGGTCGATCAGCGATGCCATGGTGCCCTCCATCTGTCGGAGACCTTCGACTACCCGGTGACGCCGGTTCCAATCGCCGCCGGCACCGGGCCGCACCGGGCTCAGGAGTCGACGAAGTCGTCGGGGACCATCACCCGCAGGCCGTTGGGGATGGTGCGGATCGTGATCGGGGTCATCAGGCGGACCTCGCCGTCGACGTCGGCGGCCATCGGCGGGTCGGTCTCCAGGTGCATCTCGCGTCCCACGACGAAGGGGCCTCCCGCCAGGCTGAGCCAGCGGCCGCTGCCGGCGCGGACCATGGTCTCCAGCAGCAGGCGCAAGCGCTTGCCCGACCCGAGCTGGTACGCGACCAGGAGCCCGTTGTCGATGCTGATGTCCCTGGCGACCTGCCAGCCGCCGTGGAAACGGCCGTTGGCGATGTTGAGCTGGTGGGTGAGCAGCTCGTGGCGGCGCCCGTCCACGGTGAGGAAGGCACGGAACGGCCGGTGGCCCGGCAGGATCGTGAGGGCCGTGAGCGGGTAGGCGGCGCGACCGAGAAGACGCTTCACCCCGTGCCTGACCTTGCCCGCCACCTCCACGGAGACCCCGAAACTGGCCAGGTTGGCGAACTCGCGGTCTCCGGCCACGCCCAGGTCGATGTCGGCGACCTTCCCCGTGCGCAGCACCCGGATCGCTCCGGCGAGGTCGAGGGGGACGCCCAGGCTTCGGACGAAGTTGTTGGTCGTGCCCAGGGGCAGCACGCCCAGGGCGACGTCGCGGTGGGCGACGTGCTTGACGGCGGCGCTGAGCGTGCCGTCGCCGCCCCCCACGACGAGCAGGTCGGGCTCGGAGGCGAGGGCCTCCTCCAGGGTGGCGCGCAGGCGCTTGGGGTCGACCACAGGCAGGAAACGGATCGAGTCGAACCCCTCGGCCCGCAGCGCGCGGACCACGGCGGCGTAGTGGCGCCGGCCTCGGCGCGAGCGCGTGTTGACGACCACGCAGACCCTGCCCTTGGTCCGGATGGCCTCGGTGTGCTCGGCCTTGCTTCGAAGCTCTCCCACGCTGCCCCTGTCCGATCGGATGGTCGCCCGTTCAAATGGTAGGGCCCCGCCGTCGATGACGGCGGGGCCCTACCGATTGTGGGATCTCGTTTACCTTGCCAGCCGGTGCCCTTACTGCTTGGGCGGGGTGACCTGCACGATCGCGCCGAGGTCGCCGGGGAGCGGGGTGATCAGCTTGAGCTTCACGCCCAGCGCCCTGCCCTCGTCACCGGGGTTGCCCGAGCCGAGGACGTGGCCGTTGCCCATGTCGGTCCCGTACAGCTCGGTGGCCGGGGTGCCGTCGGCGTTGACGATCCGGGTGCTGTAGAGCTGGTCGCCCTTGGACGGGACGACCGTGGAGGCGTCGAAGTCGCGGTAGAACAGGCTGGTGCCGCGCGCCTCGAACCCGGGGTACCAGGTCTTCGCGTCGGTGAACTCGGAGACCCCCTTCTGCGCGGCCACCTTGGTGCAGTACTCGCTGAAGGGCTCGCCCGGCCCCTCGAAGCACTCGGTGAAGGGGTAGGTCTTGGCGAAGGAGAAGGCGGCGTTCGAGCTCTGCACGCGGCCGCTCATGTTCTTGAGCGTGGTGGTGTCCTTCGCGGCCGCCGCTCCGGTCCGCCGCAGCGGGTCGAAGTGGGAGTCGACGAGGAGCAGGCTGCCCTTGGAGCCGATGCTCGGCGCCAGGTCGAGGTTGTTCGCCACCGAGTTGTTGGTGTAGTTGGAGTCGCGGAACCACACGAGCAGGCCGGGGGCGTTGTACTTGACCTTCTCCACCTTCCAGGAGCCCTCGCGGGAGTAGTTGGTGGCGTAGGTGTACTGCAGGCCCTTGTCGAACCCGTCGAGGTTGCGCCACTCGGCCAGATAGAACCGGGAGACCTCGCGCTTGCCGTCGTTGACGACCCAGCCCTTGCCGGTGGTGCCGTTGAAGGTGCCGCCGTTCGCCGTCCAGCCGGCGGCGCCGCTCTCCAGGTCGTCGCTCCAGACGGTCTGGGCGCCGTTGGTGAGCGCGAAGTCGTCGACGTGCCAGCCGCGCGGGGTGTAGGCGGCGTCGGTGTTGTACGTCAGGCGCAGCTTGACGGTCGTACCGGCGAACGGGGTGAGGTCGACGTAGTCGTGCCGCCAGCCGCCGGTGTCACCGGCGAGGCCGTACTTCTTGTTGCCGAACGCGGCCAGGTTGCCGTTGGGGTCGGGGTAGTCGTCGCCGGTAGAGACCAGGGCGCCGCCCTCGGTGTAGACCTTCTGCTGGGCCCAGGTCGTGCCGCCGTCCGTGGAGACCTCGACGAAGCCGAAGTCCCAGTCCTCCTCGATCTCGTAGTTGTTCCACATCCAGAACTTCAGGTCGCTTCCCGCGGGCACCTGGACGTCACGGCCGATCTTGACGTTCGCCCACTCCTGGTCGAAGTTGGACCAGAACGTCTTGGTGCCGCTGTGCGGCTCGACCATCGTGACCGGAGGGCTGGTCAGGTTCACCCTGACGCCGTCCTGGGTGAGCTTGGGTGTGCGCGAGGCCTGGCCGATCGTCACCAGGCCGACGCGGTCGCCCGGGTCGAAGACCTTGGGGTTGGCCCAGCCGAGGACCCACTTGCCCCAGAGGCTCATGTGGGTGGGCATCGACTGGAAGATCGGGCCGCTGTGCGAGCCGCTGGACATCAGGTCCCAGAAGTCGACGGCCGAGGAGGCCTGGCCGCTGGTGTCGTAGAGGTCGGGAAGACCCAGGTCGTGGCCGTACTCGTGGGCGAAGACGCCGACGCCGGAGTCCTCGGGCTGCACGATGTAGTTGGAGATCTTCACGTTCTGACCGGGCACCTGGTAGCCGCCGGCCACCGCGCTGGAGTGCGCCCAGATCGCGTAGGTGCCCTCGGCGCCGCCGTCGGAGGACTTGTCCTTGCCCGCGTGGACGAGGACCAGGTGGTCGATCACGCCGTCGGGCTCGGCGAAGTTCCCGTCGCCGTCGGCGTCGCCGACGTCCTCGAGGTCGTAGTCGGCCCAGGGGAAGTTCGGGTCGGAGGCGGCGAGGGTGTTGACCGCGTCGATGGCGAGCTGGCCGGCCCCGCGCGGGTTGTCCGGGTGGCCGCTCATGTCCTGCACCGGCTGGCCGCAGGCGCGCGCGCCGTAGTAGGCCTCGGAGTGCGGGACCTTGATCCACGGGCTGGCCTGGCCGGTGACCGTGTAGGCGCCCTTGGACATCTCCTCGTACATGTTCTTCATGGTGTAGCCGGAGATGTCGATGCCCTTGCGGCCGTCGCGGGGGTCGGTCAGGTCGGTGCGGACGCGCTGGGTGATGCCCTGCTTGGTGTAGAGCATCTTGTTGAAGTGGTCGGGGCTGAAGTCGGGCACCCAGAAGCTGTTGTTGTCCTTGTGCGGCAGGGTGGCCGGGTTGGGGATCTTGTTGTGCAGCGGGCCGTTGAGCAGCGTGCCCGGCGGCTCGGTGACGCACTCGGCCGGGTCCTCGCTGTTCACGTCGGCCGGGCGGGAGAAGCCGGAGAAGTCGTCGTTGGCCTTGTCGTCGAACTCCACCAGCAGCGTGAGGAGCTTGGCCGTCTTGACGGTCTTCGACTTCTTGAAGATGAAGTCGGCGGGGTTGATCCCCGTCCTGATCGCCTGCGCCTCGCGGGCGGCCAGCACCCGCGCGGCCACCGGGTTGCCCTGCGAGTACTTCTCGGCGATCTTCTTGGAGGGACCGGCCTTGCGCGCCTTGGCCGACGGGACGGCGGGGTCCTTGACCTCCGGCTCGTCCCTGGGAGGCGCGTAGTTGATGTAGTAGTCGGCCGCGGTCGGCTCGTACCGCGCGACCGAGGTGTCGCTCTCGGCCGACGCACCGCTCACGGCCAATCCCGTGACGGCCAGGCCGAGCACGGGGACTATCGCGAGAAGGCGCCTGCGAGCGCTCCCGCTCCTGACTCTGCCGGACAACGTGTCCCCTTCCTGCCGCCCGGGTTCACCGGACGCGTCCACCACCGGCGCGCCGTATGAGCGCGCCGAACGGGGACGTTAGACGAGAAAGTAAAGGAAGAGTCAAGAGACCAAATGATGTTGCGAAACTGCAATAAAACGTGTTTTGTCCGGAGAAGGCATGTTGGCATAGGCCGTAAAGTCCAATATGTGACCGCAATCTCCGCACTCGCCGCCGCGCTCGCACCGGAGAAGGTGCTGACCGATCCCGACGTGACCGACTCCTACGCGCGTGACCGGACCTTCCTGGAGCCGGGCAAACCGCTCGCCGTGGTGCTCGCCCACACCAGGGACGACGTGGTCGCCGTGATGAGATGGGCCACCGAGCACCGGGTGCCCGTCGTCCCCAGGGGCGCCGGGACCGGGCTGGCGGGCGGGGCGACCGCCGTCGAGGGATGCGTCGTGCTCGCGCTGCACAGGATGGCGGCGATCAGGGAGCTCTCCCCCGCCGACGAGATGGCCGTGGTCGAGCCGGGCGTCATCACCGCCGACCTGGACCGGGCCGCCCGCGAGCACGGGCTGATGTACGCCCCCGACCCCTCCTCGTACGAGATCTCCACCATCGGCGGCAACCTCGCCACCAACGCGGGCGGGCTGCGGTGCGTGAAGTACGGCGTGACCCGCGACTCGGCGATGGGCCTGGAGGTCGTGCTCGCCGACGGGCGGGTGATCAACACCGGCAGGCGCACCGTGAAGGGCGTGACCGGGTACGACCTGACCGGGCTGTTCGTCGGCTCCGAGGGCACTCTGGGGGTCATCACCGCGGCGACGGTACGGCTGCGCAGGGCACCTTCGGTCTACCCGGCGACGATCGCGGCCGAGTTCACCTCGCTCAGGGACGCCGCCGCCGCGGTCTCGGCGATCATCGCGGCCGGATGCCAGCCGTCGCTGATGGAGATGCTCGACCGCAACACGCTCAAGGCCATCGACGACTGGCGGAACATCGGGCTTGAGGAGTCGACCAGGGCGATGCTGATCGCGCAGTCGGACGCGGCCGACGGGCCCGTCGTCTCCGAGCGGATGGCCGAGCTCTGCACCGCCAACGGAGCGGCCTTCGTCGCGGTGTCGTCGTCGGCGCAGGAGGCCGAGGAGCTGATCGGGGTCCGGCGGATGGCCTACCAGGCGAAGGAACGGCTGGGCAAGTGCCTGGTGGAGGACGTGTGCGTGCCGCGTTCCTCGCTGCCGTACATGATCGAGAAGATCGAGGCGATCGCCGTCAAGCACGACGTGCTGATCACCACGGTCGCGCACGCGGGCGACGGCAACCTGCACCCGGTCTTCATCTTCGACCACGCCCTGACCGAGCCGCCGCCGCAGGTGTGGGCGGCGGCCGACGAGCTCTTCAGGGAGACCCTGGAGATGGGGGGCACCCTCACCGGCGAGCACGGCGTCGGACTGCTCAAGCGGCGCTGGCTCGCGCTGGAGACCGGCCCGGTCACCGAGGAGATCCACCACGGGATCAAGCAGGTCTTCGACCCGCTCGGCATCCTCAACCCGGGCAAGGCGATCTGAGCGGGCCTTTGAGGGGGCCTGCCCCGGATTCCCCGCCTCCCCGGTCGTCGCGGCGCGAGATCGCGGGAGCTCCGGGGCACGGCGTCATGGGATCCCGGAGCAACCCGGGCCTCCACCCCCGAGGGGATCTCCGTCACCGTTCACGCTGGTAGCGTTCTGCCCCATCTAAACCTTTTTTGGGTTTTGTTCGGGGACATCGTGTTCGGGGGGACATCGTGACGGCGCCGCTCATCGAGGGGGATCCACCGCGACTGGGCCCGTTCGAGCTGATCGGACGGCTCGGCGAGGGCGGCCAGGGAGTCGTCTACCTCGGGCGGGGGCCCGAGGGCGAGCAGGTCGCCGTCAAGCTCCTGCACCACGGGCTGGTCGGCGACCCCGAGGCCAGGGCCCGCTTCCTGCGCGAGGTGTCGGTCGCACAGCGGGTCGCCAGGTTCTGCACCGCCGCCGTGCTCCACGCCGACCTCGCCGGCAGCCGCCCGTACATCGTGAGCGAGTACGTCCCAGGCCCGTCCCTGCGCCTGCTGGTCGACCGGGAGGGTCCCCGGCGCGGCGCGTCCCTGGAACGTCTCGCCGTCAGTACGGCCACCGCGCTGTCGGCGATCCACCGCGCGGGCATCCTGCACCGCGACTTCAAGCCCGCCAACGTGCTGATGGGGCCCGAGGGCCCGGTGGTGATCGACTTCGGCATCGCCAGGGCACTGGACGCGCCGGGGATGACGGCGACCGGGGTCGCGATGGGGACCCCCTCCTACCTCGCGCCCGAGCAGCTCGGCCCCGGCGAGGTGACACCCGCGGCCGACGTGTTCGCCTGGGGCGTCACGATGGTCTTCGCCGCGACCGGCAGCCCCGCGTTCGGCCAGGACTCCATCGCGATCGTGATCAACCGGATCCTGAACGCGCAGCCGGAACTGGGCACGCTGGAGGGACCGCTGCGCGACCTGGTCGCGGCCTGCCTGTCCAAGGACCCCGCATCGCGCCCCACCGCCGAACAGCTCGTCAGCCATCTGATGGGCGCGGCCCCCACCGGCCCCGTCCCGCACCCGGCCGCCCTCCCCCATCTCGGCTCCGCACCCGGCGCCACCGCCGCGACCGGTCCCGGTTCCGCTCCCGCCGCCGGCCCCACGTCCGCGACGCCCCCGCGACCGGGCGTACAGAGCGGGTACGGCCCACCACCCCAGGCCGGCCCCTGGCAGAGCGGACCCTCGCAGGGCGGACCCTCGCAGGGCGGACCCTCGCAGGGCGGATCGGCGCAGGGCGGATCGGCGCAGGGCGGTCCCGACGCCGGCGAAAGGAAGAGAACCCGGCCCGCGGGGCTCCTGCTCGCCGGAGTGGCGGTCGTGGCCGCGCTCGGCGCGACCGCGGGGGCCGCGGTGCTCCTCCAGGACAACGGGAAGGCCGCGGCGACGCGGCCGGCGGCGACCCCCACCGCGTCGGAGGTCACGGAGCCGGAGCCCGATCCGACGCTCGTCCCCGAGGTTCCGAAGGAGTCCTCCCAGCCCTCGGAAAGGGTTTCCGAGGCGGAGGAGAGAACCGAGACGGTCCCCGCGATCACGTCCTCTCCGTCCCGGCGCACCGCGCGGCCCTCCCCTCGGCCGGACGAGGATCCGATCCCCGCCACGGAAAAGCCGACGGCGAAACCCGATAGGTCCCCCTCACAGACTCCGGGACCGACGGCCTCGCCGCAGCCGAGCGCCCCCTCCAAGCCCTCGCCGTCCCCGACACCCACGGCGAAACCGACGGCGAAACCCACCACCGAGCCACCGCGGAGGCCCAACCCCCACACGGCCACCGGCGTCTGCGGCGGCGGCTACAAGGTGATCAACTCCAGGGCGCTGGGCAACGCGGCGACCGTCTATCTCCTCTACAACGCCGCCCAGGGCAAGAACTGCGTTGTCACGATGGCCCGATACGTGACCTCCGCCAAGGTCGCGATGAACGCGATCCTCCAGGTGAAGGGCGGCTCCGCCGCTAGCGACCCCGGTAAATTCACCGCCTACGCGGGTCCCGTACGGCTTCCCGCCGGGAAGAAGTGCGTGATCTGGGGCGGTTCGTACGGATCACGGTCCTGGAAGAGCGGCTGGAGCCACTGCGGCTGAGCACTGGCGATCCCGCATGCTTCGTCGGCACTTCCGATCACCGCGTCCACGGCGGCCTTGCCCCGCTCCGCCGCGATCAGTCCAACAGGACGGCGGCCTGGGAGTGAACGCACTAGAGAAAGCTGGATTCTCCCCACATCACCGGCAAACCAGCTGGGTCTGCCAGGAGTCATAGGAAGAGCACATATCCCCTCCCCTCGGAGCCTCCCCTTGCTCAAGAACCTCCTCGTGTCGGCGGCCCTGGTCGGCAGCGCCCTGATCGCACCGGCCGCCGTGGCCCTGCCCGCCTCGGCGGCGACCCTCCACGCCCAGACCCCCGCCGTTTCCGCGGGCGCTCACGCCGCCTGCCAGTATCGGCAGGACAAGCAGGTCTGGCGGTGCATCACCCCCGGCGCCTTCTGCCCGAAGGCCGCGCGCGGAAAGTACGGGTACGCCAAGGTCACCAACCGCAAGTACCGGTGCCTGTACAAGAACAGCGACCCGTACTGGCGCTGGCGGCGCGCCTGATCCTTGAGACACTGGAGAGCGCCGATCCCCGCGCAGGGGATCGGCGCTCTCCAGCGTTCTAGCCCGTCAGCAAGGTGACCGTCCTGCGCTCTTCGAGGTTCCCTCGGACACCGGCGGGGTGTCGTCTCGGGGATAGCGTCTCCGCACGAGCCGAGGAACGCCCGCCCACGTCCCCGGGAGACTCACACCGGGACGCGATCCCCTCCTCGCACACGCTTCACGAGGTCGTCGGCGGCCTCCGGCCAGCGAGCGTGATCGAAGGTGAAACCCGCTTCGAGCAGGCGGCCGGGGACGACCCGGCGGCTCTTCAGCAGGAGTTCGGTGTCCGAGCGCAGCACGAACGCACCGAGCCCGGCCATCCACCTCGTCGCGGGCAGGCCGACCCGAATCCCCCACGCCGCGCGCAACGCGCGCATGAACGCGCGCTGCGGCAGCGGATCGGGGGCGGCGAGATTCACCGGCCCGGCGAGGTCGTCCCGGTCGGCCAGGAACTCGACCGCGCGGACGAAGTCACGGTCGTGGATCCAGGACATGTACTGCGCGCCGCCCGCGATCGGGCCGCCGAGGCCGAGCCGCGTCATCCGCAGCAGGACGTCGAGGACGCCGCCGCGATCGGGACTCATCACCATCGCGGTACGCAGGGCGACCTTGCGCGTGTGCGGGGTTTCTGCCCGCTCCTGCTCCCGCTCCCAGGCTTTCGCGATCTCGACGCTGTAGGCCCAGTAGTCCGGGACACCAGGTTCGCCGCCGCCGATCACGCCGGTCGCCTCGTCGTTGGGCGCGTCGAAGCGGTGCGCGTAGACGGTGGCGGTGCTCATCTGCAACCAGACCCGGGGAGGCCGCGCGGCGGCGGCGATCGCCTCGCCCACGACCCGGGTGGAGTGCACCCGCGAGTCCATCATCGCCCTGAGGTTGGCGGCGGTGTAGCGGCAGTCGACGCTGCGCCCCGCCAGGTTGACCACGACGTCGCTGCCGTCGATCTCCCGCACCCAGGGCCCCAGCGTCTCCCCGTCCCAGCGCACGTCGTGCTCCCGCACCGGGCGCCTGGTCAGCACCACGACGTCATGTCCTGCGGCGGTCATCGCGCGATCCAGGATCACGCCTACCTGACCGCTTCCTCCGGGTATCACTATTTTCATTCGGACTCCCCAGAACGTGTGAGGCCAGCCTAGCGCGGCACACTGAACGCGTTCAAAAGAGGTCGCCCACCGGCCCGCGCGCACGCGCGGCGGCCTCACCGGCCCCGGCCGCTCGGACGAGCGGTCCTCCTCCCCCGTGCGGGTAGGCAGCGGATCCGCGGGACACGCCGGGCATGCTCGCCGACAGTCGTGAATAACCGGAAACCACTCCTTCTCGCGCAAGCTCGTACCTACTCTGGTCTCGACGATCAGTCGTGGAGGAACGCGTTCCTATGGGCAGAGCACGCCGGAAGAAGCGCACATCGATCGGCCGCGAAACCACGGCACAGCGGCAGGAGGACGCCGAGGCGTCCGATCCCGCCCGGTCGAAAGGGCTGCTGGCGTGGCTGGCGGGGATCGCCGGCGCCGTGATCCTGGCCGCGTTCGGCGTCGTGTTCACCGAGTGGTACAACGCGCACGGCTCCGACACGGTCGAGCAGGTACGCGGCGCCGCCCCGATCACCGTCGGCCACGTGGCCGTCGACTACTCCGAGCGCGACACCGTCCTGCGCGAACCGGTGACCACCCCCGAGGACCGGACACTCATACTCGCCGCCCACGCGGACAAACAGCGTGAGGCGATGCTGGCGCGCCACCGGATGGCCCTGATCGACAGCATGAACGTCACCGTCGCACTGACCGGGAACCGCAGCAGCCTGCGCATCGTGGACATCGAGCCGCGAGTCCTCGCCCGCAGGCCGGTGTCGGAGGGCGCCCGCCTGATCGCCATCACCGGCGGCGGCGAGGTGAGCACCGTCGAGATGGCCGCCGACCTCGACCGTCCCGCGCCTCGGTTCACAACCGGCGGGGACACCCCGTACTTCCGGAAGAAGCAGATCGACCTGAAACGGGATGAGCCGGTCACGCTCAGCCTGAGCTTCACCGGTAAGAAGGCGTACTACGAGTTCGACCTGCGGGTCACGGTGCTCGCGGACGGCCGTACAGAGGAGGTCGTGGTCAAGGGACCGGACGGAGGGCCGTTCCGGTTGACCGGCGAGGCCGACCGGTACCGGTCCCACTACCGGCAGGCCTCGCAGGGAGGGTGGCAGCCGGTCTCCTGCGGGAAACGCCGGACATGCTGATCACCCGCTGCCTCCGAGTCCTGGCGGCGCTCTCGGTGGCCGCCGCGCTCGCGGTCGCCGACGACGGGCGGCCCCCGCTGGAACTCGTGGGGTGGAAGACGGTGTGGTCGGCCCCCGCCGATGAGAAGGTCTCCTTCTCCTTCCTGTCCGGCGAGAATCTGATCATGGCGGCGCCGGAGGAGGGAACGGTGACCGTGCGCGATCCCGGCACCGGCGCGATCCGGCTCACCGTTCGCACCCCGCTCCACTCCCTCGGCGACGCGTGGGCCACGGCCGACACCCTCGTCGTGGCCGGGACCCGCGAAGGATCGTCGGACCGGACCCTGTACGGCTACGACCTGGCCTCCGGCGGACCGCTGTGGCGGCACGCGCTCCCCCCGTCGAGGCCACGGGAGTACACCTTCCCGCGGATCCAGGTGTCCGAGTACGGCGTCGTCGTCTTCCACCGGGAGTCCGGGCTGTTCTCGCTCGACGTGCGAACCGGCGGCGTCCGGGCGCGGGCCGCCGTGGCAATGGGCTGCGAGGCAGAGACCGATTCCACCTCCGGGGCTCTGCTGCTGCTGAGCCGCTGCGAGCAGGGCCGCGTGCGGCTCGACTCCTTCGATCCGCGCACGCTGCGGCGGAACTGGACACGTCCGGTGACCACCTGGCGCACCGCGCCGGGCGTCGGCGTCCGGCTCTGGTTCAAGGAGGCGTCGGAGGGCTTCGTCATCGCGGCGTTGGACGGCGACGATTTCCTCTTCACCCGGGACGGCACACCGCTGCCCCGCTCCCACCTGGAGCGGGCCACCGCCAAGATCCCGGCACCGGAGATCGGCCCGCACCCCGACGCCGAGGACCGCCCCGGGTTCGACTGGAACAACACGTGGCCGCTGCCCGGTTACCTCAACTCGCGAGAGCAGGACAGCGGCCCTCCCGTCCCGCTCCCCCTCGACCGGCCGCTCACCCACACCACCGTCTTCGTAGGGACGACCTCCCACATGGCCTTCATCCACGGTGACGCCCACATCACCGCCCTGCGTCCCGTCTACGGACGTCCCACCGGTCCCGTCGCACTCGGCGGCGTCCCGCCGGGCGATTGGCCGGACGCCTGCTCCCTGCTCACCTCGCGCGACCTCGGCGGGGACTTCCACCACGTCCCGGGAGACAAATCCCTGGGCCGCCTCACGTTGCCCAGGCCCGTGACCTGCGACTGGGTGTCCCCCGAGGACGACCGCGGGGTCATCTCGCTCTCCGTGAGCTGGGTGTCCCCGTACGCCGGCGCCCTCTTCGCCGCCGCCGCCGAGCTGACCAGGCGCCACGAGAGCTTCGACCACGACCCCACGGTCGAGGGCGAGGGCGTCTTCTCCTACACCGCCCACGGCCCCGGAGGAACCTTCGGCGCGGCGCTGGTCAACGTGGGCCCGGTCATCGTCCATCTGACGTCGCCGTCGCGACTGATGCTGCGCCTGGCCGCGTCCCGGGTGCGTGACAACCTGATGGCCCGCTATCGGCCGGGGGAGCCCGTCCCGCCTCCGGCGCGGACGGGCGGGTGGACCCACCTCTCCGACAGAAGGATCGGCACCGACCCTGTGGTGGACGGCGGTGTGGTGTACGCCGGCGCCGACGACGGTCTGTACGCCCTGGACGCCGTCACCGGCCGGACGCGGTGGAGATCCTGGCCGGCCGCGCCCATGCTCGTGGACGGCGTGCTCTACGGCGTGAGGAGCGACGGGGTTGCGGCCATCGACACCGCCACCGGCCGGATGCGGTGGAACCGCCGGCTCAACGTCAAAGACGTCGTCATCCAGGACGGCGGCGTGTACGCGAGCGTCGGACTCACCCACGTCGTGGCGCTGGAGGCCACCACCGGCAAGCGGCGCTGGCGCTTCCGCGTCCCCGGCACCCTGGGCCGTATGGTCGTGGCCACCGGCACCGTCCACGTGAGCAGCCGGGAAGGCATGCTGTACACCCTCGACGCCAAAACGGGCACGCTTCTCCGGCGTTCCCGCGTGGGCACCGGCAACATCGACCCGGCCGGTTACCTGGCCGCGACCGGGGAGGCCGTCTTCGTGGTCACCGGCACGAAGGTGTCCGCGCTCGACCCCGTCACCGGGAACGCACGGTGGCGCGCCCGCGTCAGCACCGCCGTCCGGTACGACCCCGTGGTGATCGGCGGCACCGTCTACCTCGGCGACTTCGCCGGGCGCACGTACGCGCTGGACGCCGCCACCGGCCGGGAACGATGGAGACTCGCCGCCGAGGGCGACAGCGGCCGGTGGAACGTCACCGCGTCACGAGGGAAGGTCCACGTCGCAGGCCTGAGCCTGCACACCCTCGATCCCGAAACCGGGAAGGAACGGTGGAGCAGGCCGCTCACCACCCAGGTGTCGGTCCACGAGGACACCGTCTTCGCCCAGGACGAGGGCGGCACGCTGCACGCGCTGGACGCGGCCACCGGCGCGCCCCGCTGGCACTTTCAGACCGGCGGCCGTTTCCAGACCCGGCCGGTCGTGGCCGGCGGCCTCGTCTACGTCGGCAGCTCGAACGGCAACCTGTACGCGCTGCGCGCCACGGACGGACTCCCCGGGCCGAACCCGGCGGAGCTCGACCGGCGCACCCGGTGAGTACGGGACGTCCGGTACGAGCCGACGGGCTCGGGTGTGGTGTCAGACAATGACCGGGCTGCGGCGTTCGATCAGTACGACGTCACGCCAGACGCCGTGGTGGCGTCCGATCCGCTCTCGGGTGCCGATCACCCGGAACCCGGCGCGTGCGTGCAGGGCGAGACTCGCGGTGTTCTCGGGGAAGACGCCGGATTGGATCGTCCAGATTCCGGCGGCCTCCGTGGAGGCGATCAGCGCCGCGAGCAGCGCGGAGCCGACACCGCGACCTCGGGCCTCGGGGTGGACGTAGACCGAGTGCTCCACCACCCCGGCGTACGCGCACCGGTCGGAGACCGCCGTCGCCGCGACCCAGCCCAGCACCCGGTCACCGTCCCGGTCGCTGCCGGTGTCGGTGTCGACGGCGACGTGACTGTGGGCGGGCAGCTTGGCCGCCACGAACTGCTCCCAGGTCGGGACGGCGGTTTCGAAGGTCGCCTGGCCTTCGTCGATGCCAAGTCGGTAGATGTCCAGCACCTGCGCGCCATGCCTCGCGGTCATGGCCGTGACGCGCGGCCCCGCAGTGGTGGTCACGAACGGCCTGCGGCGGGGACCAGTTCGGCCAGCAGCGCGCGAACCCTGGCATCGATCTCGTCGCGGATGAGGCGTACCTGCTCGATGCCCTGGCCGGCCGGGTCTGTCAGCTGCCAGTCCAGGTAGCGTTTGCCGGGGAAGATCGGGCAGGCGTCGCCGCAACCCATGGTGACGACCACGTCGGCGGCCTGGACGGCCTCGCCGGTGAGCGGTTTGGGGAACGCACGGGTCAGGTCCAGGCCGAGTTCGTCCATGACCGCGATGACGGCCGGGTTGATGGAGTCGGCGGGGGCGGATCCGGCCGATCGGACGGTGACACCTCCGGCGGCGTAATGCTCCAGCAGGGCGGCGGCCATCTGGGAGCGTCCGGCGTTGTGCACGCAGACGAACAAAACCTCGGGGACGGTGGACATGAAGGCTCCTTAAGCACGGGCGAGGCGGTGGCGCAGGGCCAGGGAGAGGTAGACCAGCGCGAGCAGGACGGGCACCTCGATCAGCGGGCCGACCACCCCGGCCAGGGCCTGGCCGGAGGTGACGCCGAAAGTGGCGATCGCGACCGCGATGGCGAGTTCGAAGTTGTTGCCCGCCGCGGTGAACGCCAGCGTCGCGGTGCGCGCGTATCCAAGACCGACCAGGTGGCCCAGGGCGAAGGCGCCGACCCACATGAGCGCGAAGTAGACCAGCAGCGGCAGCGCGATCCGCGCGACGTCGAGCGGTTTGGAGGTGATCGCGTCGCCCTGCAGGGCGAACAGGATCACGATGGTGAACAGCAGACCCCACAGCGCCACCGGGCCGATCTTCGGCAGGAAACGGGTCTCGTACCAGGTGCGGCCCTTGGTCTTCTCCCCCAGGCGGCGGGTGAGGTATCCGGCCGCCAGCGGGATTCCGAGGAAGATGAGCACGGAGCGGGCGATGTCCCAGGTGGACACGTCCAGCGCGGCGGCGGGCAGGCCGAGCCGGCCCGGCAGCGCGACCAGGTAGAACCAGCCGAGCCCGGCGAAGGCGATCACCTGGAAGGCGCTGTTGATCGCGACCAGCACGGCGGCGGCCTCCCGGTCCCCGCAGGCCAGGTCGTTCCAGATGACGACCATCGCGATGCACCGGGCCAGCCCGACGATGATCAGGCCGGTGCGGTAGTCGGGCAGGTCAGGCAGGAAGAGCCAGGCCAGGGCGAACATCAGCGCGGGGCCGGCCACCCAGTTCAGCACCAGCGAGGTGGCCAGCAGCCGCCGGTCACCGGTCACCGTCTCCAGCCGGTCGTAGCGGACCTTGGCCAGCACCGGATACATCATCACCAGCAGGCCCAGCGCGATCGGCAGCGAGATGCCGTCGACCTGCACGACCTCCAGAGCGGCGCCCAGACCGGGGATTGCCCGGCCCGCCACCAGCCCGGCGGCCATCGCGGCGGCGATCCAGACCGGCAGCCACCGGTCCAGCGTCGACAACCGCCCCGGCACCACTTCGGCCCCTGCCGGGGCGGACGGCGCCTGTGCGGCGCCGCTCACGCCATCGCCGGCAGGCGCGGTCCCAGGATCGCCGACAGCCGCGCCAGCACACCCGGGTTGACCCAGTAGTAGACCCAGGTGCCACGCCGTTCGCAGTCGATCAGCCCGGCCTGGCGCAGCACCTTCAGGTGGTGGCTGATGGTCGGCCCGGTCAGCTCGAACGCGCTGGTCAGGTCGCATACGCACGCCTCGCCACCCTCGTGGCAGGCGATCAGCGACAGCAGTCGCAGCCGCACCGGGTCGGCGATCGCCTTGAACAACGGCGCCAACTCCTCGGCCTCGGCCGCGTTCAGCGGCTCGCACACCAGCGGCGCGCAGCATGCCTGCCCGGCCTCGTCGGTCCCGGCCAGGTCCACGATCGGCAGCGCTTGTTTCGACATAGCTCTAAGTTGACAGATCTCTAAGCAACATTGCAAGCTGGCGACATCCGCTGAATAGATATCCATCGAAACAGCGATGCGAGTGGTGACCGCCACCACCCGCCGGAACCTCCTGGAGGACCACCATGTCCCGTGTCCAGCTCGCCCTGCGCGTCTCCGACCTGGAGGGCTCGATCGCCTTCTACTCCAAGCTGTTCGGCGTGGAACCCGCCAAGCGCCGCCCCGGTTACGCCAACTTCGCCATCGCCGAGCCGCCGCTGAAGCTGGTGCTCCTGGAGGGTGAGGAAGGCCACGACACCCGCCTGGACCACCTGGGCGTCGAGGTCACCGACACCGCCCAGGTGGAGGCGGCCACCCGGCGACTGAAGGACGCCGGGCTCGCCACCTTCGAGGAGAACGACACCTCCTGCTGCTACGCCCTGCAGGACAAGGTGTGGGTGACCGGTCCCGGCGCCGAGCCGTGGGAGGTGTACGTGGTCAAGGCCGACGCCGACGTCCTGGGCAAGTCCGCGACCGCCGACCAGGACCCCGCGGCCCCGTGCGTCTGCGGCCCGACTGCGGAACAGGCCCCGGACCAGCCGGTCGGCGCCGCGGCGAGCACCGGCTGCTGCTGACGAACCACCGAGAGATCACCCTGCCTGCCACAACGCGCGACAACCCCGCCAGGAACCACACGGCCGGCCGCGGCAGAAAGCGACAACGGAAGGGATGATGTGAATCTGGGTGGGATGCCGACCCGGCGCTGATGGAGTGGTTTCTCGGCGGGCAAGCACCGCGGATGCGAAAAGACTCCGCCGCTTCTCCGGCGCAGGCCCGACGGGGGCCCGGCGGGGCCCCGGCGCCTGGGGTTCGATCGTGAGAGAGAACTCAGGGCGCTGGGGTTCAACCGCCCTGAGCGTAAGGTGCTGCTCCGGCCCCCGCCCGGCCAGGTCGTCATCGCCACCGTGTGCACGATGCCCGAGGAGCGCACCCGCAGGTTCGAGCCGTCAGCGCAGGCGGCCCGCGCAGCGGCTGGCGCCCGGCCGGCGTCGGCGGGTCCACCCCCTCGCCTCTTGCCGCACCTCAGCAGAGGCATAACCGTGTGCCGAACAGGCCCGCGCGCAGGCCGGGCTCTGCGCGTCCGTAACGCGCCCTGCCACCGGCGCCACGGCAGTGAAAAGCGCCCTCCGCCCCAGAAGCTACGGCAGCACCGGCAACGACACCGCCGTTTGGGGTCTTCTCGGAGCGGGTTTGGGTCATTTCACCAGTTGCGCGGCAGGACGCAACCATGGATAGTGACTTTAAGTGATCATATGAACCGTATATGTGACCGTTGGATGTCTCCAGTACCAGTGCCAGTCCCGTCGTTGACCAGAGCGACGGCGTCGCGTCGTTTTCGATCCCGCTGCTGTTGCCCAGAGCGTCGCGTTGAGCGGCTCGACGCCGACCCACCCGAGAAAGGACCCCATGACCCCCCTGACCACCCCGGTCTCCAGCCTCACCGCGACCGAGATCGAGCAGACCGTCACCCTGGTACGCGAGGCCGGCCTGGCCGGCGAGAGCGTCCGCTTCGTCTACATCGGCCTACTCGAACCACACAAACAGCAGGTACTCGCCTTCCAGGCCGGCACCGGGCCAAGGCCCGACCGCCAGGCGCGGGTACTGCTGCTCGACACCACGACCGGCGACGCCCGAGACGTCAGCGTCGACCTCACCACCGGCGCGGTCGCCACGATCGTCGATGTCGACGGCTCTCGCGGCGCGATGCCGATCATGGCCGAAGAGTTCATGTCGGTCGAGGGAATCCTCGCCCAGGAACCGGCCTGGGTCGAGGCGCTGGCCAGGCGCGACCTGACCACCGAGCAGGTCAGATGCGCGCCGCTGTCAGCCGGCGTCTTCGGCCTGCCCGGCGAGAAGGGCAGGCGGATCATCCGGGTGCTCTGCTTCGCCACGCTCGACCCCGACGCCCACGTCTGGGCACACCCGGTGGACGGGCTGAGCGCCTACGTCGACCTGATCGAGAAGAAGGCGACCGAGGTCATCGACATCGGTATCTTCCCGCTGCCGCAGGAGCCGAGCACGTTCCACCTGCCGCAGGGGCGCCCGGCACCGTTGGAGACCCTGAAACCCATCGAGATCACCCAGCCCGACGGGCCGTCGTTCCAGGTCCAGGGCGATCGGATCACCTGGGCGAACTGGTCTTTGCACTTCGGCTTCGACGCCCGCGAAGGCCTGGTGCTCCACCATGTGGCCTACACCGACCCCGACCACGACGGCGAGCTGCGGCCGGTCATCTATCGCGCCTCCATCGCAGAGATGGTCGTGCCCTACGGCGACCCGGCGCCGGTCCGCTTCTGGCAGAACTACTTCGACGCCGGCGAATACCTCTTCGGCCGGTATGCGAACTCGCTCACTCACGGCTGCGACTGTCTCGGCGAGATCCACTACGTCGACGTCGACCTGGCCGACGAGCTCGGCAACGTGCAGCAGATCCCCAACGCGATCTGCCTGCACGAGGAGGACTACGGCACGCTCTGGAAGCACACCGACATCTACACCCCCAACTCGGCCGAGGTCCGCCGCCAGCGCCGCCTGGTGATCTCCTTCTTCACCACGGTCGGCAACTACGACTACGGCTTTTTCTGGTACCTCTACCTCGACGGCAGGATCGAGTGCGAGGCCAAGCTCACCGGCATCCTGTTCACCACGGCCTACCGCGGGCTACGAGAATGGCCCTACGCCGGCGAGGTAGCGCCAGGCCTGGGCGCCCCGTTCCACCAGCACCTGTTCAGCGCCCGCCTCGACATGATGGTCGATGGCGTCTGTAACGCGGTCGACGAGGTCGACGCGGCCCGGGTACCGCTCTCGTCGGAAAACCCGTACGGCAACGCCTTCAGCTACACCCGGACCCGGATCGCCAGCGAGGCCCAGGGGGTACGCAGCGCGGACGCCTCGGTCGGGCGGACCTGGCACATCGTGAGCACCGAGCGCACCAACCGGCTCGGCCAGCCGACCGGCTACGTCCTGCGCACCGAGCAGAACCCGACCCTGCTGGCCGACCCCTCCTCCTCAATCGCCGCCCGGGCGGCGTTCACCACCCGAGAACTGTGGATCACCCGCTACGCGTCCGAAGAGCGATATCCGGCAGGCGAGTTCGTCAACCAGAACCCGGGCGGCGACGGCCTACCGGCGTATGTCGCGGGCGACCGCCCCCTGGACGGTGAAGACATCGTGCTGTGGCACACCTTCGGCGTGACCCACTTCCCGCGACCTGAGGACTGGCCGGTGATGCCGGTCGACCATGCCAGATTCTCGTTGACGCCCTATGGGTTCTTCGACCGCAACCCCACACTGAACGTGCCCGCCGACACGGCCAGGCACCACGGCGGACCCTGTCACCACGGCGCCTGAGAGGCGCAGACGGAGCAGGTGGTGGCCGGGTGCTGCTTTCGGCGGTGCTCGGGGCCCCCATGCCAATCTCCTCTCAACGAGTGGCACAAGAATCCAAGAACCCGCCTCCACAAGACCAGGGGCACACCACTGTGTCCCGGCTCAATGAAGGTGGCACGGCCGAGGGCTTTCGAGCTGGACGCGTGCCACTTTCACTGAGTCAGAGCAGTCAGTAGGCGCACTGGACGACGACGTCGTCGAGTTCGGCGCGTGGGGCGAACTGGTGGTTGAAGGCCTTTGCCACGGTCAGCCGCAGCACGACATCGGAGCGCTGCGCGGTCCAGCTCACCGTGTGCAGGCGCCAGCCTGGGTCCACCGTCTGGTCCACCGGTACCGTCTTCAGGGCGATGTAGGTCCAGTCGGCCGGGTTGATGACCTCCAGGTTGAAGGTTGCCGCGGCGTTGCGCAGGTCCAGCCAGACGCCCGCGGTACAGCGGGCGCCGGGGTGGGCGGGCACCGGGGTGAGGAAGATGGTCCGGCCGATCGCGCACCACCCGCCGGTGTTGCTGACGCGCAAGCCGGCCATGCCGGTGCCGGTACGGGGCGAGGCGATCCCGACGCTCTGGAAGTATGGGGTGTCGCAGTCGCCCTGGTCGGTGAACGTCCACCGGGCGGCCGGGTTCGACGCCGGTTCGAAGCCGTCGGAGAGCTGCCAGATTCCCGCGGACGCGGGCTCGGCCGGGAGGAGTACCGCTGCGAGGGCGATGGCTGCCGCCATCAGCGTGCGTGGAAGTGCTGAGCGCATAACCAAGCTCCTTGTCAGAGCTAAGACGACAACACTGTCATTTTGCGGCCACTAGGGGCTCGTCCGTAGTTTCCAGACTAAAAACAACACTAAGACGGTGACTCATTTGGCGAGTCGGCGGTAGCAGAGTCCCGGGAAACACGCGACTGGTTCGAAAGATGAGCGACATCGAAGCCGACCTCAGCGACTGATCTCCCCCGGTCAAAGGGAGGACCAGATCCAAGGCCACCGGCCTTTTGTACGGTCCACACCCCGCGACGTGGAGGCCACCGGCTCGGAAATCCGGCGGACGCGGGCCTGTGCTTCCTCCAGATCCGCACCGTGAACGCCTACGTCTACGACCTCCTCCACGGCGACGGCACCACGACCGGCTGGGCGACCCAACGCTGGTACGGAGAGGTCATCACCGAACCCGGCTCCATGGTCGAGCCCTACCTCCGAGAAGTCGGCTGCCCCGAGTCCCCCGAAGTCGTGCGCTCCGGATCCTGGGTCGTCGAACCCGAACACCACGGACGGGTCTGCCTGGAGACCTACCTCTTCCTCACCGGACGCATGAGCGGCCGGTTCATCGACCACCAATGGCTGAGCGAGAAGAGAGCCCTCTACACCATCCCCCTGCCACCGGCGATGTAGCCGAACACGTCGCCCTCGGCGACGACCGCGGCCCGAGGTTTCCCCTGTGGTCCGGACTCCGGCGGTGGGTCATCAGGTCATTCGACGCCCAGCGCCTTCTTCACCCGGAGGGCGACTTCGTCGATGCTCCCCATCGCCTTCCACTCGCCTTCCAGGTCTTCTTGTCCGCCCACGAGCTTCGAGCCGTCGTCGAAGACCATCCCCTGGGCATCCGGGGTTGCCAGAACGGCACCGCTCGGCAGACCGTTCTCGGCCCCTTCGATCCGTAAGGCCGTTCGCCGATCCGAGAAGAGGAAGAGCATCACTCTCACACCGGCGGGTATGGCCTTTCGGAAATCGTCAAGAGACCTGCTGGGCGTTCCATCGTGATACAAGCCCCCCTGGTCCAGGTCGACATAGACGCGACCGCCACTGACAATCCCGTTGTCCTTTACGGTGGAGTCGACGCGAACGTGCATGACCACACGCTTGTCCGGATAGGGGTCACCTTCGATGTCATATATGTCTCGCCCCTGTTCGAACCCCTCGACACTTCCGATGACGATGGCTTCATGATCTCTGGACTTAACCAGCTCCTCGGGTGAACTCTTGTGGTCGTAGTCGACAATCATCGCCCGAAGCACCGATGTGTCTATGCGGTATGTCGTTCCGGTTGTCTGCCCATTTCCCCTAGCCGGAGATTGCCGAGCGCCGCAGCCAGAGGTCATGGAGATGGACAGAGCCAGCACTATCACGAGACGAAAGCTCGTCAAATTCACGTAACACTCCATGAGCATCATCGGTAAACGGTTCGTGGTCACCGACGCGCTCGGGCCGCTGACGGCGGTGACGGTGCGCCCGGCCGAAGTGCGAGATCGCGCCGGGGCCACCCTCACCAGGGGCGAGTTGCAGGAGTCTCCTCCTGTGACCAGCTTGTTACAGGGAGGCGGGGTAACCCGGCGAGAAGATTCCGCGTCTCAACAGTCGTGATCAACCAAGCGATGGCAACAGTACTGGTGATCGGATCGCTGATGGGCGGAACCAGCGCGGCCCACGCGGGCACCACCGAGATCCCCAAAGGCTTCCTGCTGACCGAGCGCGCGGCGGCTGCGGGACCGGTCATCGCGGACGAGGAGTGGTGGGAGATCAGTAACAGCCTGTCCCGGCAGCTCGCGCTCAATCCCTGTCGTACGAAGGCAAAACCCCGCGACGGCCGAGTCGCGATGCGCACCATCACGTACTCGACCAGCGCCCCCTCCGGGAGCGGCGAACAGCTCGTGCTGTACAGGAGCACCAGGTCCGCCCAGGCCGCGTTCCGTAAGCTCCGGGCGGACCTGGCCAGGTGCCCGAGGCGGGCGACGACGAAGAGCGGCAGCGGGTTCGGCTACGTCGGCAAGCCATTGCGCGTCGGAGACGAGGCCCTGTCTGTCGCGGGCCACTTCCACAAGCGAGGAAAGCGTGACCGTGAGCCTGCCGAGCTGGGGGTCGTCGCCCGCCGGGGCGCCGCGCTGTTCGTCTACACCGACGTCGGCAACGGCCTGGGAGCGGGCAGGAAAATCGTCAACCAGGCAAAGAAGATGACGAAGAAGGTGTGCGGCCTGCCCAGGGTGTGCGGGTAGATCGCCCGCTTCGGAAAAAGCCCCGCATATCCCCACCGATGGCGGCCGAACCACCGTCGGCGGATTGACATCCAGCCGATTCGTACGGACACTGTCCGTACAGAATCTAAGCGGTGGGGAGTGATCTCCCTACGGTCGAAGAGCGCCGCGTACTGCGGCGCCGACCGGCGTCGGCGCAACGCCGACATCCGCTGTGGAGGAGCCAGCAGCCATGACCCGTCCCGCGCCCGGCAACACCGCCTCCCCCAGGCACGACACCAGAAGCCGACTCGAAGTCCGCATCAGCACGGAAGACAAGAACCTGATCGAACAGGCCGCCCACGCCAGACGGGAGACCGTCACCGGCTTCGTTCTCCACGCCGCCCTCGACGCGGCCGAAGAGGTCATGCGCCATGAACGGATCACCGTCGTGCCTCCCGACTTCTTCGAAGCGATCATCGACTCACTTGACGCCCCCCCGCAGCGGAACGAAGCGCTGACCCGTGCCGCCCGGGAGAGCCGAGAGATTCCGAAAAGGAAGTAACGGGTGTACGACCCTCAGTCGCTCAACCAGCAGCACCGCACGGATTCGTTCGACTGCGGGAAGGAGTCGCTGAACTTCTGGTTGAGCACATCAGCCCTGCAGGCTGAAAAGAACCGCACCGCCCGTACTTTCGTGTGGACCGCAGACGGAGAGCACGACGTCGTCGCCTACTACTCCCTTGCCGGTCATCTGCTGCAGAAAGACGAGATCCCCTCCAAGGCAGGTCGTGGCGGCCCGAACCAGATTCCCGCCGTCATCCTGGCGCGACTGGCACTCCACAAAACATTGCAGGGCGGCGGCCTGGGCAGTCGTCTGCTCGTCCACGCCCTCAGCAGGGCACTGGAGTCATCTCGGAGCGTGGCGGCTCGCCTGGTCGTCGTCGACGCCCTCGACGAGGAGGCGGCGCGCTTCTATGAGAAGTACGGATTCATCCGTGTCCCGGGGAACACGCGACTGGTTCGAAAGATGAGCGACATCGAAGCCGACCTCAGCGGCTGAACATCTGACCCCTTGGTCAGAGACGAGGTGGTGGTGCCCTGCTGCCGGTACCGGACGGGGAGGGCCGCCCGGCGTGGTGGCGTCGAGTCAGCCCGGGTACCGCTCGCGGCCGCCCGGCGGGCAGGACGGGTTGCATAGCACGTCGACCCAGATGTCGGCGACCGGCGCGGTGATCTGCTCGACGGCCTCGGCCGGGATCACGTCGTCGGTGACGTCGGCCCAGATCAGACGTACCGCCGCCGCCAGCGTGACGATGTGGGTGCCGCACCCCGCACACAGGCGCACCCCGTCGGACAGATCCACGATGGGCAGCGGACCGCTCATCGAGACCTCCACTCCGCGCAGACGAACCAGACGGTCTTGCCGTCCGCCGGCCTGCCCTCCGACGCCGGTACGACGCCCCACCGGTCGGCGTAGGCCGCGACGATCGCCAGCCCACGACCCTGCTCCTCCTCCGGGCCGGCCGGGACCGGGCTCGGCCACACAGCACTGTGGTCGGTGACCTCCCCACGGACGACCCGCCCGTACCGATACAGGGCAAGGGTGATCGGCGCCTTGCCGTGCAGGATCGCGTTGCTCACCAGCTCGGACACGACCATGGTCACGTTCTCCGCCACGGAGGACATGTCCCAAGCGGCGAGGGCCTCCCGCACGAGGCCGCGCGCCTTACCGACCGCTTCGGGATCGGCAGGCAGATCCCAGTACGCCTCAAGGGCGTTTCGAGGTGTCTTCATAAGTGCTCCAGCGAGGGCGAGGCCGACAGAGGGAGTGCCGCACTTGGCGTACGCGAGCTCAGAAGCACGAGGTTGGAACCCGACTCAGGCAACAGCTGATGTCACGCAGAATCATGATCTCCTCACACAACGTGTTCGCTCGCGGCCCTATGATGTGGCCTGCACAGTCCATACTGCAACTCTCATTTTGAAACTCGACCGATATGTCTTCCCTTGTGCCAGGTGCTCTACGATCGACTTCCCTACGCCCTGGAGGTAACCGATGACATACAGTGGCCAGAGTCCAACGGTGCGCCGACGGCGCCTGGCCGCCGAACTCCGGGGTTTGCGCGAGGCCGCAGGCCTGACCATGGAGGAGGTCGCTCAGGCGCTGGACATGTCACGGGCCACGATTTCGCGTCTCGAAACAGGCAAAACGGCCCGGCCACGACCTCGCGACATCCGAGACATCCTTGATCTGTACAGGGCAGAGGACGCTCACCGGGAAGCGGTCATGGACCTCGTCCGGGGTGCTCGCGAGCGGGGATGGTGGGAGCAGTACAAAGGTGTCTTCACCGGCACCTACGTAGGACTCGAAGCCGAGGCATCCTCAATCGACACCTTCGAACCCCTCGTGATCCCTGGCTTGCTGCAAACCTCCGCGTATACAGCCGAACTGATCCGAGCCTCCCTGTCTTATGATCCTGCCGAGCTCGACAAGCGCGTGGAAGCTCGGATGCGCCGACAGGAGATTCTGCGGCGTCCGAACCCGCCCCGATACCGGGCGATCATCGATGAGGCAGCCCTGCTACGGCCGGTAGGTGACACGGAGGTCATGCGCGACCAACTTCGCAAGTTGATCAACACCCATCCGCTTGAGCACGTGACCATTCAGGTCATGCCGATGTCGGCAGGCCTGCATGTCGGCATGTCGGGCCATTTTGTTATTCTGGAATTCCCTGATTTCACTGATCAGAACGTTGTCTATATTGAAACACCGACAGACAATCTCTACCTTGAAGAGCCCAAACAGCTCGAACGCTATAACCTGATGATGCAGCGCCTCGTCGCCGACGCACTTGGAGCTGACGCCTCGATCGCATATCTGTCCGAACTCATCGACCGGTTGTGAGACACCAATGGATCTGTCTAGCGCCGAATGGCACAAGAGCACCCTCAGCCAAGGCGACAACAACAACTGCGTGGAAGTCGCCCGCAACCTTCCCGGCATCGTCGCGATACGTGATTCGAAGACCCCCGACAAACCGAGCCTGATCTTCACCACCTCGGAGTGGACCGCCTTCATCAGCGGCATCAGGAACGGCGAGTTCGGCTGACGGGCACCGGCTATACGGGCATGACCGTGACCAGTCGCCGGGCCAGGGCTTTCGCTTCGGCGAGTAGCCCGGTCGGTGGCTGGTCGAGATCGAGGGCGTGCTGGCCGACTCAAACGGCACCAGTAGCAATGAATCGCTATTCCTGGCGGATCCCACCTGATAGACCGACATGAAACCGGGTCCCGGGGTTCGGAACATCGAACCCCGGGACCCGCCGCGTTACCTGACACTGAAAGGAACAGCGTGAGCTCAACGGTTGAGACCGTCGTCTCCGGAGACTCCGAGAACACCCTCATCCGTGCTGAGTTCCCCGTGAACTACGCGCAGTTCTACCTGTTCGACGGCAACACGTATCGAACCGTGCACCCAGAGCCGAAAGCACCTGGACTGTCGAACGCGGGCATCCTGCGAACTGTACGAGGAGGAGCCCACTTCGTTACCGGCCTCTATCTGGGAAACATCGACTTGACCGTATCCCTGCACCACCACGCCCCGGAGCCGCTGCTGGAGGAATACGAGGACGTGGTCGAGGCCAGCTTCCAAACCGACCTCGACCCACTCGCGGTCATTGCCTGGGATTCCACAAAGTACATCGCCCTGCCACAGCTGCCGTCCAAGGCCGGCTGGTACCGGCTGCGCTACCACGCCCGCAACATGGACCAGGCCTTCGACCTGCGTTCCACGGTGATCATCGACTCGTTTCACCTTCAGATATGGCCCACCCCTCAGAGCGATGCCAAGGTCCTCCAAGTGGTATCGGACAGGGCCCGCCGCAAGTTGTCCCGCTGACCACAAAAATCCAACGGCGCCACCTGCCGAACCCAGGCCGCCGCGCGGCCTGTCGTCTCACAGGGCGCGAGCGGCGTCACCCGATCCGAGGGGCCATGGTTTCCCTCACGTGGCGTACGCGCTGGTTGTTCACCCCTTGCCCTCGTTGTTCTTCTTGCCGGTCGTGAAGGCCACTCCCAAACCGGCGCCGACGGCGATACCGATACCCATGCCCATGGCCAGGTTGCCGAGTGCCACTCCCAGGGCGGCACCGATGGCGACGCCGACGGCGATGCCCATGGAGAGTCCGGTGGCGGCCTTCGACGCTTCGTCTTTCTCATCCATGCGTCTGCCGCTTCCCCCGCTCCGGTGGAACATGCGCCCCATCGGGCAGACATCTTGGCGCGTCGGCCTTCCTTACTCACACGGACGCACGACGGCGGGCCCGGCCGGACGAATCCGGCCGGGCCCGCCGTGTTCCATGAGACGGATACCGGGATCAGGCGACGACGGAGCGGAGCGGAATGCCCGCGCCGTCCAGATCACGGATCAGGTCGCGAACGTACGGGTGCTCGTCGGCCGTCAGGCCGTCGGGGTTGGGGATCGTGATGTACGTCGAGCCCGCGGCGGACGCCGTCTGTGCCGTGTCGGTGTACTTCTCGATCACCGCCTGTGCCCGCGCGAGGTCGGCGTCGGCCACCTCGATGGTGATCGGCCGCCACTCCCCGCCCAGGTTGGGCAGTTCCTCCGCCTGCTCCGCGGCGCTGCGCGAGGGCTCCGCACGCAGGGTCCGCTGCTGGGCGGCGGGCGTTGCCCCCTGGTACAGCAGGGCGTTCGCGACGAGGTGGATACCGTTCTCGTTGTACGCCCTGAACAGCGGGTTGTAGGCGAAGAGGACGGCGCGTCCGGCACCGGTCGGCTCGTCGACGATGGCGGCCGTGCCCTTGAGCGCGTCGGACCCCACCGTGTAGCCGTTGGACCAGAACCTGTCGTCGGACGGGTAGGTGAGGACGTTCCTGCCGGTGGTGCTCGGGTTCAGGATGGGGTCACCGTTGTTGAACTGGAAGTCCTCCAGGGGACGGCCGAGCGCCACCGGGTTGTCGCTCGCCACGTCCACTCGGAAGTGCGATCCGATGACCTGGTAACCGGTCGGCTTGGGCTTCTCGGTCGTGGAGGTCAGACCCGCGGCACGGGCGACCCGGGTGCCCTCGTTGCGCAGTCCGATGTAGGTGCCGCCCGCGGCCACCCACTGCTTGAGGTTGGCCTGGCCCGTGGCGGTCAGGCCGCCCGTGGAACTGCTTCCGTCGGGCACGAGCACGACGGTCCGCTCGGTGAAGGCCGGGGTGTTGTCGTTGATGTCGGCCGTGGTCACCGGCTTGAGGTCCAGGCCCCAGCGGTTGCCGAGCACGTAGCGGGTCTCGCCGTACGACCCGGAGGTCGTGCTGATGCCGGTTCCGGCGAACAGGCCGACGTCCGGGGTGCGCAGCGGGCTGCCGGAGGCCGCCGCCGAACCGCCCGTGACGGTGACGCCGAGCGACTTGGCGAGCTTGTCCAGCGTGTTCGGGGTGAGCGCGCCCGCGGGCAGGCTGACCACACCGCTCGTCAGGTCACGCGAGAGCGGCACGCCCGAGGCGAGCAGCTTGAAGGTGAGCTCGGAGGCCGCGGCCGAGTCCAGCGGGTAGGAGTAGGAGCCCTTCGGCGGAGCCGAGGAGGCGATCCCGCCCTCGATGTCCTTGACGAGGTCGACCTTGGGTGACAGCTCGTCCCCGGTGTAGATCGTGTCGACCCCCATCAGCAGCGGGTTGCTCCACGAGGAGACGTCGTAGAAGTACGGGAACGGGGCGTAGGGGTTCTCGCCGATGAGCGCCTGGATCCAGTGCTTCTGCGGCTGGTTCATCGGGATCCAGTAGGCGCCCTTGGGAACCGTGAGGTTGGCGGCGCTCCGGCCGCCGAGAATCTTGGCGCTGGGCACCGTGACGGGGTTCTTCAGCCGGTAGACCTCGACGTCCATGTCGCGCAGCCGCTCGACCAGCCGGCGCACGTCGCCGATCTGCCGGTCGGGCAGCAGGAAGTACGAGCGGATCTTGATGTCGGGCACCGGGAACTGGACCGTGTTGGTCGGCTGGACGACCTCGTTCGGCTGAAGGGTGCCGGCCGCCCCTTCCTCGATCGCGGTCCGCCAGATCGAGTAGTAGCCGTTGAGGACCTCATTCTTGTTGTCGGCGGCCCAGCCGGTCGTGGCCCACTGGGTGTTGAACTGCTGCTGCACCCGGTCCTCCACGGCCGAGGCGCTGCCCTTCTCGTACGTCATGCCGGCGGCGCCGAAGCCCGCGGCCGGCACGGTGTCGCCGTAGCCCATGTAGAACAGGTCGTACGTCGAGTAGTTGAAGTAGCACTCGGTGGTGACGCCGGGGCGGCAGGCGCCGTTGTAGCCGAAGCCCTCGCCGTTCGCCGCTCCGATACGGTTGATCCAGTTCACCGGCTGGTCGGCGATCTCGTGGTGGATCGGGTCGGCGTTGGGCGGGAAGAAGTACTGCCGGCCGCCCATCTCGTGCGCGTCGACGAAGACCTGTGGCGGGTATTTCCGCAGCATCTCGATCTTGGCGTCGGTCTCCGGCTGGGTGCGGGCGAACCAGTCCCGGTTCAGGTCGAAGCCGTAGTTGTTCTGGCGGCGGTTCGCGTCGCGGCCGTCCGGGTTCTGGGTCGGCACGATGACCGTGACGAGGTTGTCGTTGCGCTTGGCGACGTCGCAGGACAGGCCGCTCGCGAGTTCGTACAGGGTCCTGAGCGCGGCGTCCGCGCCGCTCTTCTCGCCGCCGTGCACGTTGCCCGTGATCCAGACGATGGCGGGAGAGTCCTTGGCGATCCGCGCCGCCTTGTCGGCCTTCAGCGAGCGCGGGTCACGCAGCGAACCGACCTGATCGGCGATCTTCTTCAGCTGGCCGGGAACCATGTGGTGCTGGTCCGACACGATGGCGTAGGGCAGTTCCTGGCCGGAGACGCTGTGCGCCATCGTTCCCGTGACCACGCGCTTGGAGGCGCTTCCCACGGCCTTCAGATAATTGTTGATCTCTTCTGTCGTGAGGACCCTGGGCTGTCCCTGGCCCAGTGGGAAGCCGAAGAACTGCTCGGGGCTCGGCACGTCGGCCGCGTGGGCGGTGGGGTCGGTGCTGCACTTGTCGCCGGCTGGACCGGCCTGCGCCGAGGAGGTCGGTGTCAGGGCGAGCACGGCCGATACGAGGACCGCGACACCTAGCACCTTCCCATAGGGGGATTTTCTGCACGTCGTCGTGCGAAACCGCATTTCAACTCCAGACAGGGGGCGGGGGGTGACTCTGGGGAGAGCCCCGGCCAGGAAAGGATGAATTCACGGCGAACAGTATTAGAAAGCAGCAAACCGGACAAGGGGGAAGGAAACTTCACAACACCATGCGAATTGTCGTGATTTGTCGTTTCTCCAGGTGGGGGCATTGGCGAGTGGCCGAATCAGCTATACCGGAGTGCGTTGGACGGTCAGGACTCGGCTGAGGTGAAGGACGCTCATGCCGAACAGCAGCACCCCCAACGGGAGGTGCAGGGTCGTCATCCCCGCGATGCCCAGCGCCACCTGCGCCAGCGTGAGTCCCAGGAACACGGCCGCGTACAGGATGGGCCTGGGTGAGCCGCCGCCCGGACGCCACAACAGGATCGCGGTGGCCAGGTGCACCACCGCCACGGTGAACACGCTGTACGCCGAAGCGCTGTGCAACGCCCGTCCGCCGGGCGAGGACAGCAACAGGCCCGCGGTGATCGGCGCGGTGAAGACGACCAGGGTTTGCAGAGCGATCACGACACGCAAGAACACGGATGACTCCTTGACGGCTGCGGGACGGAGGAAGACGGCGACGGCGGCGTGCCTGCTATGCCGTCGTCCAGGGCCGGAGCTTCTCGGGGTTGCGTACGGCCCAGATCCGGGTGACCCGATCACCCGCGACCTCGAACGCCATCACCGCCTCGGTGACGCCATCGCGCTGAGCGACCAGACCGGGCTGACCGTTGACCGTTCGCTCCAGGATCGTCATCCCGGGCGCCAGGTCGGCGATCGCCATCGCGTAGCGCGCGATCTGCTCGCCGCCCTCGATCGGGCGGAGCAGGGCGCTGACGACACCGCCCCCGTCGGAGACCATCGTCACCTTGGGGTCGAGAAGTCCGATGAGAGCGTCGATGTCCTTGGCCTCCCACGCCCGCTTGAAGTCCCTGACGACGTCGGCGCGCCGGGCCGCCGGGGTCGCGGGGACCTGTGCGGCGCGGATGCGGCGGCGGGCCGAGGAGGCCAGCTGGCGGCAGGCCGCCGGGGTACGGCCGACGATCTCGGCCACCTCGGCGAAGGAGTAACGGAAGACGTCGTGCAGGACGAACGCGACGCGTTCGGCCGGGGTCATCGATTCGAGCACGACGAGGAAGGCCATGTTGACCGACTCGTCGAGAGTGACCCGATCGGCGGGGTCGGTCAGGTCGGTCACGGCGCCGCCCGGCCGCCCGCCGAGCAGCTCCGTACGGTCCGGCAGCGGCTCGGGGATCCACTCGCCCACGTAGCGCTCCCGCCGGGCACGTGCCGAACCGAGCAGGTCGAGGCAGACGCGGCCGGCGACCGTCGTCAGCCAGGCGCCGGGCGACTCGATGGCCTCCCGCTGTCGCCGCGACATGGCGTACCAGCGGGCGTAGGTCTCCTGCACGACGTCCTCGGCGTCGGCCAGGGAGCCGAGGAGCCGGTAGGCGAGATTGATCAGCTGACGCCGCTCGCTCATGACCGCGCTCAGGCTCGGATCGGTCCGGTCGTCTCCTGGCTCGGGCGGGACGGTCATGGTGTCGTCGGCTCCCTCGGTGTGGTTGCTGGTGTGGCTGCGCTCACCGGATCGACGAGACAGCGCGCCGAACTGTGAGGCCGGTCGCGTCGCCTCACATTCTCGGCGGTTGTGTCGTCGGAGTTCCCGGACACCGTCCAGCACGCGGGAGACCGCTAAAGAACGCTGGAGAACTCCGCACCCCGACCCGGGACGCGGGTCACCGTCGGAAGTCTCACCTCGGAAGACGGGCCGTCCTCCACGGGGTCGAGGACGGCCCGCCGCCGGGGCGTGAGCTTCGGAAACACCGCTGACATCGAGAGGAAGACATCGTGACGTCCACCCCCAGCAGTACCGAGCAGGACGACCTCAGGTCGCGTCTGCCCGATCCCTCCCAGTTCTTTCCCGAGGTGATGTCGATCGCCGGAGCCATGATCAAGGCCGTCCAGAACGGTGCGATTCCGCAGATCACCGTCGGCCTGGTACAGCTCCGCGCCGGGCAGATCGTCGGCAGCACCTACCACGCGATCCGACAAACCGACAATCTCCGCAAGGCCGGTGAGACGGAGGAGCGCATCACCGCCGTGGCGTCATGGCGGGACGCCCTCTACTTCACCGACGCCGAACGGGTCGCGCTGGAACTCGTGGAGGCCGTCCTCACCCCGAACCCGTCCGGGGAGCGCGTCCCCGACGAGCTGTACGCCAGAGCGTCGGCTCACTACGACGACAAGGCGCTCTGGACGCTCATCCTCGCGATCGGCCAGATCTGCTTCTTCATCCCCGTCGCCCTCATCGCCAAGCCGATCCCCGGCATGCCCCCGGGCAAGAACTACCGGGCGTAACATCCCTCGGACGTGAGCACCATCCCTGGCGGGGGCACCGGTTGTGGGCTACCTTGCTTGACGTGATCAGGGGCGCGGGTATGACGTTCGTGTCAAGCGAGGGAGCGGAGTCATGAGCCGCCTGGACACCACGGGTGACGACTACCGGGCGCGGCGTGAGGCGATGCTCGCCAAGCTGGCGGAACTCGACGCCGAGCACGCCAAGGCCGTGGCGGGCGGCGGCGAAAAGTACGTCGACCGGCATCGCGCGCGAGGCAAGCTCCTCGCCAGGGAGCGGATCGAGCTGCTCGTCGACCCCGACTCGGCGTTCCTGGAGCTCTCACCGCTCGCGGCCTGGGGCAGCGACTTCCCGGTGGGGGCGAGTGTGGTCACCGGGATCGGGGTGGTGGAGGGCGTCGAGTGCGTGATCGTCGCCAACGACCCGACCGTGCGGGGCGGCTCGTCCAACCCGTGGACGCTGCGCAAGACGCTCAGGGCGGCCGACATCGCCTTCGAGAACCGGCTGCCGCTGATCAACCTGGTGGAGTCCGGCGGTGCCGACCTGCCGACCCAGAAGGAGATCTTCATCCCCGGCGGCCGGATCTTCCGCGACCTGACCCGCCTGTCGGCGGCCGGGATTCCCACGATCGCCCTGGTCTTCGGCAACTCCACGGCCGGTGGGGCGTACGTGCCGGGGATGAGCGACCACGTGGTCATGGTCAAGGAGGGCGCGAAGGTCTTCCTCGGCGGGCCGCCGCTGGTCAAGATGGCCACCGGGGAGGAGTCCGACGACGAGTCGCTGGGCGGCGCCGAGATGCACGCCCGCGTCAGCGGCCTGGCCGACTACCTCGCCGCCGACGAGCACGACGCGTTGCGGATCGGACGGCGAATCATCAAAAGCCTGAACCGGCGCCGGCCCGGCCGCTCCCCCGGCGTCGTGCGTGACCCCCTGTACGACGAGGACGAACTGCTGGGCATCGTGCCGGAGGACCTGAAGATCCCGTTCGACCCGCGCGAGGTGATCGCGCGGGTGGTGGACGGCAGCGAGTTCGACGAGTTCAAGCCCCTGTACGGCGGAAGCCTGGTGACCGGGTGGGCCCGCCTGCACGGCCATCCGATCGGGATCCTGGCCAACGCCCGCGGCGTGCTGTTCAGCGAGGAGGCGCAGAAGGCGGCGCAGTTCATCCAGCTCGCCAACCAGGTCCGCGTCCCGCTGGTCTTCCTGCAGAACACCACCGGCTACATGGTCGGCAAGGACTACGAGCAGGGCGGCATCATCAAGCACGGCGCGATGATGATCAACGCGGTGTCCAACTCGTCCGTCCCGCACATCACGATCGTGATGGGCGCCTCCTACGGCGCGGGCAACTACGGGATGTGCGGCAGGGCCTACGATCCCCGCTTCCTGTTCGCCTGGCCCAGTGCCAAGTCGGCCGTGATGGGTCCCGCCCAGCTCGCCGGGGTGCTGTCCATCGTCGGCCGGGCCGCCGCGCAGGCGCGAGGACAGGTCTACGACGAGGAGGGCGACGCGGCGATGCGACAGCTGGTCGAGGCGCAGATCGAGGCCGAGTCACTGCCGTTCTTCCTGTCGGGCCGCCTCTACGACGACGGCGTGATCGACCCCCGCGACACCCGGACGGTCCTCGGCCTGTGCCTGTCCGCCATCGACAACGCCGCCGTCGGCGACACCACCGGCGGCGCCGCCTTCCACGGCGCGGCGGCCGGCAACACCACCGCCCCGCGGCCCTCGGGCTTCGGCGTCTTCCGGATGTGATCGTGACCACGCCCATGCCCATGACCACGCCCATGTTCCGGATGTGACCGTGACCACGCCCATGACCGGCGCCGCGCCGATCCGCCGCCTGCTCGTCGCCAACCGCGGTGAGATCGCCCGCCGCGTCTTCCGCACCTGCCGCGACCTCGGTGTCGAGACCGTCGCGGTCTTCTCCGACGCCGACGCGGACGCGCCGCACGTGGCCGAGGCCGACCATGCCGTACGGCTCGCCGGTGTCAGGCCCGCCGACACCTACCTCGCGGTGGAGAGGATCGTCGAGGCGGCCCGCCTGGCGGGGGCCGACGCGGTGCACCCCGGCTACGGCTTCCTGTCGGAGAACGCCGCCTTCGCGCGGGCCGTGACCGAGGCCGGGCTGACCTGGGTCGGTCCTCCGGCCGAGGCCGTCGCCGCGATGGGCTCCAAGATCGAGGCCAAGGCGCTGATGGCCCAGGCGGGGGTCCCGGTGCTGCCGGGCTTCGTCGCGGGACCCGGTCACTCCACAGACGACTTGGAGGCCATGTTCTCCCGGATGGGTGGACCGATCTCCGAAGGGGCCTTTCCCCTGCTGGTGAAGGCGTCGGCCGGTGGCGGCGGGCGCGGGATGCGCGTCGTGCGACGCGCCGAGGACCTGCCGGAGGCGGTCGAGTCGGCGCGCGGGGAGGCCGCGTCGGCGTTCGGGGACGGCACGGTGTTCGTCGAACCCCTGCTGGAGGGCGCCCGGCACATCGAGGTGCAGATCCTGGCCGACGGGCACGGGACGGTGTGGGCGCTGGGCGAACGGGAGTGCTCGATCCAGCGGCGGCACCAGAAGGTGGTCGAGGAGACTCCGTCCCCGGCGATCTCCGCCGCGATGCGGGCGCGGCTCCTCGACGCGGCGGTCACCGCCGCGCGGGCCATCGGGTACGTCGGCGCCGGTACCGTCGAGTTCCTCGTCAGGGAGGAGACGGTCGCCTTCCTGGAGATGAACACCCGCCTGCAGGTGGAGCACCCGGTGACCGAGTGCGTGTACGGCGTCGACCTCGTCGAGTGGCAGTTGCGGATCGCCGAGGGCGCCCGGCTCCCCGCGTCGCCGCCCGAGCCGTCCGGGCACGCCGTCGAGGTGCGCCTGTACGCCGAGGACCCGGCCCGCGACTGGCTTCCGCAGAGCGGCGTCCTGCACCGCTTCGAGGTCTTCGGGGTGGACTCCCGCTTCGCGTCCCCGCCGGGTGGGCGCCACGGCCTGCGGCTGGACTCCGGGGTCGAGGACGGTTCGGAGATCGGCGTCCACTATGACCCGATGCTCGCCAAGGTCGTCTCCTACGGTGCGAGCCGCACCGACGCGGTGCGCAGGCTCGCCGCCGCGCTGGCGGGTGCGAGGATCCACGGTCCGGTCACCAACCGGGACCTGCTGGTCGAGGTCCTGCGTCATCCGGCCTTTCTCTCCGGAGAGACCCACACCGGATTCCTGGAGGAGCACGGGCTCACCGGGTCCGGCCGAGACGCCCACGGGGTCGTGCGCCTGTCCGCCCTCGCCGCCGCGCTCGCGGGGGCGGCGGCGAACCGGGCGACGGCGACCGTGCAGGCCGGACTGCCGAGCGGGTGGCGCAATGTGGTGTCGCAGCCGCAGCGCAGCTCCTTCGCGGAGGCGGAGATCTCCTATCGGATCACCAGGGACGGCCTGCGCGCCGAGGGGTTTCCCGATACGGTCCTGATCGGCGCGACGCCCTCGCTCGTGGTGCTGGAGACCTCGGGCGTGCGGCACCGATTCGCCGTCGCCCGCTACGACGACGTGACGCACGTGGACTCCCCCCTCGGTTCCGTACGGCTCACCCCGCTGGCCCGCCTGCCGGAACCGGTGGAACACGTGCTGCCCGGCTCCCTGGTGGCACCCATGCCGGGTACGGTGCTGCGGGTCGACGTCGAGGTCGGCGAGACCGTCGGGGCGGGGCGGGTGGTCGTGGTGCTCGAGGCGATGAAGATGGAGCATCGGATCGCCGCGCCCGCGCCGGGTACGGTGGCGGCGGTGAACGTGGCGCCCGGCCGCCAGGTCGAGGCGGGGGCCGTGCTGGCCGTCATCGAGGAGCGGACGTGACCTTCCGGCTCTCCGACAGGCTCCGTGGAGTCCCGGGGAACGGGAGAAGGTCTTGGAGGAAAGGACCGAAATGAGGACCGACGGCGGCTGGCCGGTGGAACGCCTGGTGCACAAAGAGGTGTCCGGCGGGGTGGCGACGATCACCCTCGACTCCCCCCGCAACCGCAACGCGTTGTCGGTGCGGCTGCTCGGCGACCTGGAGGACCGACTCAACTGGGCGCTCGCCGAGGAGAGTGTCCGGGTGATCGTGCTCACCGGGACCGGTCCCGTGTTCTGCGCGGGCGCCGACCTGAAGGAGCAGCGGGTCGCGCCGGGGGACGCGCACGAGGCGCCGGTGACCGCGTCGTTCCCGGAGATCATGAGCCTGATCTGGGAGAGCCCGAAGCCGGTCGTCTGCCGACTGAACGGTACGGCTCGGGCCGGAGGGCTCGGCCTGGTGGCGGCCTGCGACTTCGCGATCGCCCCCGACTCGGCGTCGTTCGCGTTCAGCGAGGTGCGGCTCGGCGTGGTGCCCGCGATGATCTCGGTGACCGTGCTGCGGCGGCTCGACCCGCGCGCCGCCGCCGAGTACCTGCTCACCGGCGAGACGTTCGACGCCGCCCGCGCCGCGCAGATCGGGCTGCTCACCCGCGCCGTGCCCGAGGAGGAGCTGGACGCGACGGTCGCCCACTACACCGGCATGCTGCTGCGCGGCGGCCCCGAGGCGCTCGCCCTCACCAAGCAGCTGGTGCGGACCGTGCCCGAGCTGAGCGTCGAGGAGGGCATGCGCCAGATGGCCGAGCTGTCCGCGAAGCGTTTCACCTCCGCCGAGGGCCAGGAGGGGATCGCCGCCTTCATGGAGAAGCGGCCCGCGTCGTGGATTCCCGCGCCGGAGTCGAGCTGATGTTGCGCGTCGCCAACTGCTCCGGCTTCTACGGTGACCGGCTTTCCGCCGCCAGGGAGATGGTGGAGGGCGGTCCGATCGACGTGCTCACCGGCGACTGGCTCGCCGAGCTGACCATGCTCATCCTCGCGGGGAACCGGTCGAAGGGCCGTCCCGGCTACGCGCCGACCTTCCTGCGGCAGCTGGAGGAGGTCCTCGGGACATGTCTGGAGCGGGGCGTCAAAATCGTCTCCAACGCGGGCGGGCTGGATCCGGCCGGGTGCGCCGAGGCCGTGCGTGAGCTGGCCGGACGCCTCGGGCTGCCGGTGCGGGTCGCCCACGTCACCGGTGACGACCTGACCGGCCGTGACCTGGGCGGCGCGCCCAACGCCGACACCGGTGAGCCGCTGCCCGCCCCCGCCCTGACCGCCAACGCCTACCTGGGGGGCCGCCCGATCGCCGCCGCCCTGTCGGCCGGGGCGGACGTGGTGGTGACCGGCCGCGTCACGGACGCCGCCCTGGTCACCGGGCCGGGGATCTGGCGGTACGGGTGGGGGCCGGACGACTTCGACGCGCTCGCCGGTTCGGTGGTCGCCGGGCACGTCATCGAGTGCGGCTGCCAGGCGACCGGCGGCAACTACGCGTTCTTCGGCGAGGTGCCCGACCTGGCGCACTGCGGGTTCCCGCTGGTGGAGCTGGAGGCCGACGGCTCCAGCGTGGTCACCAAGCACCCGGGGACCGGCGGGCTGGTCTCGGTGGGCACGGTCACCGCGCAACTGCTGTACGAGATCGCCTCACCCCGCTACCTCGGTCCCGACGTGGTCGCGCGCTTCGACACGATCCGGCTGGAGCAGGAGGGCCCCGACCGGGTCCGCGTCTTCGGGGTGCGCGGCGAGGCGCCTCCCGACTCGCTCAAGGTCGCCGTCAACTACCTGGCGGGCTACCGCAACACCATGACGCTCGTGCTGACCGGCCTGGACATCGAGGCCAAGGCCCGGCTGGCCGAGGAGGCCATCTGGTCGCGGGTGCCGAGGGAGTCGTTCGACCAGGTCCACGTGGAGCTCACCCCGCTCGCCGGGACCGCCCTGCTGCGCGTCACCGTGATGGACGCCGACCGGCGGAAGGCCGGGCGCGCCTTCTCCTCGGCCGTGGTCGAGACCGGCCTGGCGAGCTATCCGGGCTTCTACGGCCTCACCCCTCCCGGTGACGCCTCGCCGTACGGGGTCTACTGGCCCACGCTCGTCCCGGCGGAGACGGTGCGGGCCCGCGTCTGGCTCGACGGCCGCGAGCTTCCGGCCGTGCCCGGTAGGGACGACGCGTCAGGCGCGGGCGAGGCGTCCGGCACGTACGTACCCGGCACGGACGAGAAGCCCGGTGTGCCCGGATCCTCGGAGGTGACGGCCTCGCCGGCCGCGAGCGGCGGTGGAGGTGAGGCGGCGGGCTCGGTGGACGACGCCGACCTCGGACGGCACGGCGGCGAGCGCGGCGACGGTGAGACCGCCCGGGTCGCGCTGGGAACGGTCGTGGGCGCCCGCTCGGGTGACAAGGGCGGCAACGCCAACCTGGGGGTCTGGGTCGCCACGCCGGAGCGGTTCGAGTGGCTGGAGGCCCACCTCACGGTCGACCGCCTGGCGGAGCTCCTGCCGTTCACCGCCGGCCTGCGGGTCGAGCGCTTCGAGCTGCCCAACCTGCTCGCCCTCAACTTCGTCGTGCACGGCCTGCTCGGCCGGGGTGTGGCCGCGAGTCCTCGTCTCGACGCCCAGGCCAAGGCCCTCGGGGAAGAACTCCGCGCCGGGTTCGCCGACATCCCCCGGCGCCTCCTCTGATCCGCTCACCCCGCCACGGCGACCTTCCATCACGCCGGGCCGGGGAGTACGCGGTGACGGCCTGCCGCAGACTCGGCATCGTCTTGAGGGCGCCCGCGGGGGCAGGGGTCCGGCAGCCGGGGTCGTGCTCCGCGCCACCCCGTTGAACCGGTTCGCCCTCGTCCGCAGATTCATGTCACATACGGGGAGATGTTCAGCTGCCGTGCGCCGAAATAGGCGGAATACGCGCCGTCCGGCTTTGAAACCTTCATGCAACCTTCCGAAATCTAGGATTGCACGCAATTGCTCCATGAGTGTGATTCGGGGAAGGACTCAAACATGCGCCTCCGGTTTCTTGGCTCCACCTCTGAGGCGGGGGCCTGTCCCTCCCTCTACGAAACCGATCGCGGGACCATCGTGGTGCAGGGTCTCCGGGTGACCGACGCCGAGGCGATGGCCGACCTGCGCCACGTCCTGGACGGCGAAACCGCCGTCGAGGTACCCCGTGAGCTTCTCGTAGAGATCGCCCGCCGAGTACTTTCTGTAAATATTGGTCACGATTAGGAGTGCTCTATGGTTTGATCCACATGCTCGGGGCTAGCGTCGTTCCGCACCATGGGGAGGCGACGTGAGCACGCGGGAACGACGGGCGGACCACAGCCGCGGCACACGGCCCGCAGGAACGGCCGAGGAGATCGGGTGAGCGGGTTCCAGCAGGCCAGGACCGAGCTCGGCATGCGACTGCGGCACCTGCGAGAGACCGCCCACCTGTCGGGCAAGGACCTGGCCGAGCGGCTGAGGTGGCAGGCGTCCAAGGTCTCCAGGATCGAGAACGCCCGCCAGACCGTCACCGAGGACGACGTCACCCGGTGGGCGCGGGCGGTGGACGCCTCCCCCGAGGTCGTCCAGGCGCTGTTGGAGCAGGCCGCGGGCCTGCTGGACCGTCAGGACTCCTGGCGGCAGCGGCACCGCGGCGCGCTGGTCACACTCCAGGAGGACATCCGCGACGTGGAGGCGCGGACGACCCTGCTGCGGGCCTTCGAGCCCGGCGTGATCATCGGGCTGCTGCAGACCACCGAGTACGCCCGGAGCATCTTCACGCGGATCAAGCGCCTCTACCGGGAGCCCGAGGAGATCGACGCGGCCATCCGGGTGCGCATGCAGCGCCAGGACGTCCTCTACGACCAGAGCAAACGCTTCAGGTTCGTCATCCCGGAGGCGGCGCTGCGCTACCGGCTGGCCCCGCTGAACGTGATGCGCGGGCAGCTCGACCGATTACTCGCGGTGACCGCGCTGCCGAACGTGGAGTTCGGGGTGATCCCCTTCGAGACGCCCCTGCCCTCGGCGCCGCTCAACGGTTTCTGGGTGTACGACGAGGACCATGTGACGGTGCCGACCAGGACGAGAGACCTGCTTCTGCGCGACCCGGAGGACGTCGCCTTCTACATGCAGGCTTTCGAGGAACTCCGCGAGGTCGCGGCCTTTGGCGAGGGCGCCAGATCGGTGATCGTCCGAGTACTCAGCGATTTATCCGGACAATTAAAGGACTAAACCCTGCAATTGCTTGATTAGCATCCCAAGATCGTGCAATTCTCTGTCCAGACGGAGGTGACTCACGATGCTGGACACGCTGTCTTGTCTTGAGAGATTCATTGCCGCCATACGGCTGCACGGCGACCTTTCCGTGCAGCGGATCTCGTTCGGCGACCCCGCGTACGTCTACGTCCGCAACCGTTTCAGCAACACCCTGGCGGAGACCGTGACCTGCGCCCAGGACGGCGGCTTCATCACCTCGTGGGGATATCGGCTCGGCACCAGCGACGACATCGACGACGCCGCGGCCCGGCTCGCCTTCCTCCTCGCCGCCATGCCCACCCCCCGGATCTGAGCGCCCCGGCACCGGGCCGGTCTCCCGTACGCCGGGTGCCGCGAAACCGCCCTCGCGCGTGGGCGCACGTGGGTCCGCCACTCAGTCCTGTCCATGCCGCCTCGACCCGTCCGACCGCGAATCCCGGTGCCGCCAATCGGACGGCAATCGGTCGTTCATCGCCTGCTCGGACACTCGTGGGGAGGCAGGCCGCCGATCCCGGCGGCCTTGCCGGCGCGTGACGCCTGTCGGGGCGATCGAGGCGGTCCGTCATCCAGCTCACACCGACGGAGAGGACTCCGATGTCCGAGCAGACGAGCACACCCACCTTCGCCGACCAGGTGCCGGAGACGGACTTCCCGGAGTGGGCCAGTGCCGTTCGAACCGACCTGCAGACCTATATCAAGACCCACGTGCCCGACTTGGCCAGCAAACGAGACCCTTTCGAGGCCATCGACAAAAAGCTGTCAAGCCTGACGTACGCCATCGCCTACTACGACAAGGCCGAGAGCACGGCTCGCGAGGAGTTCATCGCGTGGCTGGAGGAGAACGACACGGGCGCTTGGGGGACCTTCGTCGCCCATACGACCCGGATGGAGACGCTGAAGGCTCAGGAGAAGGAGAGGAAGGACAAGGACTCACTCGCCTCCAAAGCGCTGGAAGAGGCGCAGCGCCTGACCAGGAAGTACGGTGCGGGCGCGGGCAGAAAGGCGGGCACGGTGATCGCCGTCGTCAGCCATGCCGGGACGGGCAAGACCTGGTCGGGGACGAGCGGAGAATACTCCCTCTCCACGAAGCATCCGCTCATGGCGAAGGTCCTGACCGGCGTGAGCCAGGTCGAGGATTGGCCGATCACCGCGTGCGGAGAGGTCGCCGCGATGAACGCGTACCTCAACAGCACCGGTATCACCGAGATGGCCAAGATTCCCAAGGACATGCTCTACTTCCACGCCCAGACCTGGAACGCGACCGGCGGGAAGTGGCAGGCACGCTCCGCGTGCGGGAACTGCGACCAGTGGCTGAAGAAGATCGGCGCCAAACGGATCTGAGACCCGCTCGCGCCGGCCGCGCTCCGGCTCACCTTCCCCCCTGATCGAGGGCTGAGGAACAGGCGGTCCGCGCCGTCGCCCGGATGCGTGCCGAAGCCGTGCTCACCAGGATCAACCGAAGCCCCCGGGCCGACCGGTTCGGGGGGAGGGTCACCCGGGGACGTCAGCTCTCGGCCGGCACGTCGGGGAAGTCGGCGAGGCCGCGGCCGACCTCGCGGGCGGCGGCGACCCGGGCGTGATGGAGCATCCGGCTCCGCGACATGTTGCCGGCGTGCAGGGTGTATCGGACCACGAGGCCGTCGAGCATGCCGTCGATCCGCTCGGCCGAGCCCAGCGGGTCGTCGCAGGTGAACTCGCCCGAGGCGACACCGTCGGAGATCACCTGGCCGAGGATCTCGATCCAGGCGCCCTCAAGCTCCAGCAGGATCGCGCGGACGTGTTCCTCGCGCACCCCGACGGCCCAGGCGTCGACCCAGAGGATCCAGCTCTGGTCGGAACGGGAGGCGGGGATGTAGAAGCGCAGGACGCGGTCGAGACGCTGGAGCGCGGTGCCGGGACCGGCGACGATCTCCTTCAGCCGCTGGACCTCGGAGTCGCTGGTGCTGCGGAGCATCTCGGTGATGAGATCGTCCTTGGTGGCGAAGTGGTAGTGGATCAGCCCGCCGCTCACGTTCGTCGCCTTGGCGATGTCGGCGACGCGGGTGCTGGCCAGCCCGCGCTCCAGCACGACTCGCCTGGCGGCTTCAAGGAGCTCTGCTCGACGCTGGTCGGCCTGGTCGGCGCGGCTGCTGCGCGCCCCTCCTCCGCTATGCACGGCGCAAGACTACAGCAGCTCGGACCGCCGCTCACTACTCCTGATCAGCGGATCAGTCAATACCTGCACGCCTGTCTCATCGGCTGTATTCGGTCACCGTACGGGCGAAGAAGACGGTGACCGAATACGGGCGACCGCCGGGGCGTCGCAACGTCACCGCCGGCCTCAGCCGCGGCGGTGGAAGGGCTGGTCGGAGGCACAGGACGAACTCCCTCCTCTGCCCTCGGACGACGTTGAAGCCCGTGGAGAGCCCGCGAAGAGCCCGGTGCGGACGGCCAGGTCGCCGTGGCCGGTACGTCGCGGTGAGAGAGGCCTCGGCCATGGCCGGGGGCTGTGCTCAGAGGGTCATTTCGCGGCGGGGGCGGAGAACGTCATCACCCCGAGGTGGCCGTCGCCCTCCACGGTCAGCTTCATCAGCAGGCTGTCGTCGTAGATGGAGTCGGATTCGTTCCTCAGACGCTGCCCGGTGTGGTCGGCGTACGGCCGTGCCGCGTAGACCTGGTCGGAGACCGTCTCGTCGCAGAACATCTGGGTGGTCAGCACCCGGGAGTCGCCGATGTGCACCATCGCGTGGATGTGCACGCTACGTCCCTGATACCAGCCCGGGTAGATCGTGACGAACTCCACGATGCCGTCGGTGTTGGTGACCTGGGCGCCGCGCAGGTAGCGCTTCTCGTCGGTGGGCGTGGCGTCGGCCATGCCGTCGTCCGCTCCCGGCCCCTGGACGCCCTCTCCCTGGCCGCCGGGGCCGCCACTCGGCGGCGCGCCGGTCGGGCGCTCTCCCGTGGGGCCACCGCCCGCCGCCTGGGAGGCGCTCTCGAAACCGGAGTAGACGCCTCCCGCGTCGCAGTGCCAGATCTCCACCACCGCGCTGGGAATCGGTTCACAGGTGGCGGCGTCCAGCACCCGGATCGCCACCCGCAGCGTGCTCCCCTGCCTGTCCTCGCGGATGTCGCTGCGGATCTTGCCCGCGTCGAAGTGGTACGGCCCCTGGGTGGTCTCCTCGGTCAAAACGCACGTCGGCGCGTCCTCGAACAGCGCGGCCAGTCCGGTCGAGGAGGCGGTGGTCGGCTGAACGGTCGCGGTGCCTCCCGTCGTCGTCGCCACCTGCGTGGTGGTGCTGTCCGATCCGGCGCAGGCGGCCAGCAGCGTCCCGAGGCCCACGGTGCCGAGCCCTGCCAGAGCCGTTCTCCGGTCGATGTTCTTCATGGCGATGCCTTCCTCGTGTCGGCCCCTCGTGTCGGCCCCCACGCTCACCGCGCCCTCTGGACTCTCGCTGAGCGGGTCCTTAACGCTTGATGAGAAGCCTCACGGCGCCGCGGGAATGTGGGCGCGGGCCGAGGAGCCCGGCAGGCGGACCCGCGCCAGGATGCCGCCGCCCTCGGCGTTCCTCAGCTCCACCTCTCCCCCGGCGTCACGCACCGCCTTGGCGACGATGGCCAGCCCGAGCCCCGAGCCGGGCATGCTGCGGGCCGAGGAGGACCGCCAGAACCGGTCGAACACGTACGGCAGCTCCTCCTCCGGGATGCCGGGGCCGTGATCCCGCACGGTCAGCTCGCCGTCGCCGAGCCGCACCTGCACGGGTGCGGCCCGGTCGGCGGAGAACTTCACCGCGTTGTCCAGCAGGTTCACCACGGCCCGCTCCAGGGCCGCCTGGTCGCCCAGCAGGTACCAGGGGCTCAGCTCCACCTCGATCGAGGTGTCGGGGGCGCGCAGCCGCGCCCTGCGTACGGCCGCCTCGACGACGTCGTGGAAGGCGACCTCGACGTGCGGTTCGTGCTCGTCCTCCGACCGTGAGAGCTGCAGCAGGTCCCCGACGAGCGTGGACATCTCCTCGAACTGGGCCTTGAGGTTGGTCAGCAGCCTGCGTTTGGGAGCGGCGTCGAGAGGGCGCCCGGCGTTCTCGCTGCGCAGCAGCAGGTCGATGTTGGTGCGCAGGCTGGTGAGCGGGGTGCGCAGCTCGTGGCCCGCGTCGGCGATCAGCCGCCGCTGGCGCTCGCGGGAACCGGCCAGCGCGGTGGTCATCGCGTTGAAGGAGACCCCCAGTCTGGCGATCTCGTCGTTGCCCTCGACCGGGATCCTGGTGTCGAGGTCCTCGGTCCTGGCGACGTACTCGACGGCCTCGGTGAGGCGGCCGACGGGACGCAGCGCCGTACGGGAGACGAGCAGCCCGGCGGAGGCGGCGCCGAGCACGCCGAGCGCGGTGACTCCCGCGAGGATCCCGGCGAGCGTGGCGAGGGTGGTGCGGACCTCCTCCAGGGATCGGGACTCCATGACCGCGACACCGGGCCGGACGTTCCTCGTCAGTACCCGGACCTCCTCGCCGTCGTCGGTGACGCCGTTCCTGAACACCTGCCGGCCCGGGGGGCCGTGGGTCAGGGCCAGGTCCGCCGGGGTGACCTTGACGGGGGTGGAACCGGCCACGCACCTCTCGCCGTCGGCGTAGAGGAGCTGGATGGGCGCGAGGCGGGGCAGCGGCCTGCGACCGGGGGCCTCTCCGGGGTGATCGGGACCATCGGGGACCTTTCCGGGATGGTCGGGACCTCCCGGAACCCCCACCCCTCGCGGCCCTTCGTGGCAGTAGGGAGCGATCCACTCGATGCCCTGCGGCCGTCCCTCCAGCGAGCGCTCCACCTGCCGCAGCAGCTCGGCCTTCACCACGAACCAGCACAGCGCCGCGCACACCGCGATCGCGAGCGCCACGGCCGCCGCCACCAGCAGGGTGAGCCGGGAGCGCAGGGAGCGGCGCCCGTTCACGCGGAGGTCCGCAGCACGTATCCGACGCCCCGGACGGTGTGGATCAGCCGGGGGCGCCCGCCGATCTCGGTCTTGCGGCGCAGGTACATGACGTAGACGTCGAGGGAGTTGGAGGACGGCTCGAAGTCGAAGCCCCACACCTCGCCGAGGATCTGCTCCCGGGTGAGCACCTGGCGGGGGTGGATCATGAACAGTTCCAGCAGCAGGTACTCGGTGCGGGTCAGCTCCAGCGGCTCGCCCGCGCGGGTGACCTCGCGCCCCGCGGTGTCCATCCGCAGGTCGCCGAAGATGAGGACCCCGTCGTCTTGGGCCGTGGGGGCGCTCAGGGCGCCGCGCCGCAGCAGCGCCCGGACGCGGGCCAGCAGCTCGTCCAGCTCGAACGGCTTGACCAGGTAGTCGTCGGCCCCCGCGTCCAGGCCGGACACCCGGTCGCCCACGGCGTCGCGGGCGGTGAGCATGAGCACCGGCAGGTGGTTGCCCGCCGCCCTGAGCCTGCGGCAGGCGGTCAGCCCGTCCATCCTGGGCATCATGACGTCGAGCAGGACCAGCTCGTACGGCTCCCGGTCGATCGCCTCCAGCGCCGCCTGGCCGTCCGGGGCGACGCCGACCCGGTAGCCCTCGAACTCCAGGCTGCTCTGCAGCGCCTCCCTGAGCGCGGGCTCGTCGTCCACGACCAGCACCCGCGCCGCCTCACCCTCAGCCATGACCTCCACGGTAGACGCACACCATGAGAGCGGGATGAACGCCTCAGGTGAGCGGCGCCATCGCTGCCATCGCGGCGTTGTGGCCGGGGATGCCGCTGACGCCGCCGCCGCGCCTGGCGCCCGCGCCGCAGAGCAGGACGCGCTCGAAGGCGGTCTCCACGCCCCAGCGCCCCGGTTCCCCGTACGGCCAGGACAGGTCGCGGTGGAAGATGTGACCGCCGGGCAGGCCCGCCTCGTTCTCCAGGTCGACCGGGGTCTTGGCCTCCAGGCAGGGGCTGCCGTCGGGGGCGCGCAGCAGGCAGTCCTCGACGGGTTCGGCGAGCACCTCGTTCATCGAGGCGAGCGTGGCGCGCAGCGCCGCCTCGCGCGCCCCCACCGGGTCCTCCCGGAACAGCCTGGCCGGCATGTGCAGGCCGAACAGCGTCATCGTGTGGGCTCCGCTCCGGCGCAGCTCCGTGCCGAGGATGGAGGGGTCGGTCAGCGAGTGGCAGTAGACCTCGGCAGGGGGCAGCGAGGGGATCAGTCCCGCCGACGCCTCCCGGTACGCGCGGGCGAGCCGGTCGCGGCCCTCGTTGATGTGGAACGTGCCGCTGAACGCGGCCGCGGGGTCCACGCCGGTGTCCCTCAGGCGCGGCAGCCGGGAGAGCACCATGTTGACCTTGAGCTGTGCCCCCTCGGGGGTGGCGGGCTCGGCGTCCCCGAGCAGCCGGGCGAGCACGGCGGGCGGCACGTTGGCCAGAATCCGCTCGCCCGTCACCGTGTGCTCCCCGAGGGTGTCGCGGAAGGAGACCTCACCGGAGGGGTCGACCGCGAGGACCTCGGCGCCGGTCAGGATCTCCGCCCCCGCGGCGCGGGCGGCGTCGGCGAGCGCGCCGGAGACCGCGCCCATGCCGCCGACGGGGACGTTCCAGTCGCCGGTACCGTCGCCGATCACGTGGTAGAGAAGGCAGCGGTTGGCGAGCAGGTCCGGGCCCGCGGGGTCGGCGAAGGTGCCGATGAGGGCGTCGGTGAGGACCACGCCGCGTACGGTGTCGTCGGCGAACCGCTCGTCCACCACCTCGCCGATCGGGCGTTCGAACAGGTCGCGCCAGGCCTCCTCACCGACGAGGTTCCGCGTCGCCGCGCGGTCGGCGAGGGGTTCCAGCAGCGTCGGCGCGATCCGCCGGGCCACCTCGGCGGTCATCCCGTAGAAGCGCCGCCACGCCTCCAGCTCACCGGTGCCTCCGGTGACCCGGGCGAAGGAGGCGGCCGTCCGCGCGGCGTCGCCGTTGTCGACGAGCAGCCCGGTGTCGCCCACCGGCGTGTACGAGGCGTACCTGCGCCGGCGCAACTCGATCTTGAGCCCCAGGTCGGTGACGATCTTCGAGGGCAGCAGGCTGACCAGGTAGGAGTAGCGCGAGAGCCTCGCGTCGACCCCGGGGAACGCCTGCGCCGAGACGGCGAGGCCGCCGACGTGACCGAGGCGTTCCAGGACGAGGACGCGTCGTCCGGCGCGGGCGAGGTAGGTGGCGGCGACCAGGCCGTTGTGGCCGCCTCCGACGATCACGGCTTCGTAGCGAGAGCGGAGCACGAGACCTCCCGATCGGTGATGGATGAGGTGGATGGGATGAGGTGAGGGAGCCGGTCCGGGGTCATCGCCGCTCGCGGGCGGCGGAGAGGGTGATGTCGAGGAGGGTGGCGGCGGGGCCGGTGAGGACGCGGCCGTGGCGCCACACCGCCCGCAGGCGGCGCGTGAGGTCGATGTCCTTCGTGGGCACCTCGACCAGGCGGCCGGTGGCCAGTTCGGCCTCCACCGCGTAGCCGCTGAGCACGGCCGGGGCGGCGCCCTCGCGGGCGGCGCCCTTGACCGCGGTGTTGGAGCCGAGTTCCAGCCTCGGGGGGGCGACCGTGTGGCCGGTGAGCGCGAGGTCCAGCGTCTCGCGGGTGCCCGACCCCCGCTCGCGGACGACGAGCGGGGTGGCGGCCAGCTCCGCGGCGAGCAGCGGGGTGCGACGACGCGCCCACGGATGCCCCGGCGCGACCACCACCACGAGCCTGTCGGTGGCCACCACCCGCGACACCAGCCCTGCCGGGACCGATGGCCCCTCCACGAACCCGAGCTCGATCTCCCCTCCGATCAGCCTCGCCACCTCGGCCGAGTTCTGCACGTCCAAGCCGACCTGGACCTGGGGCTCGCGATCCTGGAGCTCGCCCAGCCAGCGCGGCAGCAGGTATTCGGCCACCGTCATGCTGGCGGCGATGTGCAGGTGCGCGGCCCGGCCGTGCCGTACCGCCTCCGCCCCCCGCATGAGCTCCTCCGCCGCGGCCAGCACCTGCGCGGCCCAGGCCGAGACCATCACGCCCTGCGGGGTGAGGGTGGATCCGCGCGGGGTGCGTTCCAGCAGGGGCAGCCCGAGACGGCGTTCCAGCAGGGAGATGCGCTTGCTCACCGACGGCTGCGCGATGCCCGCGGCCCGGGCGGCCTGGCCGAGACTGCCCAGGCGTTCCACGTCGACGAGCAGGCGCAGGGATTCGAGGTCGGGCAGCTCACTCATAGCGCCAGGCTATGACCTGCCACAGAGGTGACGGCTACCGGCCTCCCGGCGTCACACCGACACTCGGGGCATGCCCGTCTCGCACTCCCCCCGTCCTGTCGGCTCCGCCACTCAGTCCCCGACGACGCCCGTACGCCCGGCACCAGGCTCGGCCGCGGCACCGACATCGGCACCGGGCGCGCGGCCCGGAACCCTCGGGGCGTTCGGGAGGCTCGCGCCGGGGCTCGGGGCCGCGATCGTCGCGGTGGTCCTGGCGACGGCCGCGACCGGGGTCGTTCCGGGGGTGAGCGCCGGCGTGATCGCGGTGTTCCTCGGGGTCGCGCTCACCAACCTCGGCGGCCTGCGCCGGTCGCTCGTCCCCGGGCTCGGGTTCGTCTCCCGCCGGGTGCTCCGCCTGGCGATCGTGCTGCTCGGCCTGCAGATCGCGTTGCCGGAGCTGCTGGCGCTCGGCTGGCGGGCGCTCGCGGTGGTCGCCGCGGCGACGGGCGTCACGTTCGCCGCGACGCGGTGGATCGGCGGCCGCCTCGGGGTGGGGCCGCACAGGTCCCTGCTGATCGCGACCGGCGTGTCCGTCTGCGGGGCGGCGGCGGTGGCCGCGATGCACGAGGTCGCCGACAGTGACGACGACGACGTGGCGGCCGCGGTCGGCGTGGTCGTCCTGTACGGCAGCGCCTCGATCGTCACGCTGCCCCTGCTCGCGGGGGCGTTGGGACTGACGTCGCGGCAGCTGGGACTGTGGGCGGGGGCCTCGGTCCACGAGGTCGCGCAGGTGGCGGCCATCGGCGCGGCGGCCGGAGCGGGTGTCCTGGTGAGCGCGGTCGCCGTCAAGCTGGCCCGGGTCGTCCTGCTCGCCCCGATCGTCGGGCTGACCTCCGTCTCCCTGCGCCGTGCCGCGACGGACCGCTCCAAGACCGGGGGCCCTCGGAACGCGGAGAGCGCCGCAGACGACGGGAACTCCAGGAGCACCGGGAGTGCCGGGAGCACCGACGGCACGCTGCGGCGCCCGCCGGTGGTGCCGCTGTTCGTCGCCGGGTTCGTCGCGGCCGTGGCTGCGCGGAGCCTGGGCGCGGTGCCGCCCGAGATCATCGAGGTGGTTCCCGGTCTCACGGCGGTGCTGCTCGCCGCCGCGCTCTTCGCCCTGGGTACCGGTGTGGATCTGAGAAAGCTCGCGCGGGGCGGGCGATCGCTGCTCCTGGGCGGGATCGCCACGGCCATCATCGGCGGGATCTCACTGTTCGGGGTGCTGGTCATTGGCTGATCTTTAAGTGGACGTCTCCCCGCAACCGCCGTAACGTGCTCTTTTTGGGGAAGACGGTGTCGTTTACACCGTTCCAAAAGCAAGCAATGATTACGACCTCGGACAAGGAGACAGAACCAGCTCATGCGTACCACCCGACAGGCCCTCTCCGGTGTGCTCCGCCCCTCGGACGAGGTGGCCGAAGCACTGGAGCGGGGTGCCCCGATCGTGGCACTGGAGTCCACGATCATCTCTCACGGCCTGCCTCAGCCCCGCAACCTCGAGGTCGCGGTGGAGCTGGAGCGGATCGTCCGGGAGACCGGGGCGGTGCCCGCGACGATCGCGGTGCTGGACGGCGTGGCGCGCATCGGCCTCGACAAGAGCGAGCTGGAGCGCGTCGCCGGCGAGCCGGGGCTTCGCAAGCTGGGCTTTCGCGACCTGCCCACCGCCGCCGCGCTCGGGGCGAGCGGGGCGACGACGGTCTCCGCCACCTCGTTCCTCGCCGCCAGGGCGGGCATCCGGGTCTTCGCCACCGGCGGCCTCGGCGGCGTGCACCGCGGCTGGACCGAGAGCCAGGACGAGTCGGCCGACCTCGACATGCTGAGCCGGACCCGCATCACCGTGGTCTGCGCGGGGGTGAAGTCGATCCTGGACGTTCCGGCCACCCTGCAGCGGCTGGAGACGCGCGGCGTCACGATCGCGGGGTTCCGCACCGACGAGTTCCCCGGCTTCTACCTGCACTCCTCCGGCGAGCCGATCGACTGGCGCATCGAGACCCCCGACGAGGCGGCGGGCATCATGCGGGCCCAGGACGCGCTCGGCGGCCCGGAGACCGCGCTCATCGTCGCCAACCCGGTGCCGCTGACCGAGCAGCTCGACCCCGGGCTGCACGACCGCGTCCTCGCCGGCGCCCTCGCCGAGGCGGAGGAGCGGCGGATCACCGGTCAGGCCATCACCCCGTTCCTCCTGGGCTACCTGGTGCGCGGCACCGACGGCGCCTCGCTGGAGGCGAACCTGGCCGCGGTACGGGGCAACGCGCGTGTCGCCGGGCAGATCGCGGCCTCCTGGAGCCGGGGAGACTGAGGGCACCGTGGCCGGAACGGGTCTGCTGATCATCGGCGACGTGGTGACCGACGTCGTCGCACTTCACGGCGGGTCCGCCAGGAGCGGTCTGGCCGTCGGGACGGACACCGCCGCCGACATCGTGCTGCGTCCCGGCGGCTCCGGCGCCAACACGGCCTCCTGGGCCGCCTGGCTGGGCGCCGACGCGCGGATCCTGACCCGGGCCGGCTTCGACACCGCCGACTGGCACGCCGCCGAGCTGCGGCGGTTCGGGGTGCGGCCGCACCTGCGGGTCGACCCCGACCGGCCCACCGCGGTGGTGATCGCCATGGTGGACGTGACCGGGGAGCGTTCCATGCTCACCAACCGGGGCGCGGGCGGACACATCGGCACGGGCGACTGGGACGAGACCCTGCTCGACGGTGTGGGTCATCTCCATCTGTCCGGATACACACTGTTCGCCGAGCCTGGGCTCCAACTTTCCCGGCTGGCGATGGCCGAGGCGTCCCTGCGCGGGGTCTCGATCAGCGTGGACCCGGCCTCGACCGGTTTCCTGCGCTCGTTCGGCGTCGAGCGGTTCGTCCGGGAGACCCTCCCCGCCCAGCTGGTCATTCCCAACCTGGACGAGGCGCTGCTGCTCACCGGCGAGACGACCCCCGAGGGGGCGGCCGAGAGTCTGAGCCTGCGCTACGGGGCCGCGGCGGTGAAGCTGGGATCCCGCGGCGCGCTGATGGCCAGGGAAGGAAAGTTGGCCGCCCGGGTTCCCGCGCTCACCACCGAGGTGGTTGACTCCATTGGAGCGGGGGACGCGTTCGCCGCCGGGCTGCTGACGGCCCTGCTGAGCGGGGCCGCCGACGAGGTCGCGCTGGACGCGGGACGCCGTGCCGGGGCGGAGGCCGTGACGGTTCTGGGTGGCCGTCCACGTGTCCTACCGTCTGATTTGGGTACCAGGGAGCTTTACCCTCTTAATGCCAATTGATAGCTTGCGGCGTAAGCTGCACCATTAGCCACACGCGTCACTTTGGGGAGGTTACGGTCCGCCGATGGATGCCGAGTCATCGATCTGCCTGAGTGATCTGGTCCCGGCCCTGCGCTGGAGCCGTCCCCAGCAGGTCGCCGAAGCCCTCGCCGACCCCCGGCTGCCCGCCGGCTGGTGGTCGTCGGTCACCCTGCCAAAGGCCCTCGGCGCCGCGGGGCTCGACTGGGTTTGCGACAGGCTGGCCCGGCTCTCGCTGTCACGCTGGGATCATCTGCCGTTGAGCGACGTGCTGCCCGCGCTGCACGTGCACACGGTCGATCCCACCCTGCCCGACTGGCCGGAGCCCGCACGCTCGGCCATCGCCGGCCTGGGCGGCTGGAGCCGCCTGCGCCGCCTGACCGCGGGAGACCTGAGCGCGCCCGCGACGCCCTCCCCGGAGATCGTGGTCACCGCCGTCTTCCGCGAGGTGCTCAGCCACGTCCCCGGGCTCGCCGAGCAGACCGCGCCGTCCGCGCCGGCCGCCGTCCACGCCCAGGTCCCGCTCCAGGAGCGCGACCAGGACCCGGCGCAGACACCCGCGCCGCGGATTCCGGCTCAGCCGTCGGCGCCGTCGGCGCCCCAGGTGCCGGTCCCCGAGCCCGCGGCCGCAGAACCGGCGGTCCCCGAACCGGCCGCCCCCGCGCCCCCGGTCAACCTCAACGACTATCCGCTGGTGCGCCTGGTCGACAACATGTTCCGCGACTGGAGCCCGCTGGAGCGCGCGGTCGCCGTGGAACGGCTCTTCGCGGTCGAGCCGATCAGCCTGCGCGCGCTCGCGCACAAGCTGAACGCCGACCGTGACGCGCTCTCGGCGGCCCAGCGCGCCGCCGAGGAACGCATCCTGCTCTGGCTGCGCTCCCCGGAGTCCGCCCCGCTCACCGGGCACATGTTCGGGCTGACCGAGTGGCTCGGCGCCGCCGCCACCAAGGACCAGCTCATCGGCGCCGACCCCGCGCACCCGATCGAGGTTCCGACCCTGCGGACCCCGCTGTGGAGGGTGCTCGTCACGCTCATGCCGGACCGGCGGCTCCAGGACGACTGGCTCGTCGTGGGCGATCTGGGCGGCCTGCGCGAGCGGACCCGCCAGCTCCTGTCGAACAAGCCGATCGACAGCGACTCGCTCAGGCTCATGGAGCACCAGCTCGGCATCCGTGCCCACTCGGCCCAGCCCTGGCTGGACGCCCTCGCCGCCGCGAGCACCGCGCAGGAGGCGGCCCTTCAGGAGGGTTCCTCCGAGGAGGTCAGGCAGCTGCCACGCCGCACCCCGGGGGCCAACGGCCACCACCACCGCGGCGGGCAGCCGATCCCGCAGGTGAACGCCGGCGCCATCGACCCCCGCGCGGCCCTGGCCACCCTGTCGGCCCTGGCGAGCGGAAACTCCAGACCGCACCTGATCACCAGCCAGCGGGCCCCGCTGCACTCGCCCGCGAGCCCGTCGTCCGACCCGGGCCGCTGGCAGCGCATCGAGGTGACCAGCGACCACCTGCGGGGCGGTCCGGTGGCCGTGCCCGAGGGATACGCCACCCGGCTGGGCATGCGTCCCGGCACGCTGCTGTCGGTCACCGGCCCCGGCGACAACGCGGTGGTCCTGGTCTGGCGGGACCACCCCGTCTTCGACTCGCTGCAGCCCGTCCTGATGCGTCTGAACGCCCGTCCCGGCGACCAGGTCTACGTCACCGTCGACGGCTACCGCCTGGACGCCCAGCTGCCCGCCTGAATCCCGCGCCTCCCCTGCCCCGGACTTGAGGAAAAGGGCCCCGGGGAGGTGGGTCAGGGCTTTCCTCGACCACTCCCGAACAGGTCACTCCCAGACATCATCGTCAGGGCGCGGAACCGGACGATCTTTCCCGGCCGCTCTTCTTCGGCGCTATGCTTTTGGGACTCAAGTGACTTGGCAACACCACTGTGACCCGTTTTGACGAACGGGCTCTCATTGGTGTTGTTTTCTATGACTTTTTGTCAAGAAATTGTCATCGTTTCTCCAACAGCGGGAGTCCGTATAGCTCTCTCCCTCCATTGCCTTGTGAGGTGTTCCCTAGAACGCGGACGGGGACGGCGGGCGACCAGGTCGCGCTGGGGCACCCGGGATCAGAGAGCGACTTCGAACTAGCCGATGAGAAAATTCGCCCGCGTCTGGCTGGGGATGACATTCTCGACCGTGGGGTCACGAGCCGTGAGTGTCGCCTATCCCCTCCTGGCATTGACTCTGACCGGTTCCCCGGTGCAAGCGGGCTGGACCAGTTTCGCGCTGACCTTCCCGATTCTGGTCTTCTACATTCCGGCGGGTGTCCTGGCGGACCGGGTGAACCCGCGCTCGCTCATGCTCCTCACCGAGACCCTGCGAGGACTGATCGTCTTCACCGTGTTCCTCGCGCTCGTCCTGGACCGCCCGTCCCTGACACACCTCCTGGCGGCCGCCTTCCTCGAGGGCACTCTGTGGGTGCTCTACTCGCTGGCGGAGACGGCGCTGATCTCGTCCCTCGTCCCAAAGGATCAGGTCTCCCTCGTGATGGCGAGGAGCGAGACGATCTCGCATATCGCAGTGCTGGCGGGCAGGCCGCTTGGAGGGTGGCTCTTCGGGGTCATGTACGCGATGTCCTTCGCGGTGAACGCGGCGCTGTTCTTCCTCGCCCTCCTCTCTCCCCTGAGCGTGGCCGGCGGCAGGACGGAGCACAGGACAGGTCGTCCGCGACTGCGGGTGCTCCGCGAGATAGCCGACGGGGTGCGAAGCCTGGCGGGACGGCACCTGCTGAGGGAGATATCCGATGGTTTCCGGGAACTGTCCAGGCACAGCTTCCTTCGCAGGGCGATGGCCGTGACCACGGTCACCAACCTGATGGTGAACGCGCTCATCATGATCTTCATCGCGGGGTCGGCGAACCTGCCCTCGCACCAGGTCGGCCTGGTCCTCGCCGCCGGAGGCCTGGGCGGCGTGGCGGGATCGGCCCTCGCCCCCTATCTCAGGCTCGAACCGAGGAACTTCACGCTCTTCGCCCAGCTGTGGATATGGGTGCTGGCGCTCTTCGTCGCGGCGTACGGGGAGAGGCCGCTCTTCTTCGGGCTCGCGATACTGCTGACCGGCTGCACCGGGGCGCTCAGCAACGTGGCCATCAGAACCTTCGAGGTCGGCACCGTCGACAAGGGCAAGCTCGGGCGGGTGATGAGCGTGCATCGGCTCGTCGCGCACGGTGCCGTGTGCGTCGCCGCCCCCCTCGGCGGGATCCTGGTCGCCGGGTTCGGCGTCCGCAGAGCGGCCGTCATCCTGACCGTCCTGATGTTCGCCGTCGCCATGGGGGTGACGTTCACGTCACTGCTGCGCCTCCACGCCCGGCTCGGTCTCGCGGGGACGACCAGGAAAGTGAGGGCGACCGGTGCCCACGTGGCCGCCCGGGCGCTCACGACGTGGCGAGCAGCCGATCCGCTTCGGCCGCGAGATGCGCAGGCAGACTGGGCGCTCTCGCCTCCCTCGCCCGCCGGGCCAGATCGGCCGCCGACGCGGCGTCACCGGTCAGGGCGTAGACGCGGGCGGCGTACAACAGCGCCGGACCATGATCTCCCGCCTCGGCCGGCACCGCCCTGACCTCCCGTTCCGCCTCGGAAAAGCGTCCCAGGACAGCCAGCGCGAGAGCGTGGGCGGCCCTGGTGGAGGGCCACTGCAGCGGCCGGACCCTGTCGAGGTCGCGTAGCGCGGCCTCGGGCTGGCCGAGGCCGACGAGGATCTCACCGCGGGCGCGCAACGCCTCGGCGAGGTTCCCCTCCCTGCCCAGCACGTCGTCGAGGACGTCACGCGCCGCGTCGGGATGGCCGTCGTACCAGAGCGCCCAGGCGAGCTCGGTCTGGATGTTCATGTCATCGGGCAGGCGGCGTATCGCCGAGTACAGCTCCCGCACCGCGGCCGAAGGGCGTCCCTGGGCCAGTCGCAGCCTGCCGATCCCGGCGAGAAGGCCGCCGACCGCCGAGGTCGCCCCCAGCGACTCGAAGAGGACCGCGGCGGTGCGGTAGTGGGAGACGGCCTTCTCGAAGTCCTCGCGCCGGTGCGCGACGTTACCGAGGAAGGACTCGATCTCCGCCCGCGACCTGGTGTTGTCACCGCAGCGCTCCAGGGCCTCCTCCGCCTGCTTCGCGGCCAGCGCGAACTCCCCGTCGCGGAACGAGAGTTCGGCGGCGCGCAGGTAGTCGTCGGGGAACGACCCGCTCTCGGCCCGCACGACGAGATGGTCGTTCTGGAGGATGGGCTGGATGAGACGCTCGTGCGAGAGCTCACACCACCGAGTTCCGGCCTTGATGTCCTCACGCAGGATGTGGCGGTCGACCAGCGCCCTGACCAGCGCGTTCGGCATGCCGGCGGTGACGGTCTCCCCCTGGTAGACGACCTCGCGGGTGCCGAGCTCGGTGATGAAACAGCGGCGCAGCCAGCTCCTGAGCTCCGCGACGTCGTCCCCGAAGTGGTCACGGGCCACCTCGGAGATCATCCGCTCGGAGAAGTCGGTGAGCGAGCGGTCGGCGTTGGCGAACCTGCGGACGTGGTCGGAGGAGATGACCCGCACCTCCTCGGGCAGGGAGCGCCACATGGCCGAGCACACGACCTGCAGCTGGACGGGCTCGACCACCTTGGCGTCGGCGACGACCTCCTCGCCGAGCGCCCTGCCGACCCTGATCATGCGCAGGTCGTCCACCAGCCCCCGCGCCGCGCCGGGGGCGAACGAGCGGCCCGTCCCCTCGAGCGGCCCCTCGGTCGCCCGGACCGCGGCGGCCGTGTCGAGGGCGGTCAGTGAGAAGCGGCTTCTGGCCATGCCCGCCAGTTTCGGCTCGTGGGGCAGGATCGCGGCGAGGTGGTCCTCCCGGATCGAGACGAGCAGGCGCAGGTTCGGGTCGTCGTCCAGCGCCTCGACGAGCTGGCCGATGAACCACTCCCGGTACGGCTGGCGGTGGGCGAAGCCGCCGAAGAGCTCCTCGGCCTGGTCGATCGCGGCCAGGGTGAGCACCGGATCGCCGTACGGATCCTGGCGGGGCGGGCGCCGGCCCAGGAACTCGCGGATCGTCAGCCCCGCCAGCCGGGTGGGTGTCTCCAACGGGGACCACGACGACAGCAGCGCGAACACGTGCGGGTTGTGGCGTGAGAGCGCGGCGGAGGGGAAGGGCGAGCCGTGCGAGACCCGTCCTATCGGCAGGACGTCGGTCCTGCCCGCGTCCAGCAGCGGGAGCACCCCGGCCTGGATCAGCGAGGTCTTGCCCACGCCGGACGGCCCGTACAGCACGGTCAGGCGCCCGGCCTGCCACAGGTCGGAGACCTCGCGAGCCTCCCTGTCGCGGCCGAAGAACTTGGCGCGGTCCTCGCGGCGGAAGGCCCGCAGGCCGACGTACGGCTGGCCGGTCGCGTCGGACCTGTCGCGATCGGGGGTCACCTCGAAGGTCACGGCACCGGTCCCATCCGCCGGCGCAGCTCACGGCAGAACTCCTCCGCCGTCCCCCAGAAGATGGAGATCCGCCAGTCTTCGTAGTATCTGGCCAGCTGGCGCTGGACCTCCAGCACGTCCGCCTTCGTGCTGGCGAGCGAGGGGGCGAGCTGGACGCTCACGTGCCTGCGGCGGTTGATGCCGGGAACGGCTTTCAACAGCCCGTGGAAAAGCACGCGAAACGTCCAGTCCTGCAGGCTGTAGCCGATGAACAGCAGAGGTCTCCTGGTCAGCGCCGCGAGAATGGAGGTGGGCAGCATGCGCTGCCCACCCGCGACGCCGTCCACCGCGAGGTTGGTGAGAAACTCCAGATAGTCGTCCTCGGCCAGCACGATCGACGCCGGATCCTGCAGGTTGCCGTGCAGATGATAGATGAGCGGAGCCTCGGGCCTGGGGTTCCAGCCTGCCTCGCTGCTGAACAGATCTTCCGCGTAGGCAAGCCCTTTGTTCCATGGGCAAATTGCCACATTCGGCCTTTTTCCCACTGCTTCGAGCGAGCGCAGGATGAAGTCGTCGTAGTTCGTCGTCAGGTACACCGGAAGAGGGAAACTCGCCAGCAGGGCGTGCGGCTCAAGCGGGTCGAGGAAGTCGGGAGCTCCCCCGGCATCGAGTTCGTCGCAGATCCGCCTCTTCACATATACCGAATCCCCATATCTCATCACCGCGAACTGCGTCACCCTGGGGAGATCGTGGTCGTCGGCGAAGGGATAGTCCCATCGGCGCGCCATGTCGCGGCTCAGCGCCGTCCCCGTCGGCAGGGTGCCCACGCACGCCCCCGACCCCAGGAAGGGCGTGCAGTCTCCGCTGTTCAACTGGTCGAGCAGGCGCTCCCACTCGGCCTCCCCCATGTCGTGCACGCAGGGCACCACCTCACGGACGGCAGGTCCAATCAGGTCATGGACTCGATGCCGTACGACTCTATTGGCATGGTCAATCCCCCCCGCACGGTAAGGCATCCCCTGTGTCACCGAGGCGACCGGAGTGGGCGAATGATTCACGATCACCTTTCTGCCGCAACCCGCATGAAACGGCAAGGTGATTCCTCAGATCGAACTCGTGAATCCCGCCGCGGGCTCCGCCTTCTCCAGCAGCAATGGCTCCAGCATCCTGCGCAGCCAGGCCTCGTCGACCTCCGTGAGCTTCTCCAGGGAGAGGCCCTCAAGGTCGATGAGACCTCCCGGCCTTGAATCGTCATCGCGCATGCGTGCTCCCTATGACGTCGCGTCGCCTCCGGACCGACCCGGCACCGGTTTTTAGGACGCCCTAAAAGGGGGCGCGATACCACTCCCGAAAATTTCCGAGGCCAGGTTTTTTCTCAATGTGATTCTGTAATACCCCACTCTTCGAATCAACCTTTAGGATGACCGTACGATCCCTTTGGCTAGAAAAAGGCGGTGGCCCGAGGTGGTGGAGCTTTCACACGCGGCGAACACGGTGCCCGAGCGGCAGCCCGAGATCTGGGAGAAGGTCCCACCCCGCAACAGAAACTTCACCGGGCGCGACGACATGCTCCTCAAGCTCCGCCAGGGCATCAGCACCGTCACCGCCGTCGTCCCCCAACCCCAGGCGCTGCAGGGGTGGGGTGGTGTCGGCAAGACCCACCTGGCCATCGAGTACGCCCACCGCTACCGCTCGCACTACGACCTCGTCTGGTGGATCCCCTCCGACCAGCGCGTGCTGGTGCCGTCCGCACTGGCGGCGATGGCGCCCTACCTGGGCCTGCCGCCGGCGTCGGCCACCGGCGTCGAGGAGGCCGCCGAGGCGGTGCGCAGGACGCTGCAGAGCGGCACCCCCTACCGCCGCTGGCTGCTGATCTTCGACAACGCCGAGGAGCCGGGGCAGGTTCAGGAGTTCATCCCGCGCGGGCCGGGACATGTCCTGATCACCTCACGCAACCCCAAGTGGGAGGACCACTTCGAGACCCTCCAGGTCGACGTCTTCACCCGCGAGGAGAGCATGGCGTTCCTGAGGAAGCGGCTGCGCCGGGAGGTCCCCGACGACGACGCCTCGCGGCTCGCCGAGCAGCTCGGCGACCTTCCCCTCGCCCTGGAGCAGGCCGGCGCGCTGCAGTACGAGACCGGCATGTCGGTCGACGAATACCTGGAGCAGCTCAACGAGCAGGCGAGAAGGCTGCTGGGGGCCAACAGGGCACCGGGATATCCGCTCTCGATGACGGCGGCGTGGAAGGTGTCGGTGTCGCTGCTGGAGGACCGCCTCCCCGAGGCGATCACGCTCCTGCGGTCCTGCGCCTTCTTCGGCCCCGAGCCCATCCCCCGCGACGTCTTCCGCAGGGGAAACAAGGCCGTCGCACCCCGGCTCGGCGGAATCCTGTCCGACCCGATCCTGCTCGCCACGGCGCTGAGCGAGCTGAGACGCTTCGCACTGGCCAGGATCGAACCCACCACCCGCACCATCCAGGTGCACCGGCTGATCCAGGCGCTCCTGCGCGACGACCTGCCGGAGAAGGACCAGGCCGACATCCGGCACGAGGTGCACGTGCTGCTGGCCGGCAGCGCCCCCAACGATCCCGACGAGAGCGCCAGGTGGCGCCGCTTCGAGGAGCTGGTCGCCCACGTCACCCCCTCAGGCCTGGAGGAGTGCACCGATCCGGCCGTCAGACGGTTCGCCCTCAACATCACCCGTTACCTCTTCGTGTCGGGCAACTACCAGTCGGCCCGTTCCTTCCTGGAGAGCTTCGTCAAGAGGTGGACCGAGGTCAGCGGGGCGAGGCACCCGGACGTGCTCGTCGCGTACAAGCACCTGGGCAACGTGCTGCGCGGGCTCGGCCAGTACTCCGCGGCGTACGAGATCGACCGCCGGACCCTCGACGACATGCGCGAGGTCCTCGGCCACGACCACAACGAGACGCTCCTGACGACCAACGGCTACGGGGCGTCCCTGCGGGCGCGCGGCGACTTCATCGCCGCCAGGAAGCTGGACGAGGAGTCCCTGGCCGCGCACTCCGCCGGCCGTGGCCCCGGCCATCCGTCCACCCTGCGCGTGCTCAACAACCTGGCCCTCGACTACGCCCTCACCAGTGACTACACCGAGGCGCGGCGTCTGCACCAGGAGACGTATCTGGAGATGAGCGACGCGGGGGAGGGCATCGGCAGGACCGTCCTGCTGCTGTCGTGGAACGGCCTGGCCAGGGCCGTGCGGCTCTGCGGCGACTACACCGAGGCGTGCGACCTGGGCGAGGAGGCCTACGCCTACGGCGTCCAGGAGCTGACGCTCGACCATCACGCCACGCTGCTGACGGCGAAGGACCTGTCCATCGCCAAGCGACGCTCGGGCGAGGTGACCGAGGCGCTGGAGCTCGCGCGTGACACGCACACCCGCCTTCAGCGACTCTTCGGGGACGAGCACCCCGACACGATGGCCGCGGCGATCAACCTCTCCAACGCGCTGCGGACGACCGGCGACCTCGACGAGGCGTTCGCGACGGCGGAAAGGACGGTCGCCCTCTATCCCAGGGTGTTCGGCGAGGAGCACCCCTACAGCCTCGCCTGCGCCGGCAACCTGGCGATCCTGCATCGGTTGCGCGGTGACGTCGCGACGGCGAGGCGTCTGAACGAGAGGGTGAGGGAGGGCCTGATCGCCAAGGTCGGCCGGGAGCACCACTATCCGCTGACGTGCGCCATCAGCCTCCAGACCGATCTCGCGACCCTGGGGGAGACCACCCGGGCGTGCGAGCTCGGCGAGGAGACGCTCGCCCGGCTGCGAGGGCTCTTCGGCGAGAACCACTTCCTGAGCCTGTCCTGCGCCAACAACCTCGCCCTCGACCTGAGGGCCGCGGGCGAGAAGGAGCGGGCCGAGATCCTGTACGACGACACGATGCGACGCTACGAACGCCCGCTGGAGACCGGCCATCCCGACGCCCTCCTCGCGAGCGAGGGCCGTCGCATCGACTGCGACTTCGACCCCCCGCCGATCTGACCGCCGCCCCGTCCCGCTCCGGTGGAACGCCTTTGACCCCGCACTTTTTGGCCGGAACGCCGGTTTTCCGCCGCGGTCTCCCGGTCAGGGGCCGGTGTGGAGCCACCCGTTCGCCCGGAACCCGGGGTTGCGCCTTCTCCAGGCGTCGAGGTGACGCTCCGCCTCGCGCCGGGCCTGGCTCTCCGCGGCGGAGTCGACCGGTTCCGCGGCGCACTCCTCCAGCGTCTTCCTCATGCGCGCCACGAACTCCTCCCCGCGCTCGTTCAGGCCCCCGCTCGCCAGCAGCGTGCCGGTGACCGCGTAGGCGGCCCGCCTCCAGCGGGCGAGTTCCACGCGTGCCCGGAACGCCTCGGCGTCCCGCTCGAAACGGTGCTGCCTGCGCCAGAACTCCGCCACCCCGAGATAGGCGTACGAACCCTGCAGCAGGCCGTAGACGGGGCGCGGATCGTCCCGCCAGGGCGCGTAGTGGCGGGAGCCGTCGTCCGGCAGGGTGAGCGGGATCGCCTCGGTCAGCGCGGTGAGCTTCGCGTGCTGGATCTCGTGGGCGAACGTGGCCGCGAGCCCCACGCCGTGCCACGGGTCGGACATGGCGACGGTCCCGAACGTCTCGCGCGAGGTGGCGCTGTTCTGCCCCCGTTCCGGCGCCTTGACGGGGGTGAGCACCGACACGGTGAGCCTCACCTCCTCGGCCACGGTCGCGTGGTGCGCGGCGAGGATCCGCCAGGCGTCGTCCAGGTGCGTCCCCCACGCGCGAAGCCGCCCAGGGTCCAGCCGCGGCTCCGCGACCTCCTTCGCGGACCACCGGTACGGGTCGAGGTCGTCGACGACCGGCTCGAATCCCGGAGTCACCCGCAGCCCGTGAAGCGCCTGCCAGCCGGGCCGGTCGCCGCGGGGACGGACGCGGACCGTCAGGCCTGCGGCCTCGAGTTCGGCGCCGTCGGCGTCCGGTCTCACCGTGATGTCGACCGTCTCCTCCGCCCCCTCGGGGAGGGTGAGACGTCCCAGCGACGGCAGCATGATCGCGCCGTCACGGACGGGCAGCCGGACCCGGCAGGCGATCCGGGCCCGCACCGCGGCCACCACGGCCGGCGCGCCCAGCTGCGCGGGATCGTCGGACGTGCCGTTCCCGCTCCGCAAGGACCGGTAGGTCCGCCACGCCCACGCCCCCACCGCCGGATAGCGCAGCACGCGCTCGACCTCCTCGCCCGCCTCCACCTCCAGATCCGCCAGGAGGTCGTAGGCGCGTGCCGCCAGGGCGGCGCCGGGGTGGCTCGCCGAGCGCGCCTCTGTCACGACCCCGCGAATCAACATCCTGTTCTTGAGGCGCTGGAACGCGCTCAGCTCGGCCACGGCGTCGGCTCCGCCCTCACCGGCCGCCAGCGCGAGAACCGTCGTGTCGGACACTCCCTGCGCACCGAGCCTCATCGACTTCCCTTCAGCCGGGCGACGTCTCTCGCGAAACCTGTACGGATGTGGGTGATCAACCGGTAGAGGTCGGGACAGTAGACCGAGGGGCCCTTGAAACCGGTGGCCTCGCTGTATCTGTGCGCGTACAGCCCTCCGCCGCAGACCGAACGCAGGTCGCAGGCCAGGCAGGCGGGGGCGAGCGCGAGCTCGCCGATCTGCCGGGCGGCCATGGCCGGATGCCTGAGCGCGTCGTCGAAGGAGTCGCGGAGCAGATGCAGCCGGGTCGCGGCCGCTCCGTGGTAGCTGGACTTCAGGATGTCCGACTGCTCGATGCTGCCGTCGGTCTCCACCACGGCCATCCTGGCGGGTGAGAGCCCCACCGTCTCGCTGCGCGAGGCGCCTCCCGTCAGCAGGCGCAGGATCTCGCGGAACAGCCGGATCTCCGTCTGGTCGGCGGCCGAGCCGTACCAGCGGTCGAAGATCGGGATCAGCCAGTCGGCGTACGGTGTCACCTCGTCGTCCGGGAGGCGGTACGGCGGCGGGGCGGACCAGTTGCCGTGCGGGAGCAGGAAGTCGACGGCCGGTGGGTCGAAGGCGAGGAGCGCCTCGTAGGTCGCCAGCGGGTCGTTACGGACGTCGACGGTGCACAACAGGCCGCTGAACAGGTGGTGGAACGGGCCCGCGGTCAGCCTGCGGAGCGCGTCCGCGACGATCGCGTGGCTGCCCCGGCCGTCCGCGTAACGCCTGTGCCGGTCGTGGCCCTCGGCGTAGCCGTCCATGCTCACCCCGACGCGGATCTCCAGGCTCTCGAAGAGCCTCAGGTAGGCCTCGTCCAGGCGCAACCCGTTGGTCTGCACGCCGACGCGGACGCGGGTCCCGACGTCGGCGGCGGCCCCCCTGATGGTGCGCACGGCGTAGGAGATGAGATCGGGCCCGGCCAGCAGGGGCTCTCCCCCGTGCAGGATGACCTCGACCTCGGCCAATTCGTGGGCGAGCGCGTGCTCGGCGACGCGTCTCGCCGTACAGTCGACGATCGCCTTCGACATGCGCCGCGGCTGGGCCTTCCACGACTGGTCGGCCATCTCGTAGATGTAGCAATGGCGGCAGGCGAGGTCACACCTGCTGTGGATCTTCAGGATGAACTGCCGGAAAGCCGCCGGCCGCCACCCCGAGTCCAGCAATCCCCCGACATCGAGCGTCGCGGGGAACACGCTTCGAGGCAGGGGGATTATGGGGTCAGGTTTCTCCGGCAAACGTGGCACACCTCTCTTGCGCCATTCCCTATCTGGCATGACTTTGCCCCAATAGTCAAGTTTTCAGCCCCGCGCATTCCTACCCCTTCATCGACATGATCACTGGTTTTTCCTTCAATCTGGAACGACGGCCGAGCATCATCTATCGTGGAAACATCTTTCGGGCGTCACATAACGTGGTCTCGGCAGGGGGCTGATCAGCGATGCGCGAGTGGCCGTCGACTCTCGATATCGGAGGGCTGATGGCCGATGGCTGGCGGCCGACTCCGTTCCGGCAGTTCATCCTGAAGATCCACAGTAGGTGCGATCTTGCCTGCAAATATTGCTACATGTACGAAATGGCCGACTCCTCCTGGCAGACGCGACCGAAACAAATGTCACGGGAGATCTTCACCGCCACGGCCGAGAGAATCGCCCAGCACGCCCACCGCCACAACCTGGCCCACATTGAGCTCATCCTGCACGGGGGCGAGCCCCTGCTCGCCGGTCGTGAGGCGATCCGCGAGCTCGTCACGCTGGTCCGCTCCGCGGTCGGCCCCGCCACCAGGACCACCGTCGGCCTGCAGACCAACGGCACCCTGCTCGACCTCCGCCACCTCCGCCTCTTCGACGAGCTGGGCGTCCGGGTCGGGGTCAGCCTCGACGGCGACGAGACCATGCACGACCGGGGCCGCCGCCGCGCCGACGGCCGGGGAAGCCACGCCGACGTGCTGCGCGCCCTCGGACTGCTGGGCTCTCCCACCTTCAGGCACCTCTTCAGCGGCCTGCTGTGCACCGTCGACCTCAGGAACGACCCGATCGGGGCCTACGAGGCGCTCCTCGCCTTCGACCCACCGGCCGTCGACTTCCTGCTCCCGCACGGCAACTGGTCCGCGCCACCTCCCGGCCGGACCCCGGACACCGAGGCGACACCGTACGCCGACTGGCTGATCCCGATCTTCGACCGCTGGTACGCCGCGTCGCGGCGCCCCACCTGGGTCAGGACGTTCAACGAGATCATTCGCGGACTGCTCGGCCGCTCGTCGTCGAGCGAGCAGATGGGCCTGTCCCCCGTCGCGATGGTCGTCGTGGAGACCGACGGCGGCATCGAGCAGTCGGACGCCCTGAAGTCGGCCTACCGGGGAGCACCGGAAACCGGTCTGCACGTGGCGCGCGACTCCTTCGACGACGTCCTGCTCCTGCCCTCGATCGCCGCCCGCCAGATCGGCGAACTGGCCCTCTCCCCGACCTGCCGGGCGTGCCCGGTCTCCCGCGTCTGCGGAGGAGGCCACTACGCCCACCGCTACCGCTCCGGCCACGGTTTCGCCAACCCCTCCGTTTACTCCCCCGACCTCCTCCGCCTCATCGGGCACATCAAGGGAACGGTCGAAGCCGATCTGCGGGCCCGATCGAAACGGCAGAGAAAGGGCACGATGAACCTGCGTGAGCACCGGATCGCGGCCGGCACGTTCTCAGAACTCGCCGCCGGCGGTGGGGGCACCACCGCGGTCGCCGAACTGTCCGCCGCACAGCACAGCAAGCACATCCTGCTCGTACGCGGGGTGCTGGAAACCGCGCGGGCGAGCGGCCATCCCGACGCCGCCGCCACCCGCCGCGCCTACGACCTGCTCGCCACCGTCCAGCGCCGCTACCCCGGCGTCGTCAACGCGGTCCTGCGCCACCCGTCGGTGGGCGCCTGGGCGCGCCGTACGGTCAAGTTGCTCGACGCCGGCGACCGCGACGCGGCTCCGGGACAACTCGCGGCCCTCGCCGCCGCGGCGGCGATCCGTTCCGGAACCGCCTGCGAGATCGACGTACCGGCGGTGGAGGGGGTGGTCACACTGCCGTCACTGGGGCAGGCGATCCTGTCGCCGACCGTCTCGGTGGCCACGGTCGAGTGCGGCCCGGACGACACCGAGATCACCGCGGACGGGATCATCGTCAGGATTCCCGGCGACCCCCGCCAGGACGCCCCGGGCTGGCGAGGGCTGCGTTCGCTGTTCAGCGAGGCGGACGGCATCTCCCTCCGCCTGGTCATCGACGACCTCGACCCTTACCGGATGCCGGGGACGGGCAACATCGGCGGGCGTCTCACCGAGGCCGAGACCGAGCGGTGGCAGTCGACGCTGCATGAGGCATGGGATCTGCTGGTGCGTCACCACCGGACCGTGGCCGAGGAGGTGGCCACGGCGATCACGGTCCTCACGCCGCTCGTCGCGCCCGCCAGGGGCCAGTCGAGCTCGTCCTCACGGGAGACCTTCGGGTGCGTGGCCCTGTCGACGCCGCCGGACGCGTCCTGGCTCGCGGTCACGTTGACGCACGAGACGCAGCACGCGAAGCTCTCGGCCCTGCTCGACCTCGTTCCCCTCACCCTGCCCGACGACGGCTCCCGCTACTACGCTCCCTGGCGCGAAGATCCACGCCCCGTGCCGGGACTGCTCCAGGGCGCGTACGCCTTCCTGGGGGTGGCGGGCTTCTGGATGCGCCAGCGCGAATGGGAGTCGGGGGCGGCGGCCCTGCGCGCGAACGCGGAGTTCTTCCAGTGGCGCGAGGCCTCGCACCTCGTCACCGCCACCCTCCTCGGCAGCGGGCGGCTCACCCCCGCCGGTGAGAACTTCACGGCCGGTATGGCGCAGCGCCTCGACGACTGGTCGAGGGAGAGCGTGCCGGCCCGCGCACGAGCCATGAGCCGTGAACGCTCCGACGACCACTACGCGCGCTGGCTCGAACGCAACGGCTAGCGGCCGGAGCGGATCGGTCACGACATGACGTCCGGCGCACGGGAAATGCGGCGCGGCCGCCCGGACGCGCCGGTCACAGCGCGGGCATGCCGGTCACAGCGCGGGCGGATCGAAGTCAAAGTCGAGCCGCTCCCCCCTCAGCGCCACCGTCGTGTCGGGGTGCTCCTCGCCCAGCACCCGCCGATAGCGCTCGAAGGTGTCGGCCCGTAGTGTCTCCGCCTCCGCCGAGGCCCCCCGCGTCCGCAGGTCGATGACCAGGTTGTTCGCACAGGCGAGGGTGAGCGGGTGGTCGATGCCCAAAAGCTCCCGCAACTGGGCCAGGGTCTCTTCACCCAGTCGCCCGGCCTGGGAGACCTCTCCACCGGCGGCGAGGTCACTGGCGAGGTTGATCGCGCAGGTGAGCGAGTAGTGGTGCTCACGTCCCAGCGTGCGGTCGAAGCCCTCCAGAGATCTCAGGTCGAGCTCGGTCGCCTCCTCGATGTCTCCGTTGACCCGCAGCAGTAGCGCGAGGTTCATGTTGCAGCCGAAGGTGAAGGGGTGCTCGTCCCCGTAGCGCCTGGGATAACGGGCCGCCGTATCGCGCAACAGTCCCAGCGCCTCGTCGACCTCACCCCTGGTGCGCTGCGCGTTGGCCAGGCACAGGGCGGCCGCGAGCGTGTCGGGGTGGTCGCGGCCGAAGATGCGCTCCTCCAGCTCGAACGTCCGCTGGGCGATCTCGAACGCCTCGTCGATCAGTCCCGCCCTGCGCTTGGCGATGGACAGGTCCTTGGCCGCACGCAGGGTCCTGGGGTGGTCGGCCCCGAGCTCCTGGACGCTGAAGTCGTAGGCGTCCTCGCCGATGTCGCAGGCCTCCGAGTATTCGCCCCTGAGCCGCACGATGCGGGCCAGGCCGTTCCATGAGGTGAGGATGGACTGCTGGCTCGACTTGGAATCGCCGGAGCGCTGCAACGTGTAGGCGGTCTGCTGCAGCTCGCTCGCCTTCTGGTAGTCGCCGAGCAGCATGTAGTCGAGCGCGAGGTTGTTCATGGTCCGCAGCGTCCGGCGGTGTTTCTGGCCGAACAGCGTCCGGTGCTGACGCAGCGACTCCTCGTCGTGCGCCAGGGCGGCCGCGAAGTCACCTCGCATCCTCAGGTCGCCGCCGTGGCTGTTGGTGATCAGCAGGGTCTCCTCGTGGTCGGGTCCGAGGACCTCCCGCATGTGCGCCAGGGTCTCGCGGTTGAGCTCGAAGGAGGCCCGGTAGTCGCCGAGCTCGCGCAGGATGATCCCGAAGTGCCGCTGCGCGGAGAGCACGTACTGGTCCTCGTCCCCGCTGTCGGCCCGCCACCTCTCGATCAGGCGCCCGACAAGGTTTCTCGCCGACTGGTAGCCCCCCGACGAGTAGAGGTAGCGCACGACGTCCAGGGCGAAGGCGCGAACGCGGGGATCCTGGCTGACCTCGACCGCCGCGGGGGTCACGTGGGTGAGCAGCTCGGCGTAGCGTGGCCACAGGACGTTGTTGTCGGGGAGGCCCGGCACCGCCGCCGCCAGCAGCAGGTGCACCTCATGGAGGAAGGACGCCTGCTCCTCGTCGCTCAGCTCGTTGCGCAGAAGTGCCTGGATCAGCCGGTGCACCTGGATGGTCCGGTTCTCGGAGTCGATCCGGACGAGGGCGTAACGCCCCAGCTCCCTGATGGCCTTGCTCAGCAGGATCGGGTCGGCGAGGATCGCGCCGAGAGACGACCCCGGAGCGAACTCCTCGGTGAGCACTCCGAAGACGTCGCGAGGGATCGGATCCGGTCCGAAGAAGGCGCAACAGCGCAGGAGTTGCACGGCCTCGGGCAGTTTCGCCTTGAGCTGCGACACCGACAGCGACCACGCCGCGGTCATGGACAGCGGGTAATCGGGCGCCTTGTTGGCCCCGAGCAGCTGGGCCGTCTGCTCCCGCAGCAGCCGGAGATACTGCTCGACGGACATCCCGGTCTCCGTCTGCAGGGCCCCGGCCTGCTCCAGGGCGAGCGGCAGGTCGCCGAGCTCCTCGGCCAGCCGGTTCCTGTCGTCGAGGCTGGTCGAGCTGGGCACCCGCTTGCTGAGGAACTCGATGCTCTCGGCCCGGGTGAAGACGTCGACGGGCAGGGTGTCGACCACGCTCTGCCAGGCGTGGTTGCGTGAGGTGATCAGGACATGCCCTGGACCGCGCGGGATGATCTCGTTGATGTCCTCCGGCTGCTCGGCGTTGTCGAAGACGAGCAGCCAGCGGGAGTAGGGCTCACCGCGGCGCAGCGCGTCCAGCACGGCCGCCGAGGCGTCCTCCACGCCCATCGAGGAGGAGGAGGGGACTCCCAGGTGCGGGGCGAGCGCGGCCAGCGAGGAGCGCACCAGCATCGGCTGGTCCGCGGGAATCCACCAGACCAGGTCGTACTCGTGCCGGAAGCGGTAGGCGTACTCGATCGCGACGTGGGTCTTGCCGACGCCGCCGAACCCGTGGAGGGCGTGCGGAACCACCGCGGTGACCTCGGCGGTGACCCCCGTGTGCAGCTTGTCGAGAAGATCTTCCCTGCCGGTGAAGTTCTTGTTCTGCTGGGGAACCTTGCCCCAGATCTGGGGCTGGCGTCCCGTTGTCCGGGAAGACCCCGACGACTGTGAAATGGGCACGCGACCGCCTCCACTCACCCGATTTGGGATCAGCCTAGACGCCCGCCCCTCACACGCGCATAAACAAAGAGGTCAGAGTCTTATGGCTATGTCCCAAAAGGAGATAACTGTCACACCTTAAAAAGGATTGTTATCCGTAAACCATACCGGCCCGTCTTCCAAATTATCTTCGGAGGCACTCGTCCGACCACCGGAAGAGTGTAACGATGGGCCAGGGCGGGGACACACGGAGAGCCGGAAACGCAGGGGTGCGAGGGAGACCGCATGAGCGACGAAACCGTCATAGCCGACACCGATTACCACAAAGGCCTGATCGACCTCACAGGGATGAACCTAGCCGATCTTGATGGGATCGACGATTCCGCTCTTGGACTCGCGCTGCGGGAAATAGTCGAGGACGAGGACACCGGCCCGGTGGCCGGATTTGATTCGTTCATATCAAAACCTTTGTGACACCCCGGCGATGTGCGACATTGGAGTGCGATACTCACGCTCTTTGTCGACAAACATGGTGGAGCCGTGGACGACACCGACTGGGAACGTTTGATCGACCAGCTCGGCAGGGGTGACTGCGCCCCTTTTCTCGGAGCGGGGGCCTGTGCCGGCACCCTGCCCACCGGCGCCGCTCTCAGCAACCAGTACGCCCTCCGCTACGGCTATCCGTTCTCCGACGCGGGCGACCTGGCCCGTGTGATGCAGTACGGCGAGGCCGTGGTGCGCGATCCGGTCGACCTCAAGGAGACGGTCTGCGGCCACCTGCGCTCGCACGGCCGGCCTCCGGTGACTGATCCCGGCGAGCCTCACCGGCTGCTCGCCGGTTTCCCGCTCACGACGTTCCTCACGACGAACTACGACGACTTCCTGGCCGAGGCGTTGCGGGCGGAGGGCAAGGATCCCCACGTCGCCGTCTCCCCCTGGTGGGACACCGACCCCGGCGCGGCCCCTCTCCTGCCGGAGCCGACGGTGGAGCGGCCCATCGTCTACCACCTCCACGGGAGCTGGGCGGAGCCCGCGTCGCTGGTGCTGACCGAGGCCGACTACCTGACGTACCTCGTCAACATGGTGGACGCCGTCGCGACCGACGGGCGGCATCCGCTGCCGATCCCGATCCTGCGGGCGATGACCACCCGGCCGCTGCTCTTCGTGGGCTACAGCCTGCAGGACTGGACATTTCGGGTGCTGTTCCACGGCCTGGTGCGCAACACACCTCGCAGCAACAAGCGGCGGCACGTGAGCGTGCAGCTCATGCCCGAGGTGAGCCGCCCCACGGGCGGCACCGGGAGCACCGGGAGCGCGAAGAGCACCGAGAGCGCGGAAAGCAAGGCCAGGCGCTACATCACCCACTATCTCGACCGCTGGAACATCTCGATCTTCCTGGGGACCGCCTCGGAGTTCTGCGCGGAGCTCCGGCGGAGAATGGGACGGACGTCATGACGACCGCGACACGCGCCGGCGACGGAACCATCCGGCCCTACGTGGGGCTGCGTCCCTACGACCGGAGCGAGCACACCCTGTTCTTCGGACGGGAACGCGAGGCCCGCGACATCGCCACCATCTGGCAGGCCACCGGCCTCACCGTGCTGTTCGGGGCCTCCGGGGTCGGCAAGACGTCCCTTCTGCAGGCGGGTGTCTTGCCCCGCGTGGAGCCCGAGCGCGCCGACGTGCTGCCCATCGCCCGCGTGTCACCCCACGGCATCGCCTCGCTGCGTCCGAAGATGCCCGGCAACCCCTATGTGCTGGCGCTTCTGTCGGCCTGGGCCCCCGACCGGCCACTGCCCGCGCTGGCGGGGCTCACGATCTCGGACTTCCTGGCCGAACGCCCGGAACGCACCGACAGATACGGCGACCCGGTGCCCGTCCTGGTCGCCCTCGACCAGGCCGAGGAGCTGTTCGGCGGCCCGCTCGACCGCGAGGAGGACCGCAACGAGCTCCTGCGCCAGCTGGCGCGGGCGGTGGAGGATCACGACGGCCTCCACCTGCTGCTTTCCCTGCGCGAGGAGTATCTGGCCTCCGTCCTGCCGCACGAGCGCCCGCTGGGCCGAGGTTCGCGGGCGCGGTTCCAGCTGCCGCCGCTCACGCGCGCCGCGGCGCTCGACGCCACCACGAGGCCGGTTGAGCGCACCGGCAGGTTCTTCGCCCCCGGGGCCGCGGAACGGCTCGTCGACGACCTGCGCACCGTCCCGATCTCCAACGACGAGGGGCAGACGACCACGCTGACGCTGAACACGATCGAACCGGTCCAGTTGCAGGTCGTCTGCTCCGCGCTGTGGGAGTCGCTGCCCTCCGGGCTCAGGGAGATCAGCGTGGACCACGTGAACCTGCACGTGAACGTCGACCGGTTCCTCACCGGATTCTGCGATCGGATGCTCGCGCGCGTCTCGGCCGGATCCGGTGTCACGTCGAGCGAGATCCGCTCCTGGCTGCGCAGGACCTTCGTCACCGAGCACGGGACGCGCAACACCGTCTACGAAGGACTCCACGAGACGGCCGGCATGCCGAACGCCGTCGCCAAGGCCCTGGAGGACTCCCACATCCTGCGCGGCGAGCACCGGCTGGGGATCCGCTGGTACGAGCTGCAGCACGACCGTCTGATCGGGTCGGTGCGCCAGTCGCGGCCCCCGGCGTCCTATCTCGGCGACGCGCGGCTCGCACTGGCCAGAGAGAGCTGGGAGACGGCCCGCGGGCTCGCGGAGGAGGCGGTCCGCGCCTCGGGGAGCGGGGAGACGTGGGTGCGTGCCGAGGCCCTGCTGATCCTGGGAGAGGTGGCGTCGGCGGAAGGTGAGACGGAGAGCGCACGCAGCCGGTTCGAGGAGGCGGCCGACCTGTTCGCGACGCTGCAGCGGTTCAACGGCGTGGCCTCCGCGCTGACTGGGGAAGGGCGGCTCTGGCTGGCGCTGGGACACTACGACAGCGCCGTCGAGCGGCTGCGCGCCGCCCTCTCCTGGGTTCCCAACGACCTGCCGGCGCATCTGGCGCTCGGGCAGGCCCTGTGGCATCTGGGACAGCCGCGCGCCGCCCTCGCCCTGCTCAACGGGGCCGTGGCGCTCGCGGACGAGCCCCCCGCCGAGGCACTCGCGCTGCGCGGTGAGATCCTGGCCGACCTCGGAAAGCCGGTGGAGGCCCTGCGCGACCTGGATCGGGTACGCAGGCACCAGCGGCCCGGCACGATCGCCGCCAGAGCGCTCGCCCTCGCCCTGGAGCAGCGGTTCGACGCCGCCCAGCAGGAGATCCTCGACGCCCTCGCCGACGGCTCCGACAGCGACTCCGACAGTGGCCCCCTGCTGGTGCGGGCCGCACGTGTCCACGCCCTGCTGGGGCGGCCCACCCTGTCGGAGGAGTTCGCCTCGCGGGCGCTCGGCGCGGTCACTCCCGGGCTTCCCGGGCATCTGCGGGCGCAGGCCGAGGAGCTTCTGCGGAGGACGGCGTGACGTCGTCCGCTCTCGCCGCCTCCCACATGTGGTCGAACTGGCTCACCCAGTAGGTGTACCAGCGTTCGTCGCGGCCACGGGTCAGCTCGAGGTGCATGCGCGAGGAGATGGACGTGTTGTGGAAACCGTGAATCTCCACGATGACACGGCCCCCGGGGGTTTCCGGGTCGACAAGGACGAGGCTGAATCCCGGGTTGTAGGAAAGAAGGCGGTATTCGAACCGGCCCGCCGTTTTCCAGCCGCTCATCAACCGTAGGCGTTCCGTCGTGCTCTCCAGCGCGGCGGGAAGCCGCTGGACGGGAAACTCGACCGAATCGTCCAGCTGTTTCGCGGCCTGCCGGACCGCCGCCTTCTCCGTGGGGTCGAGAATGACGATCCTGGCGCTTCCCCGCTCCCTGGCGAGGACCGTGTTGCGTATCAGCTCGCAGGTCTGCGCCGACAGCAGGTTGACCGCGGAGGGCGCGAACACGCGCACGTCACGGGCCTGGGCGAGCAGCGAGGAGAGCGGCACCCTGTCGTACACGGAACGGTCGTGCAGAAGGTCGGTGCGCGATTCCGCGGGCTCGTCGGTGAGGGTGAGCCGGTAGAGGAGCAGCCCGACCCCGGAGAACAGGGCCGCCCATCTGAGGTCGTCTTCCAGCTTGTCGGCGAATATCGAGAGAAAGGCGAAAGCGAAGAGGACGACGGTGAGAGCGTACGCGTCGATATGCTGCCGGGCCTTGAAATCCCTGCCGATTCTCTGGATCAGACGCACACCGACCCCCAACTCTTGAGCGCTGTCGAGAACAGCTATGCCCATTGTCCGGGATCGGGACCTCGTAATGTTCGATGTCGTTGGTTCCGGTCGGCCGGGCCCTCCCGCTGGGGAAAGACCCGGCATCCGTAATTCCGGCGACCGGCCGAACCACCCGGAGCGGTGACCGCTCCAGGAGCCGGCTCCGTACGACGGCCGGTCGGATGGTGACGGCGGTGTCGGACAGGGTCCGACGGTGTCCTACAGGTTCTTACAGGTTCTTACAGGGTCAGACGGTGGCCGGCTGGCGGCGGCGCTGCCAGAGGGCGTCGACGGCGAGGGCTCCGCCGCCGCTGAGGGCGATGACCATGGTGCCCGCGGCGAGGGCCAGCACGTACTCGTAGCCGCCCTCGCTCACCGAGAAGCCGTTGGAGAGGTGAACGAAGACGAGGGCACCGAGCATGACGAGCGTGAGCAGGAAGCCGAACACGGGCAGGGCCGCGCCCAGGATGAGCGCGATACCGCCCACGACCTCGATGATGGCGACCGCCGGTGCGGAGACGACCGCGAGGGGGATCCCCATGGCGTCGAAGGCCGCGGTGGTCTGGGCCAGCCCCGAGCTCAGGAACTTCTGTGAGCCGTGGAATACGAAGATTACGCCGAGAGCGATCCTCGCCAGCAACAGGACATACGGTCTTAGCTGGTCAAGCATTCTGACTCCTCCTGTCATTCGAATTTGTACAAACCATAGCGGTTAGTTCAAATTTGAACAAGCAGTAGAATGTTCCGGTGAGCGACGTGAAATGGCTCAATGAGAGCGAGATGGCCGCATGGATGGCTTATGTGGCCGCGACACACCTCCTGGAGCGACGCGTCGAGGATCAGTTGAAAGTCGATGCCGATCTGACCCACGCCCAGTACGAGATCCTGGCGAAACTCTCCCAGGACCCCGGCGGGCGGATGCGGATGACCGAGCTGGCCAACCGGTTGATCGTTTCGAAGAGCGGCCTCACCTATCAGATCGGCCAGCTGGAGCGGAGAGGGCTCGTCACCAGGGAGGCCTGTCCCTCCGACGAGCGGGGCGTGCTCGCCGTGCTCACCGAGGAGGGCATCCGTTGCCTCAAGCGGACCGCGCCGGGGCACGTGGCCGTCGTGCGCGCCTTCCTGATCGACCAGCTCACCCCCGAGGAGGTCGAGAGCATGCGACAGATCATGACGAAGGCCACCGCGGCCATGCGAGCGGCCCCTGCGGGCCCGCTCCGGCCGGGCAAAATCCCAGGGTAAGGCGCGGAACGGACCCATGAGACCGGTTCTCCCTTTCGGCTACGCGGTCGGAGGGAAGGCGGAAGAATCCGGTACGGCTCGCGCGGGGGGCATACCGCGCGAGCCGTCCGGATCAGGGCCGCACCACCTGGTCAGGCGGCGGTGCAGCTGACCGAGGAGGGCGCGCCGTTACTTCCTGACCAGTTGCCGGTGAACCCGAAGTTCGCCGTGGCACCCGCGGAGAGGTTGCCGTTGTGGGACACGTTCCGCACCGAGACGCTCGCGCCGCTCTGGGTGTGCTGTCCGTTCCAGAGCTGGGTGATGCTCTGGTTGTTGGGGAAGGACCAGTTCACCGTCCAGCCCGTGAGGGCCGCGCCGCCCGAGTTCCGCACGGTCACCTCGGCCTGGAAACCGCCCGGCCAGGAGCCGATCAGCTGGTAGCTGGCCGTGCAGGCCTTGCCGCCACCCGGAGTGGGAGTCGGCGTGGGCGTCGGCGTCACCGTGGGGGTCGGGGTCGGGGTGGGATCCGGGCCGGGTCCAGCGGCCATGGCCAGGTCGTAGGCGCGCTGCGGGACGAACTGCCCGGCCGCGGCGATGCAGCCGTCGGCCTCGCCCGGCAGCTTGATCCACAGGAAGGCGTCGATCATCGAGTCGCCGGTGGCGTTGGTGCTCGGCGTGCCGATCGCCCGCCCCGGCGGGTCACACCACTCGCTGCCCTGCGGGCCGTTGCCGTTGCGGCTGGTGTCGATCACCGCGCGGAGCCTGGAGATCCCGGTGGCGGAGATGATGTTCTTGGCGTAGGAGACCTCGGTGGAGGTCCACCGGTAGTTGGAGACGTTCAGGGAGATGCCGTCCGCGCTGTTCGCCACGTCCGCGGCCCTCAGGCGGTTGGCGGCCTCCGACGCTGACAGCCACCCCGAGTGCCCGATGTCGAAGTAGACCTTCGCCGAGGACGAGCCCGCCTTCAGCTTCTTGCCCGCGTACGCCATGGAGGCGTTCGTCTCCTGCTGCTGGGAGGAGTTCATGCAGCTGGTCATGATCGGGAGCACGTCCGGCTCCAGGATGATCGTCGCCGGGCGTCCCTGCAGACCCGCGGCCACCTCGTCGACCCACTGACGGTAGGCCGTGTGGTTGGGCGCGCCACCCGTGCTGGCGCCGCTGCAGTCGCGGTTGGGGATGTTGTAGACGACGAGGATGGGGATCTTGCCCGCCGACGCCGCCGCTCCGACGAACGACGACACCTGGCCGCGCACGGTGGAGGTGTTGGTGGTGGTGAACCACCGGGCCTGCGGCACGGAGGCGATCCGGGTCCGGATCACCTGCGCCTTGGAGTCGCCGGGATTGGCCGCGACCCACTTGGCGGCACCGGTGTCCGGATCGACGTAGAACGGGGAATCGGCGGCGGACGCGCCGGAGGCGCCGGCGAGCGCCGCACCTGACGCGATCACCAAAGCCGCGCAGAGCGTGGCCAGGATTGATCTTCTTGGCATGGATCGGCTCCTTCGAAGGAGGCATGGGAGCGCTCCCACCATAGGTGGCACGCCTCTTCCGCTGTAGTCCCCGCCGTCGGCGCCTCACTTCCTCGCGCGCTGACCTGTGCGAACACTCCTGACATCCGTTGAAAGTTTCACCACCCGGCACCGCCCGGCTGATCGGCGAGACAGCGACGATCGACGGCGCCGCAGGCGCCGAGCGCGCGTTCCGCCGCCGCACGATCTTCATGGAATCCTTCGAAAGGGATGAGCCACACCAAATGACGTGGTCTGCAGGCCTGCGGTCTGGAAGCCTGGTCTCCTATGCCCCGAGCACCCGAGCCCCTCCCTCACAACGCCCCCGATCGGTCGCGCACCGGATTCGCCCCTCCCCCGCAGGCCCCCCGGTGAGCCTCACCGGCCGGATGAGCCCCGCGGGCGGGATCCGCGCCCGGCGGTGCCGCGAACGACCGCGACGATGAAGGTTTCCTCTGGAGTGCGGGCCACCCTCGACAACGCGCGAGGCACTCTCACGGGGGCGCGCACGAAGGCGGGGGCGTGGTTCGTGCGCGGGCTTTCCTGGCTCCGAACACGATGGCCGGGAGCGAGCCGTTCGCGGGTCGCCGACGTGCTCCTCGCGCTGGGCGTGTGGGCGGTGTACGTCACCCTCGCCGTTCTGCAGGACAGGTTCTCCGTCCTGGCGTTCGTGTTCTTCACGATCTCGTCGGCGGCGCTGCTGTGGCGGCGCAGCAGGCCGGTCGTCGCCGTCGCCGTCGCCGTGGCCTGTGACTGCGTGATCGTCGTGTCGACGGGCTGGAAGGGGTACGGCCTGCAGGCGATGCTGGCCCTGTACGCGGCGGGCAGGTACGGCGAGGCCCGGCGCGCCTGGGTCGCGGCCGTCGCGGTGGGGCTGTTCTACCCGTCGGTGTCGACGGCCGTCCAGCTCGCCACCGGAGCCGAACGTCAGGACTCCGGTTCCGTAGGGATCTTCGTCCCGCTGCTGCTCGTCGGGCTGGGCAGGCTGGCGCGGCTGCGCGCGGAGGCCATCCGCAGGAGGCAGGCCGAACTCGCCGAGGAGATCGTACGGGCGGAGCGCCGTCACATCTCCCGCGAGCTGCACGACGTGGTCGCCCACAACATCAGCGCGATGCAGGTCCTCATGGGGGCGGCGCGCACGACCATGGCCCGCGATCCCGCCGGGGCCGAGGCCGCCCTGCTCAGCGCCGAGCGCGCCGGGCGGGAGGCGATGGCGGAGATGCGGCAGTTGCTGCACGTGCTGCGCGCCGACCGGGCGGACGACCCGGCCCCCGTCGAGAGCCCGTCCTTCACCGGCGAGGAAACCGGCCTCTCGGGGAGGGTTTCCTCGCTGGTCGGCCGGGCCCGCGAGGCGGATCAGCCCGCCTTTCTGGAGGTGACCGGCACCCCAGGGCGGCTGCCCGCGGCGGTCGACCACGCCGTCTACCGGATCGTCCAGGAGTCCCTGACCAACGCGCGCAAGCACGCGGGAAACGTCCCGGTGAGGGTGAGGGTCGAGTACGGGCCCACCGCGGTCGAGGTGGAGGTCGTCGACGACGGGCCCGGGGTGCCCCCTGCCGGAAAGAGACACGAAAACCACCCCGGCGAGGGTTTCGGGTTGGGCGGCATGGCCGAGCGTGTGGCACTCTGCGGTGGGCGGCTGGAGACGGGTCCCCTGCCGGGCGAGGGCTTTCGGGTCCACGCCCGGCTGCCCCTCCCGGTTCTGGGAACCGCCGGACGACCGGAGCCGGGCCACGAACCGGCCTCACGGGAGGAAGGGACATGATCAGAGTGCTGGTCGTCGACGACCACGCGCTGGTGCGCTCCGGCTTTCAGATGATCCTGGACGCCCAGGACGACCTCTCCGTGGTGGGTGAGGCCGGCGACGGCGAGGAGGCACTCGCCCTAGCCCGCGACCTGCTCCCCGACGTGGTGCTGATGGACCTGCACATGCCGGAGGCCGACGGCGTCACCGCCACCGGACGGATCACCGCCGAGCTGCCCGGCGTGCGCGTGCTCGCGCTGAGCACCTTCGACCTGGACGAGTACGTCGTCGAGGCTCTGCGCGCCGGAGCCTCGGGCTTCCTGCCCAAGGACATCTCCCCCGAGGAGCTCCTGGAGGGCGTGCGGGTGGTGCACCGCGGCGACTCGGTCGTCGCGCCACGGCTGCTGACCCGGCTGATCGGCACCTTCGTCAGGGCCGTACGGCCCCGGCCCGCGACGATGCCGCCCGAGCTCGCCGGGCTGACCGACCGCGAGCGGGAGGTGCTCGTCCTCATCGCGCGCGGGCGATCGAACCTGGAGATCGCCGAAACCCTCGACGTCGCGACCTCCACCGTGAAGAACCATGTGACCAGCCTGTTCGCCAAACTCGGCGTCCGCGACCGCGCCCAGGCCGTGGTCGCCGCCTACGAGGCGGGGTTCGTCACCCCGGGCACCACCGGCTGAGCCCTTCCGGCCGTTCTCCCTTCTGGGACCGTACTCCCAAAAGAGGAGAGCGGCCGGTGCCCGGCTCCCAGGCGGGAAACCGTTCCCCGTGCCGAGGAAAGGGGGCCGATCGCGGACGAGCCTGGAAAGCATGAACGCAGACCAACGATCCATCACACGCCGGGTCGCGGCGGCGCTCGTCGGCGTGGCAACCTGCGGGGCGCTTCTCGTCTCGCCGCTCACCACCCAGAGCGCCGCCGCCCGCGACCGCGACCACGACACATCCCAGACGATCACGCGGACCGGGACCGCGGAGACGGCAGGAGAGACGAAGGACACGGGCGGGTTCCGACATCCGTGTGCCGCCGCGAAGACCCGCTGCGACGGAGAGATGACGGTGCCCCTCGACTGGAGTGATCCCGCCTCAAAGCGGATCACGGTGGCGTTCGCCTGGCTGCCCAGGAAGGACGCCGGCCGTCCATCGGCCGGGACCATACTGGCCAATCCGGGCGGGCCGTCGCCGGCGCTCCCCGCGGTGCCGTTCCTGACCGAGGCACTGGGACCGGTGCTCGACCGGCACGACCTCCTGGTGGTGGAGCCGCGTGGGCTGGGGAAGTCCAGCCCGCTGCTCTGCCCGGGGCTCGACCTGGAGCGCCGGGAGACCGTGAGCGCCTGCGTCGCCCACCTGGGTCCTCGCGCCCGGTTCTTCACCGCCGACCAGGCCGTCACCGACATGAACGCCGTCCGCGAAGCCCTGGGGGTGCCGAAGGTGACGTTCTACGGCATCTCGTACGGCACCGTGTTCGCCCAGGCCTACGCCACCCGCCACCCGGACGGCCTCTCCGGGGTGCTGCTCGACAGCATCGTGCTCACGGGCGAGGACGGTTACGTGACCACGCCGATCCGCTCCCGCGCCGACCTGCTCGACGTGGCCTGTGACCCCTCACGCGCCTGCCGCCGCCTGCCGGGTGATCCCTCCGGCCTCCTCTCCAGGCTGGTACCGCACCTGCGCGCCCACCCCGATCCGCAGCTGCGGCTCTCGTCCCTCACGAACCTGACGCACAGCCTCTACCTGCCGATGGTCGGCCGCGAGGCGAGCGCGGCCGTCGCCGCCTACCTGAACGGCGACCGGCTCCCGCTGCGCCGCCTCACACGAATGATCGACGAGGCACCGCGCCAGCCGCTGCGCGCGCCGGAACTGGCGGGCCTGCTCTCCTACATGTGCGCCGACACCGCCTTCCCGTTCGAGCGCACCGCCCCGGCCGACGAGCGGCGACGCCAACTGGATCGCTACTACAAGCGGGAACGCCCGTTCCGGCCGTTCGCCGTCACCGACCTGGCCGCACCGCCTCCGGCGAGTCCGATCCTCGGCATGCAGGACGTCTGCACCGACTGGCCGGCCCCTCGCGTCAGCCCGCCCGTGCCGCCGGGCGCGAAACACCCTCGGGTGCCGGTCCTCGCCCTGGGAGGGGACTTCGACTCCACCACCCCGGCGGAGGCCGCCGCGGTGACCCGGCGCTTCCCCGACTCCACCTTCTCCCGGGTACGCTTCGCCGGCCACAACCTCACCACCGGCGCCCTGGTGAACGAGTGCGTCCGCGACGCGATGCGCGCCTTCCTCACCGATCCGGACGCCTTCGACGACAAACCCCGCTGTGACGACGCGAACTACCGCGCCGTCGGCTCCTTCCCCGAGACCGTGGCGCGGGTGCCCCAGGCGCGCGGCACCGACCTGCCCGCGCGGGACCGCCGGGTCCTCGCCGCCGCCTTCGCCACCGTCGCCGACGCCACCGCCAGGCGCAACCCGCTCAGGACCCCGCCCTGGGCGCCGGCCACACAGGCGGGCCTGCGCGGCGGCGCGCTGACGTTCGACGACAAGGCCGCCACCGTCGATCTGCGAGACGTCCGCTTCGTCGGCGACCTCACCGTGAACGGCGAGGTCCGCCTGAGCGGCGGCGACGCCACGGCCCGGCTCACCGTCACCGGTGGCGGCGGATCCCGCGCGCTGGAACTGTCATGGAAGCCCTTCCGCGCCGAGGACGACACCGCCGTCTCCGGCACCTTCGCGGGGCACGGCTTCACCGCGACGATCCCCTCGCACTGACCCCCTTTTCTGGCCCAGGACCCTCATGAGACCGGGACGTCTTTCCCCGGAATCGCCGTAGCCGGTGCTCGCGCGGCCGGGACACCCATCGGCGAGACCTCCGTAACCGGTAACCATGCGACGGGAGGCAAGGGAGAAAAGGCCACGAGAGGCCCATACCCACCCCTTGCCTCCCGTCCGGCCGCCTCAGACGGCCGGCTCACACATCGGGGTCGTCGTGGCCGCAGCGACCACCGCCGCAGCACGAGCGGCCCGTGGTCTCCCTGCCGTCGGGACCAGTGACGGCCTCGAACACGAACTCGGGTCCCCTGTCCTCACGAGTGGTGTCATCGTTCACGATGTTCCTCCGTTCGCCGACGCCTGCCGGGGCAGGGCGGGATGACGGCCCGATGCCGGGCCGGCTTCTCCGCGATCCGGCACACCGGATGGCCGGACGCGGAGGATCGATGGCGACCGCCCATGGGAGGTCGCGCCCCGGATGCCGGGGCGGGGGCCGGTATTGGCGGAACGGGGTCCGCACGCGCCTCTCGTCCAGCCCTGCCGGTCACGACCGGCACCGCCTTCCACCTCGCGGTGACGCCCCGTCGCGATCTCGCGAGAGTCGGCAAGGATCCTCCCGCCGGGCGACGCGTGCGGAGTCAGGATCGCGGCCACACCAGACCGGCCACTACCAGCTGGGTGAGCGTTTCCGCGGCTCGGGCGCGGTCGCCGCCCACCGCGGCGATCACCTGGACGGCGTCGCGGGTGCCGTCGCAGCGGGCGAGCAGCGTGGCGGTGCCGTCTCCGATCCGGTAGGCCCGCAGGAGGGGCGCCCGCCATCGGCGCTGCAACAGCACCCGCGTCGTCGCGGCGGGCAGCTCACCGATCGGCGGCCCGGCGGTGACGTCATGGGTGTACGTCCCGATCCGGACGGCGGCCGACAGCCGCAGCGCCCCGGTCACGGTCCGGCCTCCGGGTTCCGCCATGGTGGCGGCCTCGCGGGCGGCCAGCGCCGCGTCACGGTCGTGGACCAGCGTGGCGCGCGCCAGCTCGTAACGGGCGTAGGCGGCCAGCCGCGGTGTCGCGTGGACCGCGAGCCAGGCCGTGAGCCGTTCGGACTCCCAGATACCGAACGGCCGCTCCGCCGGCTGCGGGCGGCGTACGACACCTCGGGCGAACTCCTCCCACAGGGCGCGGTGACCGCCGGTGAGCTCGGCGACCGTCTCGGGCAGGCAGGTGGCGATCGCCGACCGCAGCTTGCCCAGCACGCCGGCGCGCGTCACCCGGTAACCGCCAACCGCGGCACCGGCCAGCATGGCCAGCTCGGCCTCGCTCAGCCCGTACCGGAGCCGCAGCCTCTCGGGGTCCTCGCGCAGCAGCGCGGACTCACCCTCGCGGGTCAGCATCGCCGCGAGCGCGTCCTGCACGCCCATCAGGCGCCCCCCGCCGGTTGTGCCGCCCCGCCGACGGTCCGTCGGCCGGACGGTTCGTCGGCGATCCGCCCGGCCGACGGGTCGCCGACGGGGCGGGAGCGCAGGACGGTTCGCGCGCGGTCGATCTCGGCGAGCAGGTCACCGAAGTCGTCGGGGAAGTTCTGGTCGCGTTCGACCAGGGTGGCGTTGAGGTGCGTACGGGACACCAGCTCCGCCAGCAGCCCCCACACCCGGGCCGGGATCGCGGCACCGTGGCTGTCGAGGGACAGCCGCTCCCCGTCCTCGTCGACGTCCCCGTCGACGCCTCCGGCCAGATGCACCTGGACGACCCGTTCGACCGGGATGGCGTCGAGGAACTCCAGCGGGTCGAAGCCGTGGTTGCGCGCGTTGATGTCGAGGTTGGCCAGATCCAGCAGCAGGCCGCACTCGCAGTGCTCCATCACCTCGGTGATGAACTGCGCCTCGGTCAGCGGGGTCGCCATGTCCACGTAGTAGGTGATGTTCTCCAGCAGGAACGGCCGACCCACCGCCTCCTGCACCCGCCCCGCCCTGCGTCCCAGCCGCCGGGCGACCTCCCTCGTCCTCGGCAGCGGCACCAGCAGCCCCACGTCGACGCTGCCGGTGCGGGTGAAGGACAGGTGGTCGCTGAACCACGGCGCGCCGGCGTCGGCCACCAGCGCGGCCAGCGCCTCCACGTACGCCGCGTCCGGCTCCCGCTCCGAGCCGATGGACAGCTCCAGCCCGTGCGGCACGACCGGGAACCGGTCGGTCAGCCCTCTCAGCCGCTCACGCTCGTCGGCCGGGGCGAACAGAAAGCGCTCGGTGATCACTTCCAGCCAGTCGATCCGATCGGCATGCGCCTCGATCTCCTCGGCCAGCTCCACGCGATGTCCCAGCCCTGATCCCAGTGCGGGCAACCCTGTCAGCATGTGCTTCTCCCATCACTTCGCAGTGATGTTCACCGGCACTTCGCAACCGCTGTACCCGCAGCGTGCCCGACGGGGTCCCGAGCCACGCCGGGCCGCCTCGTCAAACTTCCGCAAAGCGCGCCGGCCGGTCCCCGCAACGGGGTCAGAGGCCGGAGAGCCCCATCTCCCGCGCGATCAGCATCCGCTGGACCTCGCTGGTGCCCTCGCCGATCTCCAGGATCTTGGCGTCGCGGTAGAAACGACCGACCGGGTACTCGTTCATGAACCCGTAGCCGCCGAAGATCTGGGTGGCGTCGCGGGCGTTGTCCATGGCGGCGTCGCCGGCGACGAGCTTGGCGATCGCGGCCTCCTTCTTGAACGGCTCGCCCGCGAGCATCTTCTCGGCCGCGTGGTGGTAGGCGAGGCGGGCGGTGTGGGTGCGGACCTCCATGTCGGCGATCTTGAACTGGATCGCCTGGTAGTGGCCGATGGGGTGACCGAACGCCTCGCGTTCGCGGACGTAGCGCAGCGACTCGTCCACGCAGCCCTGGGCCAGGCCGGTGGACAGGGCGGCGATCGCGACGCGGCCCTCGTCGAGCGTCTGCAGGAACTGCGCGTAGCCGCGTCCGCGCTCGCCGAGCAGGTTGCCCGCGGGGACCCGGCAGTTTTCGAAGGAGAGCTCACGGGTGTCGGAGCAGTTCCAGCCCACCTTGGAGTACTTCTTCGAGACGGTGAGGCCCGGCGTGCCGGACGGCACCAGGATCGTGGAGATCTCCTTCTTCCCTCCGGCCCGCTCGCCGGTGATCGCGGCCACGCCGATCACGCCGGTGATGTCGGTGCCGGAGTTGGTGATGAACGCCTTCGTACCGTTGATCACCCACTCGTCGCCGTCGAGCACCGCGGTGGTCCGCATGCCGCCGGGCACGTCGGAGCCGCCGCCGGGCTCGGTGAGGCCGAAGGCGCCGAGCATCTCGCCCGAGGCCAGCCGGGGCAGCCACCGGGCGCGCTGCTCGGGCGTGCCGAACCGGTAGATCGGCATCGCGCCCAGCGACACCGCGGCCTCAACGGTGATCGACACGCTGGAGTCCACCCTGGCCAGCTCCTCCAGGGCCAGGCAGAGCGCGAAGTAGTCGCCGCCCATGCCGCCGTACTCCTCGGGGATCGGCAGCCCGAACAGGCCCATCGCGCCCATCTGCCGCACGATGTCGTAGGGGAACTGCTCACGCTCGTAGAGGTCCCCGATCACCGGGGCCACCACGTCGCGGGCGAACGCCTCGACGGTCTTGCGAAGCTCCTCGTACTCCTCGGTCAGCTTGGGCATGATCACTCCTCGGCGTTCTCTGCGGTGGTGCGGGACGGGTGCTCGCCCAGGGCCTGGACGACCCGCGACGGGCTGGGGCGGCCGAGCCTCGCGGCGAGCCAGGTGCTGGTCTCCACCAGCGCGGCGAGGTCAAGCCCGGTCTCGACACCGAGACCGTGCAGCATCCAGACCAGGTCCTCGGTGGCGAGGTTGCCGGTGGCGCTCTCGGCGTACGGGCAGCCGCCGATGCCTCCGGTGGAGGCGTCGACGACGGTCACGCCCTCGCGCAGGGCGGTGAGGGTGTTGGCGAGGGCCTGGCCGTAGGTGTCGTGGAAGTGCACCGCGAGCCGGTCCGGGCCGCCGAACGCCTCGATCAGCGCGGCCACGTGGCCGGGGGTGCCGACACCGATGGTGTCGCCGAGCGACAGCTCGAAGCAGCCCAGGTCGAGGAGCCTGCGCCCGACGGAGACGACCTGGGCGACGGGCGTCGGCCCCTCCCACGGGTCGCCGAAGCACATCGAGACGTACGCCCTCACCTTCAGGCCGTGCTCCAGCGCCCGCGCGACGACCGGCTCGAACATCGCGAACTGCGACTCCAGCGTCCGGTTGAGGTTCCTGCCCGCGAACGTCTCGGTGGCGCTGGCGAAGATCGCGATCTCCTCGACGCCGTGTTCGAGCGCGCGGTCGAGGCCGCGCTCGTTGGGGACGAGCACCGGGTAGCGCACGCCGGGAACCCGTTCCATGCCCGCCAGCAGCTCCGAGGCGTCGGCGAGCTGGGGCACCCACTTGGGATGGACGAAGCTGGTGGCCTCGATCACGCGGTGCCCGGCGGCGGCGAGCCGGGCGATGAACTCGGCCTTGACCTCGACGGGAATCACCGCGGTCTCGTTCTGCAGCCCGTCGCGCGGCCCGACCTCGTAGATCGTGACCCGTTCCGGCAGCCCCGCGGCCTCGACCCTCTGTGGCTCGCGCATCATTCCCCCCTCACCGGTTCGTGCCTCGAGGTCCCCGTGGCCGGAATCCCGACCTCGGCGACCCATCCGGCCGTGACTCCGCCGTCGTCGTGGGTCACGGCCCATCCGGTCGTCCGCGTCGCGACCTTCCCGCGTTCCCGTACGGCCTCCGCGACCTGAGCGGAGACCGTCACGACTCCTCCTCGCGGACCACGGCGAGCACGGCGTCCATCGCGACCGCCTGGCCCGCGCGGACCCGCAGCTCGGCGACGACCCCGCCGATCGGCGCGGTCACGGTGTGCTCCATCTTCATCGCCTCCACGATGAGCAGCGGCTGCCCCTCGGCGACCCGCTCCCCCTCGCCCGCCTTCACCACCAGGACGGTGCCCGGCATCGGGCTGCGGACCAGCCCGTCACCCGCGCCTCCCGCGCCGGCCCGGTCGCCGGGGTCTCCCAGGTGGTGGCGGGTGAGCGCCCAGGCGTCGCCGTCGCGGCCGAGCCAGACGACGTCGCCGTCCCTGGCGACGGCGTAGCGTCTCGCGGTCTCGCCGAGAGTGACGAGCAGGTCGCCGTCCTCGCCGCCGCTCTCCTCGGTGAGCCGTGCCCGCACGGCCTCCGCGCCGGGCAGGCGGACCTCGGCCCCCGAGGCGGGCAGGCCGCGGACCCTGATCTCGCAGACCCCGTCGCGGCTCTCCAGCCGATGGACGGTCCAGGCCGCCTCGCCCAGCCGCCAGCCGTCGGGGACGTCCCACGGGTCGGCGGGCGTGCCCGCGGGCGCGTGCTCGCGGTGCAGCACCAGGGCGGCGGCGGCGAGGACGTCGGCGGGGACGTCCTCGCGGGAGACGAGCTCGTCGAGGTGGCGCTCCACCAGACCGGTGTCGAGGTCTCCGGCGAGGACGGCGGGGTGACCGACCAGGGCCCTCAGGAAGGCGATGTTGGTGGGCACCCCGAGTACGGCCGTCGCCGCGAGCGCGCCATCGAGCCGCCGCAGGGCGGCCGTCCTGTCCTTGCCCCAGGCGATGACCTTCGACAGCATCGGGTCGTAGTCGCTGCCGACCAGGCCCCCGGCCATCAGTCCCGAGTCGACCCGCACCCCCGGTGGCTCGCGCAGCGCGAGGACCCGGCCGCCGGTCGGCAGGAAGCCCCGGGAGGGGTCCTCGGCGTAGACGCGGGCCTCGACGGCGTGGCCGACGAGGCGTACCTCGTCCTGGGTGAGCGGGAGGGGCTCACCGGCGGCGACCCTGAGCTGGAGTTCGACGAGGTCCAGGCCGGTGACCAGCTCGGTGACGGGGTGCTCGACCTGCAGGCGGGTGTTCATCTCCATGAAGTAGTAGTCGCCGGTCGAGCCCTGGACGATGAACTCGACCGTCCCCGCGCCGGTGTAGCCGACGGACCTGGCGGCCTCGACCGCCGCCGCGCCCATCGCGGCCCTGGTCTCGGCGTCGAGGAGCGGCGACGGCGCCTCCTCGACGATCTTCTGGTGGCGACGCTGAAGGCTGCACTCACGTTCGCCCAGGTGGATGACGCCGCCGTAGGCGTCGGCCATCACCTGGATCTCGATGTGCCGGGGGTTCTCCACGAACCGCTCGATCAGCAGGGTCGCGTCGCCGAACGCGGCGGCGGCCGTGCGGCGGGCGGACGCCAGCGCCTCCGGCAGCTCCGCCGCGGAGCGCACGAGCACCATGCCCTTGCCTCCGCCGCCCGCCGACGGCTTGATCAGCGCGGGGAAGCCGACCCGCCCGGCCGCCTCGGCCAGGTCGTCGCCGGGCTCGGCGCCGCCGGGCACGACCGGCACCCCGGCCGCCGAGACGGTGGCCTTGGCGCGGATCTTGTCGCCCATCGCCTCCACGGCCTCCGGCGGCGGGCCGACGAAGACGAGCCCGGCCTCCGCGCAGCGCCGGGCGAAGTCCGCGTTCTCGGCGAGGAAGCCGTATCCGGGATGCACCGCCTGGGCGCCGGTCGCGGCGGCGGCGGCGAGGATGCCGTCGGTGTCGAGGTAACCGCCGGCGAGCCGCACCGCGATGTCGGCCTCGCGGACGTGCCGCGCCCCGGTGTCGGCGTCGCTGTGGACGGCGACCGAGCGGATGCCCAGCCTCCGGAGAGTGCGGGTGATCCGCAGAGCGATCTCGCCGCGGTTGGCGACGAGGACGGTGTCGAACATCCGGCCCCCGCGCGGCGGCGACGCGTGTGCCGAGGAGGTCTGGTGAGTCGAGTGGGCTGAGTGGGTCATGGGGCGGTCACATCCGGAAGACGCCGTAGCCGACGGGTTCGAGGGGGGCGTTGGCCGAGGCCGACAGGGCCAGGCCCAGGACGGTACGGGTGTCGAGGGGATCGATGACCCCGTCGTCCCAGAGGCGGGCGGTGGAGTAGTAGGGGTTGCCCTGCTCCTCGTACTGCGCGCGGATGGCGTCGGGGTCGGCGTCGCCCACGGTGGACAGGACGTTGGCGGCCTGCTCGCCGCCCATCACCGAGATGCGCGCCCCCGGCCACATCCACAGGAACCGGGGCGAGTAGGCGCGCCCGGCCATCGCGTAGTTGCCGGCCCCGAACGAGCCGCCGACGACCACGGTGAACTTGGGCACCCGGGCGCAGGCGACGGCGGTGACCATCTTCGCGCCGTGCTTGGCGATGCCCCCCGCCTCGTACGCCCTGCCGACCATGAAGCCGCTGATGTTCTGCAGGAACACCAGCGGGGTGTTGCGCCGGTCGCACAGCTCGATGAAGTGGGCGCCCTTGAGCGCCGACTCGCCGAACAGGATGCCGTTGTTGGCGACGATCCCGACGGGGTGGCCGTGGATGCGGGCGAACCCGGTGACGAGCGTGGCGCCGTACTCGGCCTTGAACTCGCCGAACCTGCTGCCGTCCACGATCCTGGCGATGATCTCGCGGACGTCGTACGGGGTGCGGGTGTCGGCGGGGACGATGCCGTACAGGTCGCGGGGGTCGTGCGCGGGCTCCTCGGAGGGCACGCGCTCCCAGGGGGAGGGCGTGCGCGGCGCGAGGGTGGAGACGATGTCGCGGACGATCCGCAGCGCGTGGCGGTCGTCGTCGGCGAGGTGGTCGGTGACGCCGCTGACGCGGGCGTGCAGGTCGCCGCCGCCCAGCTCCTCCGCGGTGACCTCCTCGCCGGTGGCGGCCTTCACCAGCGGCGGGCCGCCGAGGAAGATCGTGCCCTGGTTGCGGACGATCACCGCCTCGTCGCTCATCGCCGGGACGTACGCGCCGCCCGCGGTGCAGGAGCCGAGGACCGCGGCGATCTGCGGGATGCCGCGCGCGGACATGGTCGCCTGGTTGTAGAAGATCCGGCCGAAGTGCTCGCGGTCGGGGAAGACCTCGTCCTGTTCGGGGAGGAACGCGCCTCCCGAGTCGACGAGATAGACGCACGGCAGGTTGTTGTGGAGGGCGACCTCCTGGGCCCGCAGATGCTTCTTGACGGTGATCGGATAGTAGGTGCCGCCCTTGACGGTGGCGTCGTTGGCGACGACCACGCACTCGCGCCCCGAGACACGGCCCACCCCGGTGATGATCCCGGCGGCGGGGGCCACGTCGTCGTACATCCCTCCCGCGGCCAGCTGGGAGAGCTCCAGGAAGCGTGAACCGGGGTCGAGCAGCGAGTCGACGCGGTCGCGGGGCAACAGCTTGCCCCGGGAGACGTGCCGGGCGCGCGACTTCTCGGGGCCGCCCAGCCCCGCCACGGCCAGGCGCTCCCTGAGGTCGGCGACCAGACGCTCGTTCACCTCGGCGTTGCGTTTGAAGCCCTCACCGCCCGGATCACAGGCGCTCCGCAGCACCGGCCAGCCACTCATACGAGCCTCCCCGTCCGCTCCGCCCGGATCATCCGATCCGCCCTGGCGCTGCCATCGCCGGGGCACCGATGCCCGACTTCACCGCAGATGTTAGTCATTATTAACGTTACCGTCTACCATGCGAGAGGTGACGACTGCTCAGTCCCCTGCACGCACCCGTGGCTCCCGGCGCGCGGAGATCCTGGACGCCGCGGCGGAGCTGTTCGCCGCCCGCGGCTTCCACGGCGTCTCGATCGAGGAGATCGGCGGCGCGGTCGGCACCTCGGGCCCGGCCCTGTACCGCCACTTCAGCGGCAAGGACGCCCTGCTCGCGGAGATGCTGCTGGATGTCAGCGAGCGCCTGCACACCTCGGGCGCGCGCCGCGTGACCGAGGCCGCAGATGCGGAGCAGGCACTGGACGCCCTGCTCAGCTGCCAGATCGAGTTCGCGCTCAGCCACCCCGCACTGATCACCGTGCACGACAGGGAGCTCGGCAACGTGCCCGAGCCCGCGCGCCGCCGGATCCGTCGGCTGCAGCGGCTGTACGTCGAGGAGTGGGTCACCGTGCTGAGCGAGCTCTACCCCGCGCGTTCCCAGGCCGGGCTGCGCGCCGCGACCCACGCCGTCTTCGGACTGCTCAACTCCACCCCGCACAGCGCGGGCGAGCTGCCGCCCGCGGCGATGGCGGAGCTGCTGCGCGGTATGGCACGTGCGGCGCTGGCCGCCTCCCAAGGTTAAGGGTCGCTAACCTCTGGCGGACAGCTCCGCCCAGGTGGACGGACTCCACGCCTGCGAGGGGGTCACCACGACCGTGCACGGCGCCTCGCTCAGCATCACCCGGCAGACCGGGCCGATGGCGGGATCCAGCGGATCGTGGTGCTCCCGGTCGGGGACGACCAGCAGGTCAGAACGGTCGGCCGCGTGACGGAGCGCCTCGACGTGAGGGCGTGTCTCGATCATCGTCTCCACCACGACCGTGGGATACCTCTCCTCCCACACCGAGACGCTGGTGTTGAAGTGGACGGCCGCCGACCTGAGATCGCCGGTGTCCTCGGAGCAGAGGCAGATGATGAGCAGCGTCGCCCTGCGCAGCCTCGCCTCCTCGAAGGCGATGGCCAGCTCCTGCGAGTCGACGGCGGCGTCCTCCACCGCGATCGCCACGCGGCCGACGCGCTGGTGGCCCGGCCTCCTGACAACGGCCACCGGGCAGCGGGCGTGCGCGGCGACCTCGACGGTCGAGCCGATCCGCAGTTCCTCGGGGTCGCCCGCGCCACGCGGGCCGATCGCGATCAGCTCCGCGTCGTTCGACAGGCCCACCAGGGCGGCGGCCGGGGTCCCCTCCACCAGTCGCCCGTGTATGGACGCCCTGGGTGCCATCTCACGCGCGGTCATCAGCCCGTTCTCCAGGACGCGCCCGCCCATCCGCCGTACGACCTCGGTGGTCTCGGGGGCGAGGGAGAGCCTGGGGTAGGGCCACTGCCAGGCGTGGCAGACGAGCAGCGGGAGAAATCTCAGGCGGGCGTCCTCGACGGCCCATCGCAGGGCCAGGCGGCTCTCCGCCGAACCGTCGTATCCGACGACCACCGGTCGCCCTTCGTCCCGTACCGGCATGGCGGCTCCTCTCCTGCGTCACTCCTTTCCATCCTTCTCCGAGTCCGCCCGCCGAGAAGGGCACCCTTCCACAAGACTCTTCCTGTTTTGCGGCGCGCATCGGCAAAGACGCCTTCTCCCGCCCGGGGGCGGGAGGGCGATTGAAGACCGGCCGGGGCCGGGAGGGGTTTCGCGCGGGCCGCACGGCCGCGCGAATCTGCCGGAGTGGCACGGCGGCCGGTCGCCGGCACGGTCATCCGTAACGTCGCCGTGTCTTGTCCGCGTCTCACCCGCGTCTCCCTCGCGCGGGACGGTCACGGGCATGGGACCGTCACCGGCGCGAGCCGATCACAGATGCGGGCACGGGACGGTCACGAGCACCGGCGTGAGCCGGTTACAGACACGAGCCGGTCACGGCCACGACGCCGGTCGGCGCACAGAACGTTCCCGCCCATGCGGCGACGGCCGACGTGACCGCGAGCGGCGTGCCCGGCGCGGCGAAGATCACCGGCGTCGATACGACCTGGACCGGCGGGACGGTCACGGGCGGCGCGACGCCGACCGGCGGGGTGGTGCCGGGCGGGGTCGTGTCGACCGGTGGAGTCGTGCCAGGCGGAGTGGTGCCAGGCGGAGTGGAACCGGGCGGAGTGGTGCCAGGCGGGGTCGTGTCGACCGGTGGAGTCGTGCCAGGCGGAGTGGAACCGGGCGGGACGACGCCGGGCGGGGTCGTGCCGGGCGTGAGCGACGCGTCGGGCGGCGGCGGAGTCCCGGGCACCGCGGCCTCGGGCACCGGAGCGGTTCCCGGTACGGGCGGGGGCGGCGTCGCGACCGAGGGCGCCGGCGCGGACACCGGTGCGGACAGCGGCGCCGACGGGTTTCCGTACGCCGGTGCGCTCCCAACGGCCGGCATCCCGGAAACCGGCGTGTCACCGGAAAGCGCCGTGACGGACCTCGCCGTATCCGGAGACGGTTCGGCGGCGTGGGCGGCGGCCGGCAGCATGACGACCGCCCCCACCGCCCCGGTGAGAATCAATTTTCCAAGCATGCGCGTCTCCACTCATGTGACTGATGCGATGGACGTGAACTCCGAAGATGCTGGCAGCCGCAGTATCCGCCGATGGCAAAGAGACCCTCCGCGAGAAGTCCGCAGGAGGAACGGCTTGTGGCAACAGGGGCGCGAGATACCCATGGATCGGAACACAAGGCCGGAAACGAATGCGCTCACCCTGTTCGGGGCTTCCGCCCTTCTGACCCGACTCATCCTGCCCGGCAGGCCCGGTGTCGGATTCCCGTGTCAGAGCCCTGCGCCGGCAGTGTCCCGCCGGGGTTCCGGCGTCAAGGCCTCACCCTGGGGACCGGCGTGAAGTATCCGGCTCCGACGTTCCCGTTCATTCGTCGAACGGGCTGTAAAATCACGTCTGACAAGGTGTCATGAATGCTGGTTAAATGTGATCGGTCCGCCATCTCGTCGCCATCAAAGATGTCAAGGTTGGGGACGGCGTCCGTCGATGGGGGACATAATCGGGCTGTGGCGCGCGACACTGTTGAGACCCATTTCACCGACGCCGTGAGTGCCCTTTCCCCCGGCACACCGCGCGACCCCGGCCTGCCCGTGCGGGAGGACACCACCCTGACCGGGGCCAGGTGCCGCGAGCTGTTTCAGTTCCAGCTCGGCAGCAGGCTGCTGGACGTCACCGCCCGCTGGCTGCGCGAGCAGGGCGAGGGGTTCTACACGATCGGCTCGGCCGGGCACGAGGGCAACGCCGCGGTCGCCGCCGCGTCGCGCGTCACCGATCCGGCCCTCCTGCACTACCGGTCGGGCGCCTTCTACCTGACCAGGTCGGCGATGGCGGGACGGCTGCCCGAGGAAGGGCTGCGCGACGTGCTGCTCGGCCTGACCGCCTCGGTCGAGGAGCCGATCGCGGGCGGGCGGCACAAGGTCTTCGGCCACCCGGACCTCGCGGTGATCCCCCAGACCTCCACGATCGCCAGCCACCTGCCCCGCGCGGTGGGTGTGGCCTTCGCCATCGAGCGCGCCCGCCAGCTCGGCGTACCGGAGCCGTGGCCGAGCGACGCGATCGTGATCTGCAGTTTCGGCGACGCCTCGACGAACCACGCCAGCGCCCTGTCGGGCCTCAACACGGCCGCCTACGGCTCGTACCAGAAGCTGCCACTGCCGATCCTCTTCGTCTGTGAGGACAACGGCCTGGGCATCAGCGTGCGCACCCCCGACGGCTGGGTCAAGGCCGCCCGCCACCCGTTGATGAGGTATTTCGAGGCCGACGGCTGTGACCTGGCCGATATCCACGACATGGCGCTCGCCGCCACCGACCACGTCCGCACGCACCGCGCGCCCGCCCTGCTGCGCGTGAGCACCGTCCGGCTGATGGGCCACGCGGGCTCGGACGTGGAGCTGTCGTATCGGACCAAGCGGGAGATCGACGCCGACCTGGCGCGCGACCCGCTGGTGGCGACCGCCAGGCTGCTCGTCGAGGCCGGTCTGACCACTCCCGACGAGCTGCTGCTCCGGTACGAGACGACGCGCGAGCACCTGTTCAAGATGGCGATGGAGAGCTCTCGGCGCCCTCGGCTGATCTCCGCCTTCGACATCGTGGAGCCGCTCGCCCCGCGCACCCCCGCGGCCGTCGCCGCGGCCTGCACCGAAGTGGCGGCCACCGACGTCAGGTCGAGGGCCTTCGCCGGCAGGCTCCCCGAGCGGGAGGGCCCGCTGACCTTCTCCCAGGCCGTCAACCGCACCCTCGCCGACTCCCTGGCCGCCCACCCCGACGTGCTCGTCTTCGGCGAGGACGTGGCACGCAAGGGCGGCGTCTACGGCGTCACGCGCGGCCTGCAGAAGCGCTTCGGCCCCGGCCGGGTGTTCGACACCCTCCTCGACGAGCAGTCCGTGCTCGGCCTCGCGCTCGGCTCGGGGGTCTCCGGCCTGCTGCCGGTGCCCGAGATCCAGTATCTGGCCTACCTGCACAACGCCCTGGACCAGATCCGGGGCGAGGCCGCGACGCTCCAGTTCTTCTCCCAGGGGGCCTTTCGCAACCCGATGGTGGTGCGCGTCGCCTCCTACGCCTACCAGAAGGGCTTCGGCGGCCACTTCCACAACGACAACTCCATCGCCGCCCTGCGCGACATACCCGGCCTGGTCGTGGCCTCCCCCGCCCGGCCCGACGACGCCGCCTCGATGCTGCGCACCTGCCTCGCCGCCGCCCGCGTCGACGGCAGCGTCTGCGTCTTCCTTGAGCCCATCGCCCTGTACAACACCCGCGACATGTTCGAGGAGGGTGACAACGGCTGGCTCGCCCCGTACGCCCCCCCGGCGCGATGGGCGGAGACGCACATCCCGATCGGACGCGCCCGCAGCTACGGCGACGGCCGCGACCTGACCATCGTGACCTTCGGCAACGGGCTGCGGATGAGCCTGCGCGCCGCGGTGAGGCTCACCGCGGAGGGGCACAGCTGCCGGGTCCTGGACCTGCGCTGGCTCTCCCCCCTCCCGGTCGAGGACCTGATGCGAGCCGCGGAGCTGACCGGCCGGGTGCTGATCGCCGACGAGACCCGCCGCACCGGGGGCGTCTCGGAGAGCATCGTCGCCGAGCTGCTCGACGCGGGTTTCACCGGCAGGATCGCCCGGGTGACCTCCTCGGACAGCTTCATCCCACTGGGCGAGGCGGCGAGGCACGTGCTGCTGTCGGAGGCCGAGATCGAGGCGGCCGCCCGCAAGCTGCTCGGCTGACCGCCCTCGCTTTTCGAAATCGTCGACAACCTTGAGGTGAAGATGGACGCCCGGATGGAGTCCTTCGAAAGCCGGATGAAGTCCATGGAAGGCCGGATGGACGCCTTCGAGGTCCGAATGGACTCCATGGACGGCAAGCTGGACCTGATTCTGACCAAGCTCGGCTGAGCCTCGCCGATGGGCCTCGGGCCGGTGGCCCGGGGCTCACGACGGGTTCACAGCCAGTCTCGGCGTTTGAATACCAGATAAAGGGTGAGGCAGACGCCCGCCATGAGCATGACCGCGAAGGGATAGCCCCACGCCCAGTGGATCTCGGGCATCACGTCGAAGTTCATGCCGTAGATGGTGCCGACGAGAGTGGGGGCGAACAGGATCGCGGCCCACGCGGAGATCCGCTTGACCTCCTCGTTCTGGGCGTTGCTCGCCTCGGTGAGGTTGGTCATGTGCTCGTTCTGGGCCTGGGCCACCATGGTCGAGTTGACCACGAGGATGTCGTGGAGCATCTGGCGGAAGCCGCTCACCCGCTCGGCGACGGTGATCGCGTGGTCGGCCACGTCCCGCAAGTATCTCTGCAGTTCCTGGTCCACCCCGTACTTGTCCGCGCCCGCGATGAAACCCTCGATCATGCCCAGGAGCGGCTGGGTGGCCCGCTGGAACTCGATCACCTCGCGCGACAGCTCGTAGATGCGGCGGGAGACCCCGGGTTCGTTGCCGAAGACCTGGACCTCGATCTCGTCGATGTCGTTCTGCAGGCCGGCGACCACGGGGGCGTAGCCGTCCACGACCGCGTCAAGGATGGCGTAGAGCACCGCCTGCGGCCCCTGGCCGAGCAGTTCGGGGTCGTGCTGCATGCGGCGGCGGACCTGGGACAGGTCGGGAGCCTCACTGTGCCGTACGGTGATCACGAAGTTCTTGCCGACGAAGACGTGCAACTCGCCGAAATCGACCTCCTCGGCCTCGTCGAGGTAGCGGGCCGGGCGCAGCACCACGAACAGGGTGTCGCCGTAGCGGTCGGCCTTGGGCCGTTGGTGGGCGACGATGGCGTCCTCGACCGCCAGCTCGTGCAGGTCGAACTCCTCGGCGACGTTGAGGATGACGCCGTCCTCCGGCCGGTAGAAGCCGATCCAGGCCATGCTGTCCGGGGTGTTCTTCAGGCGGTCGAACGCCTCGGGCAGCGACTCGGGGGTCGCCGCCCGATGACCGTTGACGTAGATCGCGTTGTCGATGACGCGCGAACGGGGCGGGGCCGGCCGCTCCTCGCCGGCGGACCTGGGGTCCATCGATCGCTCGGGAGACTCCCGACCGGTGCCGGAACGCCCGCGCATCAGGCTCCGCAGGCCTCGCATTCGCCGGTCGGTCACACGTCTCTCCTCATCGGGCGCTCATGAACTCCTGCAGCGACCGCATCGCGGTGGCACGGATCTTCGCCCTCAGCATCGGGGTCCAGCCGAGGACGATTCCGACCGGCCGGCCCATCGCCATCTTGGACCAGCGCCTGAGGTCGAAGTCGTCGTGGTGGCGGACGATCAGTCCGTCCTCGAAGCGGAAGAGGGCGTCGACCTCGTTGACGACCCTCCTGCCCCTCTCGCCGAAGGTGTAACGACCGGTCCAGTGCGCCGTGCCCTCGTACGGGCGCACGGTGATGTCGCGTACGGTCACGGCGAGGTCGGGGCTGCGGCTCAGCAGCATCCGCCACATGCCCATGACCTTGTCGCGTCCTTCGAGGTCCTGGAAGACGGGATCACCGAAGGTGACGTCAGGGTGGTAGCAGAGCTCCATCGCGTCGGCGTCGCGGCGCGCGAATGCCTCGTAGAACGTCTTGATGAGCTCGGCGTTCCGATCGTTCACGAGTTTCTCCCGACCATCAATGTCCTGCCGACCGAAGTGTAGTGCGCGGAGGAGCCAAGGAGATTGTCCGCGTTTTGCCAGTACAGCGCATGGATCCGGTCGTCGCCAGGCCTGCCGGGCGCGTGGAGCCGAGGGGCGTACGGGTGGGGGACGTTCGAGAGGTCTCCGCCGAGCGGGATCTCTCCGGTCCGGCCCGGTCCTCGCCGGCGGGCGGAACCGCCCGCGGCCGCGAATTCCGGCATCATATTCGGCACGGTTCCGACTTTATCCCCAGCACACCGGCAGTCGTGGGACGCTTTACTCTCACGCCGCGAAGGAGAAACGAGCGTTGTCCGACCTCTGGGTGACCCTGACCACGTCCCGTTCCGGGCCGCCCCTGTGGGTTGTGCTGCTGTCCGCTCTGGCCGCGCTGGGCGTGGTGTCGTGGTCCACCTCGTGGCAGCTGTCGCGAGGGCTGATCACCATCGCCCACGAGGGCGGGCACGCGCTGGTGGCGCTGCTCACCCGGCGCAAACTGGAGGGCATCCGGCTGCACTCCGACACTTCGGGTGTCACCCTGACCAGGGGAAAGCCCCGAGGGTTCGGCATGATCCTGACCGCCGCCGCCGGATACGTCACCCCGTCCCTGCTGGGACTGGGCGGGGCGTGGCTCACCTCCTCCGGCTATGTGGCGGTGCTGATCACGATAGTGATCGGGTTGCTGTTCTGCATGCTGCTGCTGATCCGCAACCTGTTCGGCGTGGTGAGCCTGCTCGCCACCGGAGGCGCGATCTTCGCCTTCACCTGGTACGCGGCGCCCGACATGGACGCGGTCCTGGCCTATCTGGCCGTGTGGTTCCTGCTGCTGGGCGGCATCCGGCCGATCGTGGAGCTCCAGCGCAAGCGGCGTCGCCACCAGGCGCCCGACTCCGACGCCGACCAGCTCGCCAGGCTCACCTTCCTGCCCGGCGGATTCTGGGTCTTTCTGTTCCTCGTGGTGGCGGGCGCGTGCCTGGTGGCCGGAGCGTACCTGCTGCTGCCCTCGGCGCTCGGGCTCATCTGAGAGATCCCGCTGGATACTCCCGCCCGCCGTCCCCGCGCGGGAAGCATGGCGATCACGATTCGCCGACGAAGCATTAGACGGGCTATACCACCGCATTTCATGCTGATTTCCTGACGGTCCTCGCCTGCCGCCTCATGTCGCGGAACCACGCCTCTTGATTGACATTTAACGACTTTTTTGAGTTTATTAGCGGGAATATCATTTCTCCTGCGAGAGGCGTTCCATGCCCCACCCCGCTTACCTCGTCGGAGCGGTCGGAACGGGCATCCTGCTGGTCTCACTGGGCGCGACACTCGTCCTCGCCCTGCGGATCAGACGGCTCCACGCCGAGCGGGAGCGGGCACTCAGCAGAGCGTACGAGAGATTCGCCCGCGACATGCACGACATCGTGGGGCACTGGCTCTGGCTGGCATCCATCAAGGGAGAGCTGGCCCACAGGAAGGCGAACGGCGACGCGCGCCTGCGCGAGGAGCTGGAAGAGGTGTTGCAGGCGGTGCGGCAGGCCGCGCACGCCGTACGGAACGTGTCGGAGGCCGCCCGCCGTCTGTCGTTCTCCGGGGAGGTCACGCGGGCCAGGACCCTGATGGAGGGCTTCGGGGCCTACTGCTCGGTCCGGGTCGACGTGGACGAGCTTCCCGAGGTGGTGAGCACCGCGCTGGGCGCCGTGGTCCGCGAGGGCGTGACGAACATGCTGCGGCACAGCCGGGTGAAGCGGTGCGCGATCGAGCTGGTCGAGTACGACGGCCGGCTGCGCCTCACCGTCGTCAACGACGGGGCTCCCCGGCAGGAGACCCCCTCCGAGGGCGCCTTCGGGACCGCCTCCACCGGCAACGGCGTGGACAACCTGGGTCACCGCGTGGGCGAGCTGGGCGGCATGGTTCGGGCGGTCGGCGGCACGGACGGATGGTTCACGCTGATGGCCGAGATTCCCACTAATTTTCCCGAATCATATTCACGTTTGCCGCAAAAGCGCAGGTAGCGCACATCGTCATGGTTGACACTGTGAGTTTCGCATATACGACTGGTTTAGTTTGTAACTAGTGGTTTCTCGGGTTATCCGTAATTCTCTCTTCTGGAAGACAGCAGGGGAGAATGTGGTGGATGACCAGTATGAGCTTTATTGCCTGGCCGACCCGCTTTTTTATGACACGCTTGACGGCCGCCGGGGTGATCACCCCGATTTCGCGCTCGCTGCCCGAGATGTCCCGGACGGCTGGCAGCACCAGGCGACCGACACCTGGATGCACTACGCGCCGCTCGACGGTCGCACACCCGCCCAGGGCTGGAAGATCCACGTCTCCGCTCGCGCCGAGGACGCCGACCGCGCCATAGAGGCGGTCTGGGACTACTGCGTCCCCCGCGGCATCGCGTTCAAGTTCCTGCGCAACCTGCCGGTCATGACCATGCTGAACTCCAAGGCCGCCCCCCGCGGCTCCAGCGGGAAGCTCGTGACGATCTACCCGGTGGACGAGGCGCAGCTGGAGCTCACCCTCAAGGAGCTCGACGAGCTGCTCACGGGCGTCGAGGGGCCCTACATCCTCAGCGACCTCCGCTACGGCCAGGGCCCGCTCTTCGTACGGTACGGCGGCTTCGCCGGACGGCGCTGCCTGGCCGACAACGGCGAGCTGGTGCTGGCCATCGAGGACGGCGAGGGCCGGCTCGTCCCCGACGTGCGGGAGCCCTCCTTCGGCGTGCCGTCCTGGGTGACGCTGCCCGCCTTCCTCGAACCCCACCTGGCGGCCCGCAACGCGGTCACCACCGAAGGGCTGCCGTACCGGGTCGAGAGCGTGATGCAGTTCTCCAACGGTGGCGGCGTCTATCTGGGAGAGGACCTGCGCACCGGGAAGCGGGTCGTACTGAAGGAGGCCCGCCCGCACGCCGGCCTGGACGCCGCCGGCCGGGACGCGGTGGCGCGGCTGGCGCACGAGCGCGACATGCTGGAGCGCCTGTCCGGACTGGACGCGGTGCCCACGCTGATCGACTACTTCACCCTGGGCGGGCACCACTTCCTGGTCGAGGAGTTCGTCGACGGCAACCCGCTCCAGCGCCAACTCGTGCACAAATACCCGCTCACCAGGGCGACCTGCGACGAGGCGGCCATCGCCGAGTACACCGCCTGGGTGCTCGACATACTTCCCAAGGTGCGCCGGGCGGTCGAGTCCCTGCACGAGCGCGGGGTGGTCTTCGGCGACCTGCACCCGAACAACATCCTCGTGACCGAGGACGGCCGCCTGACCCTGATCGACTACGAGGTGGCGACCCTCACCGAGGACCGCGGCCGCGCGGCGCTCGCCCACCCCGCGTTCGGCGCCCCGGCCGACCGGCAGGGCGTCGACGTCGACCTGTACGCCCTCTCCTGCCTCTGCCTCGGGCTCTTCGCCCCCCAGCTCACGATCATGCTGCCGCTCGACCGCGCCAAGGTGACCGAGCTGGCCAGGCTCATCGGCGAGACCTTCCCCGTGCCGCGCGAGATGCTCGACGAGGCGGTCCTCACCGTCGCGGGCCCCGAACCCGCTGCGGCCACGCCCTACCCGAAACCGGGACGCGACAGCTGGCCCCGGCTCAAGGAGGCGATGACCCGGGCCATCCTGGCGAGCGCCACCCCCGAGCGCGAGGACCGGCTCTTCCCCGGCGACGTCGCCCAGTTCCAGCCCGGCGGCGGCGTCAACCTCGCGTACGGCGCGGCCGGCGTGCTCTACGCGCTGGCGAGCACCGGAGCCGAGCGCCGTCCCGAGCACGAGGACTGGCTGCGCGCGAAGGCGCTCGCCCCCGCCCCGGGGACGGGGATCGGGTTCTACGACGGCCTGCACGGTGTGGCCTACGTCCTTGACCTGCTCGGGCACCGCCAGGACGCGATCGACACCGCCGACCTGTGCCTGCGCCAGAAATGGGAGGCGCTGGAGCTCGGGCTGTTCAGCGGCCTGGCCGGCATGGGCCTGAACCTGCTCCACCTGGGCCGGACCACCGGCGAGCGGACCTTCACCGAGGTGGCCCTGCAGATCACCGGCATCTGCTCCGACAGGCTGGGCGGGCCCGAGGACGTACCCCAGGTCAGCGGCGGCGTCCACCCCCGGGCCGGGCTGATGTACGGCTCCTCCGGGCCCGCTCTTCTCTTCATGCACGCCTACGAGCACACCGGCGACGCGTCGCTGCTCGACAGGGCCGCCGTGGCGCTCCGGCAGGACCTGCGGCGCTGCGTCACCGGTGAGGACGGAACCCTCCAGGTCGACCAGGGCTGGCGTACGCTGCCCTACCTGGACGAGGGGTCAGTGGGCATCGGCATCGTCCTCGCCCGTTACCTCGCCCACCGGGAGGACGAGGACCTGCGCGCCGCGCTCGACGGCTGCCGGCGTGTCACCCGGGGACGCTACTTCGTGCAGTCCGGCCTGTTCACCGGCCGGAGCGGCATGCTCGGCGCCCTCGGCTGGGGTCTGGGCCCCGAGCCGAACGCCTCCCTTACCGACCACACCGACATGGCCGAGCAGCTTCGCGGGCTGGCCTGGCACGCGCTGCCCCACGGCGGCGGGCTCGCCTTCCCCGGTAACCAACTGCTCAGGCTCTCCATGGACTTCGCGACCGGCACGGCCGGAGTCCTGTTCGCGATGAGCGCCGTGCTGCACGACCGGCCGGTGTTCCTCCCCTTCATCGAGCCGCCCGGCGACACGAGCACCCCGTCAGGGGTGTCCGCGCACGAACCCGCCGGGCGGTTTGGCCCCCACGGCACATCAGTATCAAAGGAGGTGTAACGACATGGTCCTTCTCGACCTGCAGTCCCTGGAGGCCCCCACCGGCGGTGGTGGCGGTGGCGGCGGCAGCACCCTCACGGTCCTGGGCTGCCAGTCCGGCAAGCCCAGCAACCTGAGCGTCGCCCTCTGCCACTAGGCATCCCGGTTTTCCCGATATCCGTTCGGTTCCCACCAGAAGTGAGGCAATCCCATGGTTCTTCTCGACCTGCAGTCCCTGGAGACCCCCGGCGGCGGCCACGGCGGCGGCGGTGGCGGCAGCACCCTCACGGTCCTGGGCTGCGAGTCCGGCAAGCCCAGCAACCTGAGCCTCCTGCTCTGCCACTAGTAAGACCCCGTGCCCGGGACGGCCAGCGACGGCGGCCGTCCCGGGCACTCCCGTTCCGGGAGGGGCCGGAACACCAGGAAAGCCCGGGAGTTCGAGGAAACCCGGGAAGCCGGTCGGTTCAGGAAGGTGCGAACGTGCGAGCAGCGGATCGGCTGGTGGTCGACACCGTACGGCGTGGCGGACCCTGGCTCGCCGTCCTCGTGGCCACCTCCGTCCTGGGCGCCTTCGCGCAGCTCGCGCTCCCGCTCGTGCTGGGCAGGACGGTCGACGAGCTCGTCACCGGCGCGCCCGGCGGCACCGGAGCGGCGACCTGGCTCGGTGCCTGCGCCGCCGCCGTGACCCTCACCGTGCTCTGCGACGCCCTCGGCGTCTGGGCCTCGGGATCGAGCGGCGCGCGGTCCTCGGCCTGGCTCAGGAACCGGGTCGTACGGAACGTGCTCGGCGTCGGGCCGACGATCACCCACCGGTTCCCCGAGGGAGACCTGGTCACCCGGATGGGCCTGAACACCGAGGAGATCGGACGCGCCCCCGAGTCGATCGTCACCGGGGCCGCGCTGGTCATCCCCACCGCGGGCGGCATCGTGGCCCTCACCCTCATCGACCCCCTGCTGACCGTGACACTGGTCGCCGGGCTCGTCCTCATCGCCCTCGTCCTGCGGGCCTTCCTCACCGTGAGCACCTCGATAGCGGGCGACTACCAGGCGGCGCAGAGCGACATCGCCGCCCGCCTCGTCGACGCCCTCGCCGGGGCCCGTACGATCGCCGCGGCCGGTACCGCCGACCAGGAGCGGGCGCGGGTGCTGACCGCCCTGCCCAGGCTGCGCGGCCACGCCATGGACATGTGGCGGGCCAACGCGCGGGCCGGCGTGCAGGCGGGAGCGGTGGTCCCGCTGCTGGAGGTGGCCGTGCTCGGGGTGGGCGGGCTGCGCCTGGCCGCCGGGGACCTCACCGCCGGAGAGCTGTACGCCGCCGCCCGCTACGTCGTGCTCGGCGCGGGTCTCGGCTCGGCGCTGGGCTACATCGGCAGTCTGGCCAGGGCGCGGGCCGCCGCGGCCAGGGTGCAGGAGCTGGTCTCCGAGAGCCCGCGGGTCTACGGTGGGCGCTCACTGCCCGCCGGTCCCGGCACGCTTGAGCTTCGCGGCGTCGACGCGGGCGGCCTGCACGACGTCGATCTCGTCATCCCCGGTGGGCAGGCGGTAGCCGTGGTCGGCCGTTCGGGGGCGGGCAAGTCCCTGCTCGCCGCGGTCGCCGGACGGCTGGTGGACCCGCGCCACGGCACGGTGCTCCTCGACGGCGTCCCGCTGCCCGACCTCTCCCGCGAGGCGCTGCGCCGCGCCGTCGGGTACGCCTTCGAACGCCCGGCGCTGCTCGGCGAGACCGTCGGCGCCGCCGTCGCCCTGGGGCTCGACGCTCCCACCCCAGGCGCCGGGTGCGACGGCCGGCCGGGTGAGAAAGGCGAGGTCGTGCGGGCGGCGGCGCGGGCGGCCCGCGCGGACATCTTCGTCAGGCGGCTCCCCGGAGGGTACGACACACCGCTGGAGGACGCGCCCATGTCCGGAGGCGAGCGGCAGCGGCTCGGCCTGGCCCGCGCCTTCGCGCAAGGGGTGCGCCTGCTCATCCTGGACGACGCCACCTCCAGCCTCGACACCGTCACCGAACGTCAGGTCGCCCGCGCGCTGTCGCGGGAACTGCGCGACCGTACGCGGCTGATCGTGACCCACCGGGTGGCGACCGCGGCGGCGGCCGACCGGGTGATCTGGCTGGACGAGGGCCGGGTACGGGCGTGCGGCGGTCATCGCGCGCTCTGGGCCGACCCCGCCTACCGCGCCGTCTTCCAGGCGGACGCCTCCTCCGGTTCCGGGGCCGGCGCGTCCTCCCCGGCGGGTGCGCCCTTCCAGGCCCGCGTCCCTTCTCCGGCGAACGCGTCCTCCCTCGCGGCCCCACCTTCCCCGGGGGATCCCCCTTCCCTGGGGGACCCGTCTTCCCGGACCGGCACGTCTTTCCAGGCGGGCACATCGTGAATCCCTCGGACGCACGCGTCGCCGGCAGGCCCCTGCGGCGGGCGCTCAGGAGGGACCCGTACCAGCTGGTCAGGCTCGCGGGCTGGTCCGTCGCGGAGACGGCGCCCTCGCTCGTCATCGGCCTGGCCATCGCGCGGGCGATCGACGACGGCTTCGGCACGGGGCGTCCCGCGACCGGGTTCGCCTGGCTCGCGCTGCTCGGCGGCGCGTGGCTGCTCGCCGCGGTCGGCGCCCGGCAGGTGGTGATGGCCGTCGCCTCGATCGTGGAGCCGTTCCGCGAGGAACTGCTCGCGCACGTCGTCGACGACGCGCTGCGCCACTCGGTCATGTCCGGGCGAGGGCCGGGAGCCGCCGCGGTGGCCCGCTCCAACCTCCAGGTCGAGCTGGCCCGCGACGCCTTCGCCTCGGTCATCACGGTGGTGAGGTCGTTCGCGTTCACCGTGGTGAGCGTCGTCCTCGGGCTCGCGACCCTCGTACCCGAGGTGCTCGCGCTGGTGCTCCCCCCCTTCGTCGCGGGCCTTGTCGTCTTCCTGCTGTCGCTGCGCGCCCTGGCCAGGCGGCAGCGGGACTTCATCCTCGCCGACGAGCGCACCGCCGAGGCGCTGGCCACCACGGTGGGCGGGCTGCGTGACATCACCGCCTGCCGGGCCGAGGAGCGGCTGGCGGACGACGTCGGCCTGCGAGTGTCGGAGCAGGCCCGCGCGGCCCGGTCGCTGGCGCGGGTGACCGCGCTACGCACGCTGTCGCTCGCGGTGGGCGGCTGGCTGCCGGTCCTGCTGGTGCTGTTCGCGACCCCCCGGCTCGTAGGCGAGGGCGCGGGCGCCGGGGTGATCCTGGGCGCCCTCGCCTACGTCACGCAGTCGCTCGCGCCCGCGCTCGGCAACCTCGTGGAAGGGCTGGGCATCAACGGGGTCCGGCTGCGGGTGGCGCTGGGCAGGCTCCTGCGCGACGGCGAGCCGCCCGCGCGGGCGCGCGGGCGACTCGCGGCGCGGGGCGGGGGGGCCGAACTGCGCGGCGTGACGTTCGCGTACGGCCCGCACGCGGAGCCGGTGATCGACGGCCTGAACCTGGTGATCCCGGAGGGGGATCACATCGCCGTCGTGGGTCCCAGCGGCATCGGCAAGTCCACCCTCGCCGCGCTCCTGACCGGTGTGCTCCCGCCGAGGTCGGGCGAGGTCCTGGCGCGCGGGGTGCCCGCGGACCGGCTCGACCCCGCCGACCGGGTACTCATCCCGCAGGAGGCGTACGTCTTCCGCGGCTCCCTGCTGGAGAACCTGACCTACCTGGCCGACGCCTCGCGGGAGGCGGTGGACGACGCGGTGACCGCGGTCGGCCTGACGAACCTGGTGGCGCGGCTGGGCGGATACTCCGCCGAGATCCACTCGGGGTCGCTCTCCCCCGCGGAACGACAGCTGGTCGCCCTGGCCCGCGCCTACCTCGCCCCGGCCCGGCTGGTGATCCTCGACGAGGCGACGTGTCACCTGGACCCGGCCGCCGAGGCCCGCGCGGAGGAGGCGTTCGCCCGCCGTGGCGGCACGCTCCTCGTCATCGCCCACCGGCTCACCTCCGCCCTGCGCGCCCGGCGGATCCTCGTCATGGACGGCACCAGCGTCCGGCTGGGCACGCACGAGGAGATGCTCGCCACCTCCCCGCTGTACGCGGACCTGGCCGGACAGTGGGATCCGTCGAGCACCCAGGAGCTGGTGCCTTGACCTCCTTCGTGTTCCCTGCCTTCCGGCCCCTCGCGACCCGCACACCCTGCTCGCCGTGTTCCCCGCCCAGGGCCGAGGCCCGGGGACCTCACACCGGAGGAGTTCGATGATCTACCCCCCCGCGGAACGGCACCCGGTCGTCGACCACCTGCACGGTCGCGCGATTCCCGACCCGTACCGGTGGCTGGAGGACCCCGACAGCTCGGCGACGCGAAGGTGGACGGCCGCTCAGGGGGAACTGTGGCGCGAACACGCCGGCACGCTGCCGGGACGCGACCTGTGGCACGCGCGGGTGGCCGCGCTGACCGGGGCCGGAACGGTCGGCACGCCGATGTGGCGGGGCGGGAGCCGGTTCTTCCTGCGTCGTACGGCCTCCCAGGAGCACGCGGTCCTCTACCGCACCGACCCCGGCGGGACGGAGGAGACACTGATCGACCCGATGGAGCTCGACCCGAGCGGGCTCACCACGCTCGACCACTGGCAGCCCGACCTGGACGGCAGGCTGGTGGCGTACCAGCTGTCCAGGAGCGGGGACGAGCGGTCGGAGCTGCGGGTCATGGACGTCGCCACCCGCCGGGTGGTGGACGGCCCGATCGACCGCTGCCGGTACGCGCCCGTGGCGTGGCTGCCCGACGGCAAGGCGTTCTTCTACGTCCGTTCCCGCCAGGTCCGCCTGCACCGGCTCGGCACCCCCGCCGAGGACGACGCGGTGATCATGGGTGAGGAGCGCTCGTACGGCCTGGGGATCAGCTACAACGGGCGCTGGCTCACGGTCTCGGCGATGGCGGACGGCGGCAACGACCTCTGGCTCGCCGACCTGTCGTCCTCCTCCCCCGAGCGCCCCGACCTGCGGGTGATCCAGCGAGCGGCGGGCGCGATGACGGCGCCCGCCGTCGGCCGCGACGGGCGCCTGTACCTGCTCACCACGCTGGACGCGCCCCGGGGACGACTGTGCGTGGCCGACCCGGCGCGGCCGGGTCCCGAGCACTGGGTCGACCTGGTCGAGGAGGATCCGGAGGCGGTGATCGGCGAGTTCGCGATCGCCGACCAGGCGCTCCTGGTGAGCTGGACCCGGCACGCGGTCAGCGAGATCAGCGTCCACGACGCGGTGACGGGAAACCGGCGCGGCCTGGTGCCGCTGCCCGGCCTCGGCTCGGCGAGAGAGATGACCACCCGCCCCGAGGGCGGCCACGAGGTCTGGTTCACCTACACCGACAGCGTCACACCCCTGGGAGTGCACCGCTACGACACGCGCACCGGGCGGACGTCGCTGTGGAGCCCCGCGCCCGGCGCCGTGCAGGTGCCCGAGCTCGAAGCCCGCCAGGTGGTCTGCGTCTCCGCGGACGGCACACCGGTGCGGATGGTCGTGCTGGCCCGCCCCGGCTCGGGTCCCCGGCCGACGATCCTGTACGGCTACGGCGGCTTCGGGCTCTCGCTCACGCCGTCGTACTCCAGCTACATCCTGCCCTGGGTCGAGGCGGGCGGGGTCTTCGTCCTCGCCCAGCTGCGCGGCGGCGGCGAGGAGGGCGCGGCCTGGCACCGCGACGGCATGCTGGAGCGCAAGCAGAACACCTTCGACGACTTCGCGGCGGCGGCCGAGAAGCTCGTCTCCGACGGCTGGACCACCCCCGCGCACCTGGCCGCCTGCGGCGAGTCCAACGGCGGGCTGCTGGTGGGCGCCGCGCTGACGCGGCGCCCCGACCTGTTCGCCGCCGCCGTCTGCTCGGCACCGCTGCTCGACATGGTCAGGTACGAGCGCTCGGGTCTCGGCCCCGTCTGGAGGTCGGAGTACGGTTCGGCCGACGATCCCGAGCAGCTGGGATGGCTGCTCGGCTACTCCCCCTACCATCGGGTCACCGACGGCGTCGACTACCCCGCGACGCTGCTCACCACGTTCGGCGGTGACTCCCGGGTGGACCCCATGCACGCGCGCAAGATGTGCGCGGCGCTGCAGGCGGCGACGTCGGGCACGCGGCCGATCCTGCTGCGCCACGAGGGCGACGTCGGCCACGGCTCCCGCTCGGCGGGCCGCGCCGTCGACCTCGCCGCCGACATGCTCACCTTCCTCGCCGCCCACACCGGCCTGGAAGCCGACACGTGAGGGCATTCGAGATTCCGCAGGCCATCCTCTTCGGGCTTCTCGATATTCAGCCGTCGGTGTCCTTGGGGTGGCGCGTCGAGGCATAGACGAGGTGGACGGTCCGCCGAGGCTCGTCAACGAGGTAACGCACGCGACCACCTGCGGTGACCTCATACTCCCACTGCGGATATTCGCGACCTCCCAGAACCCCGGCGGCTAGACGACCTCGCAGGCGGTGCTGTCGATCGGGGTCGTCCTGCGACAGCGGGGCGTCGCGCAGCGCCTCAAAACAGCGCCGGGTGTTGCCCGCAGCCTCGGCGCACAGATCGGCCCACCCCTTGGCCGCCTCACTGGTGGCGAACCGCAGGTGCCACTCGTCACCGATCGGCGGCGGAGCCACCGCGTCGCCGCGCTTGGGACTCACGGTGCGATCACCTCACCGTGATCGTCATCGGGCAGCGGGCGGGTGAGCTGTGCGGTCAGCGAAGGGTCGGCGAGGACGCGAGCGGTGGCACGCCATTCGACGATGAGCCGATGCATGGTGGCATGAACGTCCAGCTCGACCGCGTCCCGTGTGGCGTCGACGAGTTCCTGGACAAACTCCCTCTTCTCCTCCAGGGAAAGGTGTCTCACCCAGGGGAAGACCGTAGGCAAGGCGTGCAGAACGGCGCGGGTGCCTTCGTCGCTGGCGAGGAGTGCCGCGACCATACGGGCCGCGATGTCCGCGGTCTCCTCTCTCTGCCGGTCATGCCGCGCGGTGGAGATGAACAGGTCTTCTCCGTCTCGGCGCTTCACATGCACTCGGTGAACTCGATCGAGGGTCTCGGCGACTCGTTTGGAGTGCTTTGACAGATCGGAGAACGGAACAGTCGGCGTAGCCATGCCACATGCTACTTCGGAACGTGTTCCGAAGTACAGCGAGCCGCTGGTAAAGACGTCCTCAGTCGCGGTAACAGTCGGCGAGGGCGGCGAACGCCGCCTTGGGCTCCCACGGCATGTCGGGGTAGGTCCGGCCGGGACGGTCTTCGAGCACCTTGACCAGGCCGTAGCTCGCCATGTCGAAGTCCTCGCGAGGGTCGTCGCGGTGCGGCAGGTTGTAGGACGCGAAGGTGCACCAGAACGCGGTGTCGACACCCTCGGCGGCGAAGACCTCCAGCGACTCCCTCAGGTATGTGACCTGCTCGGCCTCGTCACGGATGTAGTCGCCTTTCAGGGCGATCGCCTTCGCGCCGTCCCATTCGACCATGAACATGCCACGCGCACCCAGGTCGGCCGCGCCCCGGTGGGTCGTGCACCCGAACTCGGTGATCGCGACGGGCTTCCCCCGCGCGACGAGGGAACGGATCGCCTCGGCATATTGATCGGCCACCTCGATCGACGTGTAGGCGTCGACCGAGACGATGTCGAAGGGCGTCCAGTCGATCTGCTCGGACGGCAGCGCGGCGTAGGTGACCTTTCCTCCGAACCGGTCGTGGACCACGCTCACCGCCTTGGCGAGGAAGTCGTTGAGGAGGGCGGGGACCGGCGCCATCACCTCGCGCAGGCGATGCGGCTCGGCCAGCAGGGCGAGCCGGTCGGCGAGGGTGTCACCGGGCAGGAACCCCTTGGTGAACAGGGTGAGTTCGGCGCCGGTGACGAGGACGACCTCGGCTCCCCGCCCGCGTAGCCGCTCGGCGCGTTCGGCGCAGTCGGCGAGGAAGGTGAGCAGTTCGTCGGTGGTCAGGTCGCAGGTGAACGGCGAGAACCAGACCTCCAGTCCGGCGTCGGCGGCGTGGACGGCGGCGATCTCCAGCCGGTCCGGGTCACCGCCGGTGATCCGGACCGCGTTGCAGTGCAGGTCCTCGCGGATGACCCGCATCTCCCGCTTCACGACGTCGGGGTCGAACGGTTCGCGGGTGCTCGGTCCCGCGTCGGCGAGACCGGTGTCGATGAAGCCGGTGTCGTAGGTGATGCCCTTGCCTCGCATGACTCGTACCCTTCTCAATGCCGATTGGATACCGCCGCACGTCAGAGCACGGGCTCTCCGACGGGGAGGCATTTACGGTACTTATCGTACCTTAATCGGATGACAGTGCCGAGTGTCGGCGGAAAAACAGGGTACGCAGAGTACCCACTAAGGAGAGAAGATGACCGAGGAGCCCACCGCCGCCCCGACCAGGCGGCGCGGCGCCGCCCTGGAGCAGGCGATACTCCGCGCCGCGGTCGACGAACTCCTCGAATCCGGATATTCAGGCCTAAATATGGATAAAGTCGCCAGCCGAGCCGGTACCAACAAGAACGCGATCTACCGCCGCTGGCCGAACCGGGCCGCGCTCAGCATCGCCGCCTACCGGCAGCTGAGCGCGGCCTCCGCACCACTGCCCGACACCGGCGAACTGCGCGGCGACGTGCTGGAGCTGCTGCGTGGCGCGAACCGCCACTGGTCCTCGCCCACCGGTGACATCCTGCGCAGCCTGCTGTCGGGCGTCGCCGACGATCCGGAACTCCTCGCGCAACTCCACGAACAGTCCGGCGACGCCGGGTCCGGCATGTGGTTGACGATTCTCGGGCGTGCGGTGGCCCGCGGCGAGGCTCCGCCCGAAGTCCTTCACCCCCGGGTGGCCACCGTCGCCGTCGTACTGCTGCGCAACGAGTTCGTCACCCGCGGAGTCCCCACCGTGCCCGACAGCGTCCTCGTCGAGATCGTCGACGAGGTGTACCTGCCCCTGATACGCGGACACCGCCGGACCTCGGACTGACCCTTCGTCACCTCACCCGCCGTCGCGGAGCCGTACCGGATCCAGGTCGTCGCGGACCCCGGCGAGGGTGCTTCAACGTCCACTCCTCTGGACGGAGCCGAGACGGGTCATCTCCTCCTCCGAGAGCCGCAGGGCGCCGGCGGCCACGTTCTCGGCCAGGTGGTCGGGGTTGCCGGTGCCGGGGATGGCCAGTACGTGCGGCCCGCACTGCAACGTCCAGGCCAGCCGTACCTGCGCGGCCGTCACGCCGTGCGCGCGTGCGACGGCGAGCACCTCCCCGCTCTCGGCGACGCTCGCTCCCGTCTCTCGCCCGGTCCCGGCAATCGCGAAGAAGGGGACGAACGCGATGCCCTGTTCCCCGCAGGCGCGCAGGAACTCGTGGTCCTCGGGCCGTGCGCCGATGCCGTAGGCGTTCTGCACGCAGACCACCGGCGCGACGGCCTGGGCCTCGGCGAGGTGCGCGGGCGTGACGTTGGAGACGCCCAGGTGCCGGATCATCCCGGCCTCGCGCAGGTCGGCCAGCGCACCGAAATGCTCGGCGATCGAGCCGGGCGCCATGCTCCGCGGGATGCGCAGGTTCACCACGTCGAGGTGGTCCCGGCCGAGCTGGCGCAGGTTCTCCTCGACCTGGCCGCGCAGCTGCTCCGGCCTGGCCCACAGCCACTCACCCGACGGATCCCGGCCAGGCCCGACCTTGGTGACGATGACCAGGTCATCGGGGTACGGCGCGAGCGCACTGTTGATCAGCTCGTTCGCCGAGCGCAGCGCGGAGAAGTAGAAGGCCGCGGTGTCGATGTGGTTCACCCCGAGCTCGACCGCCCGGCGCAGCACGCCGATCGCCCGACCCCGGTCACTCGGGACGCCGTTCCCGAACGCCGCGCCGCTCTGTGTCAGGCGCATCGTGCCGAACCCGATCCGGTTGACCGGCAGGTCGCCGAGCTCGAAGGCACCCGCGGCCGCGGCGGTGATCGTCTTTGTGTTCATCGAATCTCCTTGCGTGTGGAGACCCCGCCTTCAGGCGTGGGAGGAAGTCAGGGCCGAAGTCCGCCGGCTCCATGATGGGAGCAGAACTTCGATGATCTACCCCATATCGCACGATTCGGCTTCGTATCATCGGTGATACGAAGCCGAATCGTGCGATATACCGCCCGTCCCGGGAGGTGAGCGGCGGTGATCGACCCTGTCAGCCCGCGAACGTCACCGTTCCGTACTGGTAGTACGTCTTGCCGTTCTCGTCACCGCTGTGGTTGCGCCCCGTCATGACCTGGTTGAAACCGGCCTGCGTGGTGTGGCTGCTCTCCGTGTAGGAACCCGTCCATGTCCGGTTGGTGATGCGGACCTGAATCCCCTGCCGGTAGAGAGCCCCGGTCTTGTACTCGGTGGAGCCGTTCTCGTCACCGTGGTGCCAACGCCCGACGATCGCCTGGTCGAGCGGTGCGGAGAAGTTCGACCTGCTCTCCTTCGCGTAGCCGTACCAGTCGCCGGTGAACACCTCCACCCGCACGCCGTCGATGAAGATCCAACTGCACTGGTAGGTGGTGTCGGCGTTCTCGTCCCCGTAGTGCGACCGCCCGGTCATGACCTGGTCCTCCGGGCAGACGGCCTCGCCCCCCGACTCCTTCACGGTCCCGCTGTAGACGTACTCGACCTTGATCGTTGCCGCCGAGGCCGGGACCGGGATGTTCAGCGCCGCGACGGCGGCGACCGTCAGCGCGGCGAACGCGAACTTCTTCATGTCGTCCCCCTTTCCGGAATCAGGCGTCGATGGTCACGTAGGCGTGCTGGTAGCGGGTGTTGCCGTTCTCGTCCCCGGAGTGCGCACGACCGATCAGGACCCGCTGGGTGCCGGCCTGGTAGTTGTGTCTGCTCTCCTTGAGGTCGCCGGTCCACACCGGATCGATCAGCCGCACCGTCTGCCCCCGCCACGACAGGGAGGCGGAGCGGTACCGGGTCCAGCCGTTCTCGTCCAGGATGTGCCGGCGCCCGACGAGCGCCTGGTCCGGCGGGGAGGAGTAGTTGGAGTTGTTCTCCCGGTATTCGAGGCTCCAGTCACCGATTTTCACCTGCACCTGCTCGTCGTTGATGAAAATCCAGCTACAGGTGTACGTCGTGTCGGCGTTCTCGTCCCCGTAGTGCGACCGTCCCGTGAGCACCTGGTTGGTGGGGCAGACGAACCAGGAGGAGGACTCCTCCTGGGTCTCGGAGTAGGCCGGCACGACTCTGATCGTCACCGCCGCCGCGGACGCGGCCGGTGCGGGCGAGACCACGGCCAGGGCCGCCGCCGAAGCGGCCACCACCGCGGCGTGTACTGCCTTGCTGTACGTCCTCATTTTCTTTGGTTCCTTTCCGCATAGGAATACGTCCAGAGAGGCGGCGCAGCGCAGGCCAAAGTATGAGTCGCGCACAGCGGAGACGGCGTCCGCCTGGCGGGTGATCAACTATCCGCCCGCCTGCGGACGACTCCTCGTCATCCACCGACGGGACGGAGCTCCGGTCCTCTTTCCTGCGGGGGCCGGGGCTCCGCTGTTTCGTTCGGTCGGTTGTCGTGGTGACCGCTCACAGCGTGGTTCGCCGGGGATGAGCTGTCCGACCTGGTAAGGACGCCTCCGAGGAGGGGAAGAGCTCAGTGATCGACGCTGCCCCGGGAGGACTCGAGGTCAGTGAGTCGTCAGTCGATCGTGGTGCGCTCGATTGGCGTCGATGAGCCGGTCGAGGGCGTCGCGGGCGCTGAGGATCTCCTTGATGTGCTGGTCGATCCGGCCTCGCTCGTACACCAGCCGCTCGAACGCCTCCTCGGAGTTCTGCTCGCTGGGCGAGTCGACGCACGGCAGCAACTCGACGATCGTACGGCTGGAGAGCCCGGCGGCGTACAGGCGCTGGATGAACACCACCCGCTCGACCTCGTCGTCGGTGTAGTGGCGCTGGCCGCTGGAGCTGCGCGTGCTGGTGAGCAGGCCCTGCTCCTCGTAGTAGCGCAGCGAACGGACGCTCACCCCGGCCCTCGACGCCAACTCACCGATCCGCATCGCGCCTCCTCTCGAAAATCCTCGACCAAAACACTTGCCTCTGACGTCAATGTCAGGTTCTAGCGTAATCGTCGTGTCCAGCCGACGGACGCGACCGTTCTCAGGAACCTCGGAAAGGCGTACGCAGATGACGACCCTGTTCGACCGCTACCGGTTCGGTGCGCTGACCCTGCCCAACCGCGTGGTGATGGCCCCGATGACACGGGTCCGCGCGGGTGCGGGCGGCCTGGCGACGCCCTCGATGGCGACCTACTACGCCCAGCGCGCCGCCGCCGGGCTCATCGTGACCGAAGGGGTGCAGCCGAGCCTGGTCGGGCAGTCCAATCCGGGCACCCCCGGTCTGTACACCGACGAGCAGGTCGCGGCCTGGCGACCGGTCACCGACGCGGTCCACACCAACGGCGGTCGTATCTTCGCCCAGATCATGCACGGCGGCCGGGTCTCCCACCCCGACACCACGGGGACGCGGCCGGTGGGCCCCTCGGCTGTTCCCGCCACCGGGGAGGTGTTCACCCCGACAGGCCCCAAACCGGCGCCCGTGCCGCGGGCGCTGGAGACCGCCGAGGTGCCCGAGCACGCCCGGTCCTACGCCGAAGCCGCCCTCCGGGCCGTCGACGCCGGTTTCGACGGCGTGGAACTGCACGGCGCGAACGGCTACCTCATCGCCCAGTTCCTCTCCAGCAACGCCAACCTGCGCACCGACGTCTACGGCGGATCGATCGCCAACCGGATCCGATTCGCCGTGGAGGCGGTGTCCGCGACCGTCGACGCGGTCGGAGCGCACCGGACGGGCATCCGGCTCTCCCCCGGCGCGGGCATCTGGGGCGCGCAGGACACCGACGTCCCCGCCCTGTACGGCGCGCTGCTCGCCGAACTCGCCACCCTGGACCTGGCGTACGTCCACCTCGAGGCCACCACCGACGAGGACGTGCTCGTCGGGCTGCGCAAGTCCTGGCCCGCCACGCTCATCGTCAACCCGGTCTTCCCGATGGGCCCCCGACAGACCGACAGGGCCGCCGCCGACCACTGGCTCGGCCTCGGCGCCGACCTGATCAGCTTCGGCCGCGCCTTCATCGCCAACCCCGACCTCGTGGAGCGGCTGCGCCAGGGGCTCCCGATCGCGCCGCACGACGAGTCCACCTGGTACCAGGGCGGCGATGCCGGCTATCTCACCTACCCCGCCTACCGGCACACGGCGTGAATCTGAGCGGCTCAGGGCTCCGGCGTAGCGGATCGGTCCGGCCTTCTCGCACCAGAGGGGCGCTGCGGAGCTCGAACATGACGGCGATGTCGCGCGGGCCGAGGTTCTGTCCGCGCAGGTGCAGGGCCATTGACGGCATTGACGGCACGGCTCGTCGACGACGGCCGCGCCGCCGATGCTCGTGCCGCGCTGCCCCGCGGCGGCAGCGCGGCCTCAGCTCCGAGGGCGGTTACAGACCGGTCATCTCAAGGCTGACCACGTACGAGTAGTCCGTCTGCTCGGTCCCGGTGAGGGTCCTCGTGATGATCCTGACGGCGCCCGTGGCGAGCCCGGCGCAGGTGCTGCCGAGGGCGGTCACCGTGCCGAGCCGGTCGCCCTGTCCCCAGACCGGGCCGTCGACCTCGCGCAGGTCGAAGACCACGTCCTGGGTGTTCAGGATGATCGACGTCGGGTATTCGAAGTCGCGGGGATCCCCGTCGTCACCGGCGTTCATGCCGTAGTAGTTGGCGTTGATCCTGGGAAACAGGTTTCCGTCGACCAGGAACCGGAGCTCGTCCCGGCCGTCCCGGTCGGCCACATTGCCGGCGTCGATGTCCTCCAGTTCCACGCGGCACGAGCCTGCCATGGCGGCCGCCGGGGTCGCGGCCAACGCCATCGGCGCCACCAGACCTCCGGCCAGGGCGAGTGCGGCGATCACCTTACGAGAATGCATGCTGCTCCTCCTGGAGACGCTGACGTTTCGCGACCGTCGCGAAACGCGGCATCAGAGTCGCGGGCGGAGCGTGAGCACATCGTTAGATCGCAGGTCAATGGCATAGAGCATACGATCTGCGTGCCTTCTGACACAGTCGGTCGGCGGGCACGCGCCTACTGTCTTCGCATGGGAGACTCCTTCAGTCTGCTGCTGCTCGGCACACCCGAGCTGGCTGTCGGGGGAAGGCCGGTGCGGATCCGTTCCGCCAAGACCCAGGCACTCCTCTGCTACCTCGCCACCGTGCCGGGGGCGCGCTCGCGGGCCGAGCTCGCGGGGCTGCTGTGGGGCGAGCGTCCCGACACCAACGCCAGGGGCAGCCTGCGGCTGGCGCTGTCGGAGCTGCGCAAGGACGTGGGCGGCCGGCTCGACATCACCCGCGACCACGTCTGCTTCCGCGCCGACGACGACTGCTTCGTGGACTACCGGCAGCTCACCCGGGACCCGACGGTGGCGGGGGCGCTCCGGTTGTGGCGCGGGGAGTTCCTCGACGGTCTCTCCTTCGGGGACGCGCCCGCGTTCGCCGGGTGGCTGGAGTGCGAGCGGCAGCGGGCCCGGCTGGTGCTGCGCGAGCTGCTCGTACGCGCTGGGCCCGCCGCCTCCGAACACGTCGTACGGCTGGCCAGGATCGTGACGGAGCTGGACCCGTACGACGAGGAGGCCCACCGCGTGCTGATCGCCTCCCTGGCCAGGACCGGAAACCGGGCCGCGGCCCTGGCCTGCTACGAGGGGCTGCGCCTGCGGCTGGCGCGCGAGCTGGGCGTCGATCCCGTACCCGAGACCCGCGCGCTCCGCCAGGGCCTCACACCCCGGCCCGCGACCCCCCGCAAGGCCGCCCTGCCGGTCCCCGGATCGGAGCTGATCGGCCGCGAGTCCGACATCCGCCGCCTACGTGCCCTGCTGTCCCGGGAACGCCTGATCACCCTGTCGGGCCCGGGCGGCATCGGCAAGACCCGCCTGGCCATCGCCGTGGCGGAGGCCGGGAACCGGGATGCCTCGTCCCTCTCCTCTGCGGGGACCAGGAAGCACGACATCGCGTCCCTGTCCTCCGTATCCTCCGCGCGAGCCGGCGAGCGCAATGTTGCCCCGCTTTCCTCAGCGAATGTCGCGTTCGTATCTTTTGTCGGGGTGCAGGCGGAGGCGGCTGTGACGACGCTCGCGCGTCGGCTCGGCGTGGACCTCTCGCCGCCGCGGCCCGCCGCCGAGCTGCTGCTCGCCGCCCTCGCCGGTCGCTCGACGCTGCTGGTGCTCGACAATCTCGAACATCTGCCGTCCTTCGACGGGGTGATCGCGGAGATCCTGCGGGTGGCGCCGGGCGTGCGGGTACTGGCGACCAGCCGGCGGCGGCTGGACGTGCCCGGACAGGTGGTCGTCCCGGTGGAAGGGCTTGCCGAGCCGGCCGCCGAGGCGTTGTTCGTCGTGCGGGCGCTCAAGGTCCAGCCGGGATTCGACTCCGAGCGCGAGGCCCCGCTGGTGGCCGCGATCTGCGCCGCGACCGGCGGGCTGCCGTTGGCGATCGAGCTGGCGGCCGGCCTGCTGCGTGCCGTGCCGTGCGCCGACCTGGCCGAACGCCTCGGCGTGGACACGGCGCTGCTCTCCACGGCCGGGCCCGCCGCACGGTCCAGGCACACGAGCATGCGTACGGTCTTCGAGACGTCCTGGCGGCTGCTCGACCCGGCGAGGCGGGCGGCGCTGGCGGCGTTGTCGGTATTCGGCGGCGGCTGCACCCTGCGCGCGGCCCTGGAGGTCACCGGAACCAGCCCCGAGGTGCTGGTCCACCTGGTCGACCACAGCGTGCTGCAGCTCACCCCGTCCGGCCGGTACACCCTCCACCCTCTCATCCAGCGGTTCGCCGCCGCCCGTTTGGAGGACCCGGAGGTACGCGAACGGCACGCCCGCCATTACGCCCGCCTCCTCGACCGGCACGCCACCGCGCTCCAGGACGGCTCGGACGCCGAGGTCGTCCGCGTGCTCGGCGCCGAGATGGACAACATCCGCCTGGCCTGGCGGGTGTCCCGGCAGCCGCGCTTCCTGGACCACTACTGGACGTTGTGCCTGCGATTGCGCCTCTACGAGGAGTCGGTGGCGATCGTCCGCGAGCACCTCGACCGTCCTCAGGAAGACCTGTGCCTGCGGGCCCGCCTGCTCCGGATGGCCGCGGTGAGCTCCCACCAGCTCGCCAGGGAACGCGCCGCCACCCGCCTGGCCCGCGCCGCCCTCGACACGCTCGGCGAGTCACTTCCCACCACCCCCACCGACCTCGCGACCGCTCTCCTGACCGCCGCCGCCCGCCAGACCGCCCACCGCCTCCTGCCGATCACAGCCGCCCGCCGTCTCCCTCCCGTACTCCGTCCATGCGAGGCCGAGGCCGCGCAGGCGCTGACCTTGCTCGCCCGGCTCGCCTACCACCGGCGGGACCTCCCCGTGATGCTGGTGACCTCACTGCGCCAGCTCAACGCCGCCGACCGCGGCACCGACCCCGCCCTGCGCGCCGAGTCCTACGCGAACTTCGCCACCATCGCCCGCCTCGCCGGCCGCCACCGGATCGCCACCCTCTACGGCAGCCTCGCCGACCAGGAACTTTCCGTCATCGACCACCCGGACGAGGCCGTGCACCGGGCCCGGCTGGCCCGCGGGATCGACCTGCTCCACGCGGGCCGTTTCGAGGACGCCAGGCGGTCGTTCGCGGAGGGACGGTCGCGGGCGATCGCCCCGCGGGTGGCCGAGAACTGTGCTGGCATGCTCGCCGAGACCGCGCTGTGGCAGGGCGAGTTCGCCGCGGCGGCCACCGGGTACGCGGAGACGGAGGAGTTGGCGGTCGCGCGGGTGGGCGGGGACGACATCGGCCGTCACTGGTGCCTGACCGGCCGGGCGGAAGCGCTGCTGCGCCTGGACGGGGTACCGGTGGAGCGGATCCGGGAGTTGCTGGCGGCCGCCCGCGCCTCACACGAGCGGCGGCGTACGCACGCGAAGGAGATCGGCCTGCGCGACAGCCCGGCGAGCCGCACGATCCAGGAGCTGCGCCTGCTCACCATCGCGGCCCGCCTGGACCCGCCGCGGGCGCCCGCGGCGCTGGCCGAGGCGCTGACGCTGGCCGAGCGGCTGCCGGCGGTGCAGCCCGGCATGCTGGAGTGCTGGACCGGCCTCGCCGAGTTGCTCGGGGACGCGGGACAGGACCGGACCGTGGCCCACCTCCTGCTCGGGCACCTCCACCGGTACGCCGCCCGCAACCCCGGTGCCGCCGCCCGGATCGGCTGGGCCCTCGCGCTGATCCTGGCCGCCCTGGGCAGGCGAAGGCAGGCCAGTCGGGCGGCCGAGCAGGCGATGGCGACCGCCGAACACCTGGCCGCACCGTACGACCGCCGCAGAGCCGAGTCCCTGGCCCGCACCCTTGGATAAAGGTTCACCGTCTTCACGGACGGATGGTGCGCACGCGGCGGAATTCGCTGCGCATGAGATCAGCCACGTCAGGCGGACCTCTGCCGACACAGAATCGACCATAGGCCAGAACCAGCACAAACAACCAAACAAATGACTGGAATAATTACGCTATTTAATGTTTGGTCGCATTCATTTTAATAGTCGCATTTGACTTCTTTGGCGGCCAGTCATGTCGCAGACCGCGAGTCACAACTCGACATAGTCATGTACAGTCGGGGTCAAGATTTCAGCCCTCGTTCCGAGTGGCAACCAAAGAAAGGTCATGGAATATGCAGAAAGCGGCTATTGATCGAGTAGGTCTCGTCTTCACCCTGCTCGACGCCGACGGCACCGGCTTCCTGGAGGCCGACGACTTCGAGCTCATGGCGAGCCGGGTCGTCGCGGCGGCCTCCGACTCCGACGACACGGCCAAAGCCGCCGTGCTGGCCGCCTTCCGGGGCTACTGGGCGGCCCTGTCCTCCGAGCTGGACGCCAACGACGACGGCCGCATCAGCTTCGAGGAGTACACCGCGTGCGTCCTGTCCCCAGAGCGTTTCGACGCGGCGATCACCGACTTCGCCGAGGCGCTGGCCGAGCTGGGCGACCCAGACGGCGACGGGCTCATCGAACGGCACGTCTTCATGGCGCTCATGACGGCCATCGGCTTCGAGCGCGCGAACATCGACGCGCTCTTCGACGCGTTCGGGCCCTCGGAGACCGATCAGATCACGGTCTCGGTCTGGGCCGCCGGCATCAAGGATTACTACCGCCCGGAGAAGACCGGAATTCCCGGCGATCACCTGGTCGGCGGGCCGATCTGATCGGAGTCCCGGCAACCCGACATATCCGGTCTTCGACGTAAGGAATATCCGTGGAACCAGTCATCGGACTTGCCGTCGGCCGAGGAACGGGCCCCGAACTCGCGACGGTCTTCGAACGGGTGCTGACCGGAATCACCGACAGATATTCGGCCGGAATCAACATCACCCGGTCGAAACGGATTTACCACTCCTATTTCTCGTTGAAGGCCGACGCCGGGATCGAGCGGGTCCGTGAACTCACCGGGGAGGACGCCGACCACTACGCGGACTTCTGCCGCACACTGGCCGCTCTCGGCGTTCCCGCCGTCTTCCGCACGGCTGTCAACGCCCAGTCGCTCTACCTGGTCCGCCGACGCCTGCAGGCGGTGAAGATCGACGTCATGACCACCCCGGACGCGTCACTACTGCTGGTTCGGGACCAGGCCCAGGGCTTCTACACCGGGGAGAACACCCACGTGCCAGGCGCGCTGATCCGCACCATGGCGTTCAGCCGGGAGATCACCGAGAAGGTCATCGCCTTCGCCGTGCGGCGTGCCCGGCAGGAGTGGCCGGACGGCGGAATCGGCCAGATCGTCATGGCGTACAAGTTCCACCTGCTCGACGGGGCCCTCGACGAGTGGGTCGCCGAGAGCGCCGCGCGGCACGGCGTCGAGATCCGCCTGTTCCAGCCGGACACGGTGAACCGCAACCTGATCGAGCACGGCCCGCATCCCCGCACGCTGATCATCGCGGGCAACGAATGGGCCGACATCATGCACGTGGTCCTGCTGGACCGCTTCGGCTCCGAACGTCAGGAGAACCGCTGCACCGAGAACGTCTACCTGCACCCCGACGCGGCCGGACTGGTCGAGTACCAGACCGTGCACGGCTCCGCCGACGACCTGGCCGGAACGGACACGGTCAACCCGGTGGCGACCGTACGCGCCGCGGCGGCGATCGCCGAGCGGCACGCGGGCTGCGCCGGGGCGGTGCGGATGGTGGAGCGCGGTCTCGAATCACTCGTCCGCCGAGGCATCGGCACCCCGGACCTCGGCGGACGGCACTCGACCACCGCCATGGTGGACGCACTGCTCGACGCGCTGGAGCCCGCGGGGCTGCCGACCGCGGCGGTGAACTCATGACCACCGCGCTGGTCGTCGTGGACCTGCAGAACGACTTCTGCGTCGGGCCGACCGCTCACGCCCGCTACTCCGGCGACCCCGCGACCCTGGAGGCCGTCGCGACGCGCACCGCGCTGGCCGTCGACCGGGCCCGTGCCCACGACATGGAGGTGATCTTCGTCCGGTTCGTCGGCGACGCCGAACATCAGGGTCCGAGCTGGCTGCGCCGGGATCGCATACAGAACAAGCCGCTCAAGTGCCGGGAAGGTTCGTGGGGGGCGGAGTTCCACCGGGTGTCACCTCTGCCGGGAGAGCGTGTCTTCACCAAGCGAGCGTGCTTCGACGCCTTTCTCAGCACCGGGTTCGAGCAGCACCTCGTCCACAGGGGCGTCGAACGGCTCGTACTCGCGGGCCTGTACACCGACGTCTGCGTGGACTCCACCGCCCGGACCGCGTTCCAGAAGGGCTTCCACATCACGGTGCTGACCGACTGCACCACCGGCCGGCACCTGCCGGACGCGGACGTCCTGCGCTTCATGGCCCGTCTCTATGGCGCTCACCTCAGCACCCACGACCACCCGTGGGTGCCCCAGGCCGGAGAGGAGGACGCGTGCCAGGTGTCGAAGGCGGCGTCGGCCTGACCGCCCTCATGGTCGCCGCCGCGCGGGCGATCGAGACCCACCGGCCCGACGCTCTGGCCGCCGACACCTACGCCGAGCACTTCGTACGCGCCGCCGAGGCGTCCGCGGCCTGGCCGGTCCGCCCGGCACAGGTTCCGGGCGGGGACGCCAACCCCCTTTGGGGCAGGCTGGGGCGCTACTTCGGCCTGCGCACCCGAGTCCTCGACGACTTTCTCATCCGCTCGGTCCACGAGAGCGCCCGGCAGGTCGTGCTGCTCGGCGCGGGCCTCGACACGCGGGCCTTCCGGTTCGGCTGGCCACCGGGCCGGGTCGTCTACGAGATCGACCGCGACGGCGTCCTGGCGTTCAAACACCACGTGCTCGACGCCCTCGCCGCCGTCCCGACGACCATCCGCCGCCCGATCGCGGCCGATCTGCGCGAGGACTGGGCCCGGTCGCTGCTGAACACCGGCTTCGACCCGGCCCTGCCGACCGCGTGGCTGGCCGAGGGCCTGCTGCTCTATCTCCCGTCGGCCGCCGAGCGGCGTCTCATCGACACCGTGGACCGCCTGAGCGCCGGGGGAAGCACCCTGGGCTTCGAGGTCAAGCTCTGGGCGGAGTCTTCACAGGTCCGTGCCAGCCCCGTGTACGTCGCGACCAGGCAACAGATCGGCGTCGACCTGCTCGCCCTGTTCGACGGGGAGCCGCGCCCCGACTCCGCCGGCCGCCTGCGGGAGCTGGGCTGGTCCACCGCGATCCACACGCCCTTCGACTTCACCCGCCACCACGGTCGCGGCCCGCTACCCGAACCGAACGACGCCCTGGCGAGCAACCGCTGGGTGTTCGCCGACAAACCCGGCGCGTAGGTCTGATCAGCTTCTTGGCGGTAAACACCTGACGTCACGCCAAGGCGCCTACCGGCACGCAGCCTTAATATGAGCCGCCTCAGTTCTGCGCGAACAGCAACGCCCGCAGCGCACGCGGCACGGGCCGCGACGGCGTGTGCAGCACGCCCAGCCGCTGGGTGGCGCGGGTCAGGGCGACGTAGAGGTTGTTGAGCCCGCGTGGCGACTCGGCCACGATCAGACCGGGCTCGACCACCAGCACCTCGTCGAACTCCAGGCCCTTCGCCTGCCGCACGTTCAGCACGACGACGGGCCGGGGCGCGTCGGGGTTCTCGCCGACCGACGCCTCCGGCACGCTCGCCGCGATCGCGAGTCCGAGCGGTTCCAGCAGCGAGTCCGGCACGATAACCGCGAGCCGCCGGTCGGTCAGCTTCGCGGCCTCGGTCGCGACGACCTCGGCCAGCCGGTCGGTGAGTTCCTCCTGCGACACGCGAAGTGCCCACGGCTCGACCCCGCTCTCCCGTACCGAGACCGGCGCCTCAAGGTCGGCGTCGATCTCCGTCAGCACCTCGGCGGCGACGGCCATGATCTCCGCGGGCACCCGGTAGTTCCTGGTGAGGTTCGCAAGACGCCAGCGGCCCTTGACGTAGGGGTCGAGCACCCGGCCCCACGACAGGGTGCCGCCCGGCTCGCCGCTCTGCGCGGTGTCCCCGACGACGGTCATCGACCTGGCGGGGCATCTGCGCATCAGCAGCCGCCAGGCCATCTCCGACAACTCCTGCGCCTCGTCGACGATCACGTGTCCGAACGTCCAGGTCCGGTCGGCCGCCGCGCGCTCCGCCGAGGTGCGGTGGTCCTCCTCCTCGTGCCACCCGGCGAGCGTTTCCGCGTCGATCAGGTCGTTCACCGTGAGAATCTCGGCCTCCTGGTCGTCCTCCAGGTCGGTGGCCCGCGACCCCATCGCGACGTCCAGTACTCCCTGCGCGTAGCGGACCTGCTCACGCCGTTCGCGCTCCCGCCGGATCCGCTCCGCCCTGGTGTCCTCCCCGAGCAGTTCGGCCGCCTCGTCCAGCAGCGGCACATCGGCGGGCGACCAGCCGCCGCCGGGCTCCCGCAGCAGTGACGCCCGATCCTCGGGGGTGAACCCCTGCGTCGCCGAGGCGATGCGCTCCGGCGAGCCGAACAGGTCCGTGAGCAGTCGCTGTGGTGTCAGGTCGGGCCAGAGCTCGTCGAGTGCCGCGAGGACCGCCTCGTCGGTGAGCATCTCCCTGCGGATGCCCTCCACCTGGTCGGCGTCCAGCAGGAGCTCACCGTCGAACGGATCGGTGGCGATGCGTTCGGCGTACTGCTGGGCAAGGACTCCGCTGATCTCTCGTACCACGATCGGCCTGGCCGGGTTGTGCAAGAGCAGGGAGGACCGCGCCAGGTCGCGTACCCGCTCACAGGTCCGCCGGTCCAGGCGCAGTGTCTGTCCCTCGTACTCCACCTCAAGGTGGTCCTCGGGCACCCACTCACGGTCGCGTACCGCGGCGGCGACCACCTCGGCCATCGCCGACCGGCCCTTCACCTCGACGGTCTCCGGGCTTTCCTCCCGTTCCGCGGTCAGGCCGGGATACAGCTCGCCGATCGTCGACAGCAGCACGCTCGTCTCCCCCAGCGCGGGGAGCACGTTGCCGACGTAGCGCAGGAACGTCGCGTTCGGCCCGATGACCAGCACCACCCGCCGCGCCAGCTGTCGCCGCCGGGTGTAGAGCAGATAGGCCGCGCGGTGCAGCGCCACCGCGGTCTTTCCCGTCCCTGGCCCTCCCTGCACGACGAGCACTCCGGTGTGCTCGGAGCGGATGACGCGGTCCTGCTCGGCCTGGATCGTCTGGACGATGTCGGTCATCCGGCCGGTTCTGCCTGCGTTCAGCGCGGCCAGCAGGGTGGCCTCGCCCGCCAGCCCCTCGTGCCTCGCCTCCGCCGCGGATTCGAGGTCGAGCACCTCGTCGTGGACCTCGACCACCGTACGGTCGCGGTCCTTGATGTGCCGGCGCCGCCGGACGCCCTCCGAGGTGACCGCGGTGGCGAGGTAGAACGGGCGGGCGGCCGGTGCCCGCCAGTCGATGAGCAGCGGGGCAGCGTCCTCGACGTCCTCGGCGTCCCCGGCGTCGTCGGTGCCTTTGACAACGGATGCGGTGGTGGCGTCGTCGGCGAGCAGGCCCATCCTGCCGATGTGGCGACGCTCGCCGTCGAGCATGTCGAGCCGTCCGAAGCACAGGCCGTGCTCGGCCGCGTTGAGCTGGGCGAGGCGTTCGGCGTGGGCGGCGTGGGCGGCCTCCCTCTCGACGCGCGCCTGGGCGTTGCCGCCGGTCGTCGCGAGCACCCGGGTCAGCCGTTCGGTGACGTGTTCGCGGAGCTCATCGAGCCTGCCGTACAGCATCGACACGTACTCCTGCTCCTCGCGCAACGCCTCGATTGACAACAGCACTCCCCGTGATATAATTAACCAGCAGACGTGTTTGTTTTTCCTTTCAAACGGCCAGCAGTGTAGCTTTCGCCGACGTGCCCGTCTACCTTCTCCCCTCTTCAGTCAATGCCGGGCAGCGCCCCTTTTTTTTGCGGGCCGATCCCCCTGGACCCGAGCATCGCCGGAGAAACGGCCGACGTGGTCTCGGAACGTGGCGTGACGAGGTGTCCTGTGGTCACCTACAGTTCGTTGTCCAATAGCCACCGTTCCAGTCGCTCCGGTGACGCGGCACGCGACGCGAGGAGGCCGCCGATCCCGGGGATGAGCGCGAGCATCCACACCCTGCGGCGTCCGTCCATGACGAGGACGGCCGTGATGACCGTGGCGGTGTAGGCCAATCCGTGCACAGGACCAAGGACTCGTGAGACTTCCGGCAGGTGGACGGTGACAATGTTGGCGAGCATCAGCACGAGCGTGGCGAGTTCCACCGTACCGACGATTTGCAGTGTGCGACGCGGGCTCATAGTCCGACTCCCGTGGTCGAGCCGGGCCGGTAGATCATGAGGACGACGACGATCGCCCATAGCAGGTTGAACACGCCTGTCAGCATTCCGAGTCGGCGGGCGATTCTGTCAGGCACCGCCTCGTCCACGTCGTCCGAGCCCGCGTCGAGTGTGCGGACGACGCGCGTCTGATGGGGCAGGATGAACGCGATCAGCAGCGCAGCGGCGGCGGCGGTCAGGATCATGGAGACGATCAACCATATGTCGCCGAGCACACCGATGCTCGCGCCGGTTGCGATGCCGAACACGGGAACGAGCACTCCGATCACTGTGTAGACGCGGGTGATGCGGTGCAGGATGCGCACCACGGCAACGTTTCTCGGGTCATCGGGTGCGGCGAGGGCGAGGCGCGCGAAACGTGGGAACATGCTCGCCGCGACGGCGACCGGGCCGATGGTGAGGATCGCCGCGAGCACATGGACCGAGAGCAGGAATGCGCTCACGCGCTGGTCCGCTCGCCGGTCACGCGCGTGCGTGGCAGTCGCCCGGCGCGGGACTCGCCGGTGAGGACATCGCCGTTGACCGTGACGTCGTATTCGAGGTTCAGTCGTAGCGGCTTGGTGATGCGCTGTCGCCAGGTGACGCGCTGACCGGCCGGGCCGTCCTCGACCGCGACGTCCGTGAGGGGCGTGGTTTCGCCGCCACCGCTCGCGCTACCGCGGATCACCCCGTCCTCTTCCTCGAAGCTGTAGTCGGCTTCGATGGTGCCGACGGGTGTCTTCATGCGCAGCAGCCAGGTTCCGGCGATGGCGCTCATTTGTTCGGGACTTCCGTTCTCTGAGGGATCGAGGTGAATGGATCAGGCCGCAAGTCGGCGCGCGCTCTTCCAGGTGGTCCCGCGGCGCTCGTACTCGAAAAGCTCCTCGACCGCGTGCGCGGTGTGGGAGCCGAAGTCGCGTTCGAGCAGGTACAGGGCGACGTCGAGGCCCGAGGTGACACCACCTCCGCTGATGAGGTCACCGTCGTCCACCACGCGTGCGCGGATGGCGTTCACTCCCGTGGCGTCGAGCATGTCGATGCCGAGCACATGCGTGGTCGCGGTGCGCCCCTCGATGAGGCCGGCCATCGCAAGCGCGAGTGAACCCCCGCAGTGGGCCGCGACGGTGATGTCCGGGTTGTCGAGCGCGCGGCGAATCAGGGGTATCGCGTCGCTCGACGCGAACCGGCCCAGAAGTACGGGAATGGTCTCGGCTCCGGCATCGGGATCTCCATCGACGGGACCGGCCGCTCCTGGGACAAGCACATAGCCGGGCGCATCAGGGTCCAGTACGGCGACGGCCGTGAGGGATATCTGGGGCGTACCGGATCGCACGATGCCGGGACCGCTCGCGCTGACGAGTTCCACCGCGAACGCTCCGCCGAGGAAGTCACTGCCGGCGGTGAGCGCCTCGAACGGGGCGATGACATCGAGCGGGTCGAACCCGTCGAAGAGCACGAACTGGGCGCGGAGCTGAGGCATGGATGGTTCCTTTCAATGGACGCTCCTTCCATCCTCACCTTCGCCGGCAGGTCAGACCAATGGCTATCAAGACAGAGAACACCTGAATCCAGCCACAGGCTGAGATGGCTATCATGCGAGGATGTACACGGTCGTCGTGCTCGCGCTTCCCGATGCGATCGCCTTCGATATGGCCACACCCATTGAGACCTTCGGACGCGTACGCCTACCGGACGGAAGGCCCGGATACCGGCTTGTCGTTGCCGGCCACGAGCAGTCGATCCAGGCAGGCCCCCTGCGCCTGGCAATCGATGAGGGACTGGACGCGCTCGAACGTGCCGACCTCATCGTGGTACCGGGGAGGAACGACCCGTTGCAGCCGTCGCCGCCCGCGGTTCTCGCAGCCCTTCGTGCCGCGGTGGAGCGGGAAACACGGATCGCGTCGATCTGCGTCGGCGCCTTCACTCTGGCCGAGGCGGGCTTGCTCGACGGCCGGGACGCGACAACCCACTGGCTCGCCGCGGACCAGTTCGCATCCAGGTACCCCGCTGTCCGACTCAACCCCGACGTGCTCTACACGGACAACGAGAACATCCTGACATCCGCCGGCGCCACATCCGGTCTCGACCTGTGCCTGCACATCGTCCAGCGCGACTACGGGACGGCGGTCGCGGCAGACGCCGCCCGCCTCGCGGTCGCGCCGCTGCACCGCCCGGGCGGGCAAGCACAGTACATCGTCCGGAACCGAGCGACCTACCGGACGACGACCCTTGAACAGGCACTCTCATGGATCGAGGCGAACGCGCACCGCGACGTGGCGCTTGCGGACATCGCCGCCGTGGCCGGTATGAGCGTGCGCACACTTACCCGTCGATTCAAGGACGAGACAGGGCAGAGCCCTATGCAGTGGGTGTCGGGCGTGCGCATCCGTCACGCGCAGGAACTGCTCGAAACCACCGACCACACCATAGACCGAATCGCCGCCCAGACCGGATTCCCGACGACGAGCAACTTTCGTTCGCAGTTCGGCCAAGTCCTCGGCGTCACACCGGGCGCGTACCGCAAGGTGTTTCGCCCACAGGTGTCCAGGACATGAACGGCCTTGGATACGGAAGGAACCGCATCAGTCCTTTAAGGATAGGCGGGCCCAAGTCGAACAGAGCCGGCAGAACAGCCGCATCGACCTCGTCCGGCGGCAGACAGAGGCAGAGCGCCAGTTGAACGACCGGCACAGCGCCGCCGTACAGGCCGGCGAACAGGCGCTCCAAAGGGCCAATCAGCGACTGGCGGCGTTACGTGCCGAGCATCGCACGGCGGTTCAGGAGGAGCAAAGACTCGCTCGCGAACTCACCGCTTATCGCAAGATTTCCTATGGGCGTTTTCTACGCACGGTCCTAATCGGTCGCTGGCGCTGGACGTACTACGCCTGTCACCATGATCGCACCTACTCGTCGAGCGGCAGAAAGGACCTGCCGGCTCAGATCAACGACACCGAACTCCAACACTCATCATCGAGAGGATCTTCCAGCGTGCTGGGCGCACGAAAAGGGGCAGGGGCTTACAGAGCTCGAAGCCATCGATCGAGGACTGCGAAGTCTTCGCTGGTGAGCCCTCGATATGACTCCACTCGGTGCAGGAGAGCCCGGCCGCCATGGTGCCTGGACACCCACTCCCTGTCGGCGTCGGTGATCTCGTCGTCGACCCAGGCGAATGGGCGTCCGTCCGCCCACTCCACCAAGGTCCGGGTCTTCCAGCAAAGCCCGAACCATTGGTCTTCACGTTCATGCCGGCCGTTTGACTCCGGCCAGCTCACGACGGGTAGCCGTGACAGCCCGACTCGGGGCGCTATCTCGGCATTCGCCGCGTCTTCCCAGGTCGTCGCCCAGACGAGTTCACAGGGCAGCGCCGCCAGCCGACGCCCCGTCTCGGAGGTGAGCCGCGCCAAGCCGGAGTCCGGTGCGGTAGCCCGTGGTGCGCGTTGCGGGTCCTCCCCAAACGGGAGAAGTGGCCCGTCGACGTCGAGAAAGAGCAGCGGGCGTACGGTATGGCCGGTCATGCCGCGTTGCCTCGGTCACGTTCGATGAGTACGCTGCGCTCGAAGCGGGCTCCGGCACGTACGAGAGCGACCAAGCGGGGCCCACAACGCATCGGGACTGTCAAGATTCCTCTAGAAGCTCGGCGGCGGCCTTGGGATCCATGATGTTGGACCAGACCTGTTCTGCGGGCAGGAGGTCACGTTCGGGCAGTGCGTATTCGGGGAACCAGCCGTCTGCCTCGCAGCCGGGAACCCGGCCCAGGATCATCGCGACCAGGTTCGCCGGGACTGAGCCGGTAATGCGAATCGCCGCGTAGGTTTCGTTGCCGTTGTCGGCGCGGACCTGGATCCCGAGGCGGAAGCCGGAGAAGTCAGCAGCGTGTTCGTGGCCGTCGTGCAAGGATCCACGTGCGAGAGCGCGGATCGTGGAGTTGAGTCGTAGGGCGAATCTGGTTGCCGCTTCGAGCTGGTAGCGGTCATGGTCGTCACGGGTGGGTAGGAGATGCCCGCTGTAGGTGCCGGTGGTCAGGGCATGATCGTGCTCGGCGTTGTAGCGGGCACGGGCCGCTTTCCCGCTGGTTTCCAGAGCGGTGTAGAAGTCATCATTGGAGCCGTCCTCGCGGGTCCCGGCGGCGACCATCCACATTGGGATCTCGACCTCGGGGTCGTCCGCCCATACGGCTCCACGCCAGCGTTGCACCTTCACCTTGAACAGCACCACATCATCGATGGCACGGATGCGCTCATGCGCGGCGCCAGGATCGGCGAACTGTTCGGAGGCCTTGTCCAACAGCGGGTGGCAGACCATGTCCAACGGAGTCCGCGCGGACGGTATGGGCAGTTTCAGGTCGTCACGGAGGGCACGCAACGTAGGACGGACGCGGTGCATGGAGATTTCATTCCTCCCAATCGCCGGTGCCACCGAGTTCGTTGATGCGGTCGGGCGTCAGGCCGGTGAGCAAGGACACATTGGACGACAGGGAGCCGTCCAGGACCTTCATCGACTCGACCATCCCGCGGCGGATCTGTTCGCGCTGCTGGTCGAGGTAGACACGAACCGCAGCGGCCACCAGGTCTTTCTTGGTCATCCCGAGGAAGTGGGCCGCCTGGGAGATCAGTTCGTCGGTCGCCGGGTCGACTTTCAGCGGTGATTGCCGCTTGGCCGGGTGGGGCGTCGTCATGACTTCCTCCTTTCGCTCCCACGGTACCTAGGTACCTCAGGGTGAGTAAACACAGAGGACCAGAGAGTGAGAGTCAGACCGGCACCTCAGGCGAGAACTCACCGAGTGCCGGCAAGACCCTTTGGAATTTCCCTGCCCCCTCAGCAGTCGTACCGCGATGATCAGGATTTTGCGTGTCGATCGCGCTTCTTGAGGGCCGTCGGGGCGTCGGGACTTGGTGTGTCCGACGCCCCGGGTTGGCGAGGTCATGCGGTCAGGGCGGCCAGTCGCTGGTCGAGGTCGCTGCGGCGGGTGTCCTTGGGGAGGCGGTCGCGGGCGGCGAGGAGTCTGCCGATGTTGCGCTTGGAGGGGGCCTGCTCGACTATCGGGATCACCTGGTGCAGCAGATCGGCGGCGTGGTCGGCGTTGCCGAGGTCGTTCTGGACCTGAGCACGCCTGATCAGGTAGGTGGCATAGTCCCTGCGCCTTGTCCGGGAGAACCTCTCCTGCGCCTGGTCCAAGAGGGAATCCGCACCTCGTGGGTCCCCCAGATCAAGGTGGCACACGGCGGCGTGGTCGTGAAGAGCTCCTTCGTCGAACCAGTCGACCCATGGCGAGTCGTCGTCGTGGGTGCCACGCTCGAACTGGGTGTGAGCAATGCCCAACAGGCGATGGGACTCGGTTTTGTCGCCTACGCTCGCGTGGGCACAGGCCAGGCGTGCGGCCAGCATGCTGGCGGTTCGCGGAGTGACACGCCCCGCGCTCTCGTAGGCGGTACGGGCAATGCTCACGGAGCCCGGGAGATCTCCAAGATCCTTGCACTGCAGGGACATCGACCTGAGGATGCTCGCACCCACGGCACGGTCACCGGCCGTATGTGCGGATCGAATGGCCGCGGCCCAGTAACGCTGGGCCGCAGCGTGCAGGCCCGTATCGAAGGAGGCGTAACCGGCCAGTTCTCCGATTTCCGCAGCCAGGCCGTGAAGGCGCTGGGCAAGATCCTCGCTGTAGGAGGACTTCTTCAGCACCTTGACGACCACGCCGAGTTCGGCGTCGAGCAGATTGCGTGCCTGTTCTCCGCCGTACATCGCTTCCAGCCTGACCAGGCGTGGCAGGCCCGCCTCGATCTGGGAGACGAACTCCTCGGTGATCCGGTCGCCGCGCAGCACCGAGGCGAGCTGGGCCGGTTCGACGTTGAGCCAGTCGGTCGCGAACGCGGTCAGGCTCATTCCGGTCAGTTGCATGAAACCGCGCCGATCCATCATCGCCTTCTCCAGTGCGTGGTCGAGGGCGAGCAGGCTGCCCGCCTGGTCCCAGGGGAAGTCGACGCGAATGGCCTCACCGACCGGCAGCCAGGCGGGCCAGGGGTGCGTGACGAGCATCTCCTCGCACACCCCGAGCTCGGCCGCCAGCGCGAGCTGCGTGTCCCGATCGGGAACAGTGCCCCAATGCTCCCAGCGCCACGCCTTTTCTTTTCTTCTCGCCATATTTCCGACTCGCCGGGCGATAATGGTGACCAGATCCTGGTACGTCCAGCCACGCTCGGCACGGACGTAACTCAAGGGGTGTACGAAAACACCACCGGTCGGCGGGAGAACCGGTCGAGGCATTCGCATCTCCTCCTTCCTTCTTACCTGGACTGTAAATCCGATTAACCCAGCCGCACAGGCCACCCGAACCTTCCCTCCGGGTGCGGACAACCGTGAGACAACAAACCCTCTTTCCATCCGACTTTCCAGACCGGGCTGAACCAACCTCCCTCATCACATCACACCCTGCAATCAATCCGCTACGCTAAGACAACAAGGATCATCGATCTCGCGAACACTTCGATGAGATCAGGACTCGTTGAAGCCCTTTTCCCTCGCAGACGCGACCAGAGCACACCAAAAGCCAAATCGCTATTATTTGCGCTGTCCACTCCTGGACCGAACACCCCGAAATCCATGTCGAGCCTCCAACGGCGAAGACCCTTTGCAGTTACTCCTCAAACGAAGCCGACTGCCTCCGCCCACACATTCACACCGACCCGCAAATCCATCCTGCCGGAGAAAGGCAGGTAACACCTTGGGGCTTTTCATACCGGGCCGATTCGGAGCAACTCCCGGCCCTCGGCCAAGGGCTCCAGTCCTGCGCGGAAAGAAACGCCCGCAGCACACGCACAGCTCGCGACGACGGGAACCTCATGTTGTCGGAGACGATCCCCCGCCGAACGTCCGGAAACCCGCGCCACCTCTCGTCGACCCGCCGCATGATCCCCGGTGGTTAGGATCGCGGCATGCCCGCCTTCCTTGAGACCGAACGGCTCGTGTTGCGTCCGTTCACCGAGGCCGATGCCGAGCATCTTCTCGCGCTGGACAACGATCCCGACGTCATGCGCTTCATCAACGGCGGCCGGCCGACGACTCTTGAGACGATCCGGGCACGAAACCTGCCACGGCTCCTGCATGTTCACCCGTGCTTCGGGACCCGTGGTTACTGGGCCGCGGAGGAGAAAATCGGCGGCGTCTTTCTGGGCTGGTTCGAGTTCAGGCCCCTGGCCGACGACAGTCCCGCCGTGGTCGAACTCGGCTACCGCCTGCACAAGGCCGCCTGGGGCAACGGCTATGCCACGGAAGGGGCGCGAGCCCTGATCCACAGGGGGTTCACCGACCTCGGAGTGGAACGGGTGATCGCGAACACCATGGCGGTCAATGCGGGATCCCGGCGGGTGATGGAGAAGGCGGGCCTGTCGTTCGTCCGAAGCTTCACCGAGGACTGGCCGGAGGCCATCGAAGGTTCCGAGCACGGTGACGTCGAGTACGAACTCACCCGGGCCGAGTGGGAGCAACGCGGCCGGGACAAATAACCCTGAGCTTCCCGTGGCAACCCGACTCTGGGTGCTGTCTCGGCATTCGCCTCGTCCGAGTGGTGCCCACGCTTCATGCCTGAAGGCGTGGGTCGCGTCGCGATCGCGGATCATCCGGCTTGATCCGGACGTCTTGTGATCGCGGTTCGCAAGTCTCCGTAGGCGGTGCTCAAGCCTCCGGTAAGCGGGGCGCCGTATCACTGGAGGCACGACGCCCGCAGCGAGCAGAACGGCGGGTCTCACCTTCCAGGAGTCCACCATGAACCGTCGCGCGATCCTCTCGGTGACCACCGCCTTCGTCTCGGCCGCAGCCCTGGCCGTCGCCCTCCCCGCCCACGCCGAGACCACCAAGGCAAGCGGCTGCAGCATCCAGCCGTACGGTCTCATCGGTGCCCGCTGGGCACAGCTCGGCGGCGAGAACGGCAAGCTCGGCTGCCCGACCACGACAGAGCGCGACATCTACCAGAACAACGTCGGCTGGGCGGGCCGCCGCCAGACGTTCGCCCGCGGCCAGATGGCCTGGTCTCCCAAGAACGGCCCCAACCTGGTGGTGGCCGCCTGGTCGAGCAACGGCTACGCCTACTTCGACTGGCGCACGACCGATCGCGCCTTCGACAAGTTCCTCGTCCGCTGGACCAGTGCCGCCGACCCGAACGGCGCCCAGGAGGACTTCATCGGCGGCATCCGGGGACGCTCCTACACGCGCATCCGTACCAACAGCGGCTACCGCTGGAACGTCAAGGGCTGTGACACCGGTGTGTTCGGCTCCAGCTGCCAGAAGACCTGGACCATCTCCGTCACCGGCTGAGCTCCCCCTCCGGTGTGCGATCCTTCACTTCCGCCCACCTCGCATGGCCGACCCTGCCGGGAAAGACCGGCCGGCCGATCACCTCGTGTCCTGAGCGTGCGTGTCGGCGAATTTTCAGGCTCGTATCAGAAAAGCTCCGACGAAATCGAAGAGTGCGAGCCGTCGTATGACGCCCCACTCCATGAAAGGCTCATGCGATAGGGGCCGTCTCCGAGAGAGCGGTGCCCCTCCTTTATGGGCCGGTGATTTCACCTGCCGAAAAAACGAACACGACAAAAACGCTCCACTTCGTTGATCAACGGTCTCCGAGTCGGCGATTTCATCGCCATGACCGTCAGGCGACTCGATCGCGGCACCCAACTCGAACAGCGGCGATCACATCGGGCGGTAAGCCACCCCGCGGCCCGTTCGCCGGCGCCGTGTCAGACCGGAGCAGCGGCACCGAGCCTGCCAAGACGGCGATCGCGCCCCGACGTCGCCGCCGTGTCCGGCTGTAAAGCAGGCACGAACCTGTCACGACTTCGAACTTTGTCTTCAGCGAATATCCCAGCTCCGACCTGCACGTTCTCGCCTTCGAACAAAAATCTTACAACTTCTTACAAGTATCGCGGTTTGCACCCGTTCGTCGGCGACGGTACCAATGGAATCCGACCAGCACGGCTGTGTCGACATCGGCGCGGGCCCCGCCATTTCACGTCCTCACATCCAGCAAGCAGCGAACTTCCTGGAAAGGAAATGATCCAACAATGGGGCGAAAAATTGCCGCCGGAATGGCACTCGCGGTCGTACTGACGGGTACGCAGCTCGCAATGGTTTCACCGGCGTCGGCAGCGGCGGGGAAGACCGGTGTCTTGGAAACTCGGGCCGCAACCGCGCCCGGGTGGTCTGGCAAGAAGACACTCCGGATGGGCTACCACGACAAGTGCAAGGGCTGGCACCGCCTGATCACTCCCTACAAGTCCGGTGGCTCCATCAAGACGAGCCGGCAGGTCCACTGCGCCAAGGGCGAGTGGAGCAGGAAGGCCGAGGTCAAGGTGCTTCTCCAGCAGTACCGGGGAATGGGCTACTGGCGGACCAAGGCCACCAAGAGCGTGAAGAAGGGCAGGGACGCGTTCACCGTGAGCCTGACCGCTTCCTGGAAGTGCTCGGGGGGCAGCCAGCTCTACCGTAACCAGACCAGGGTTCACCTCTTCTCCGCCCTGAACGGAAGCAAGACGAGCACCCTGCACAACCGCGCGGAAGAGCGCCGGATCCGGTGCTGAGTTCCCAGAGTCGTCCGCCCCGGCACGGTAGGTGCTGAGGTCCTCTCCCTGGATTGGCATGAGGTCGCTTAAGAGAAATTCCCTGGTGGTCACCGCCACCGTGGGAGCGGCGATCCTCGCGGTCACGGCGTGTACGTCGCGGGCGGAACCCGCCCGCGACGTACACGCTGACGCGAAGGCCCGCTACATCGCCGCCGCCGACGCCCTGTGCGCGGAGGCGGCCCAGTCGTCGGCCTACACCGAAGAACCTCCCTCTGGCCTACGCGGGGAGGTGGCCGAGCTACGGCTGGCCGCGGAGACCCTCACCGTGACCGCCACCGGAATCGCCGCTGTCCCACCGCCCGCCGACGACGCCGAGCAACTGCGCGAGGGGTTCGTGGAGCCCGCCGAGGCCCTGGCCGCACGACTGCGCGAACTGCGGGATCGGGCGGAGGCGGCGCTACGGGCGGGTGACGAGGGCGAGGCGAGGAAGGTCGTGGAACTGTCCCTGGCTCCCGATGCGAACGAGGTCGCCCTGAGTGCTTTCGCGCTGAAGTACGGTATGCGCACCTGCGCCGGAGAGGAATAGGCCTGGACCGGGAGACGTCCTGCTCCGGCCACTTTCGGCGATGGCCCCGAGGATGACCGTGCGCTTCCTCGGACCCGCCACGCACCGGCTCGAAGCGGTATGTCCGGCCCGGGTGAGAATTCGAGACGATCGGTCCCTCGCGCCCTTCGGCATTCGACGACCCGGTAGGTCGGCGGTGCCGGGCCGACGGAGACTCATCGAACCTGATGCGCCCGGCCGGATGGACCACCCGTGTCCCGGCAGCGGATCAGGGCGAGTTCCGTCAGGTCGTCGAACCACAGCCAGCCCGCCTCCCTGGCGATCCGCACCGCCTCGACGCGCGTGCGGGCGTCGACCTTGTTGAGGATCCGGGCCAGGTAGTTGCGTACCGTCCCGCCGGACAGGCAGAGACGGTCGGCGATCTCCCCGACCGGCGCCCCCTCGGCCGCGGCCTGCAGGACCTCCAGTTCGCGTGCGGTGAGCGGGTTTCTCTTCGCGTTGAGTGCGGCGACGGCCAGCTCGGGGTCGACGACCCGCTCACCGGCGGCCACGCGGCGTACGCAGTCGGCGAGCTGGTCCGCGGGGGCGTCCTTGACGACGAAGCCGCGCGCCCCGGCGTCCAGCGCCCGGCACAGCGCGGCCGGGGTCGCGAGCCCGGTCAGAATCACCGTCCCGCACTCGGGAAGCCTGCGATGCAACTCCGCCGTCGCGGTGAGGCCGTCGGTGCCCGGCAGACCGATGTCGACGAGCGCGATGTCCGGGCGGTGCAGCAGGCAGGAGCGGACCACCTCGTCACCGTGACCGACCTCGGCGACGACCTTGATGTCACTCTCCGTGGAGAGCAGGGCGACCATGGCTCCCCGGACGAGATGCATGTCCTCGGCGATCAGGACACTGATCATGAATCGTCTCCCCTTGCTGCATCGCGCGCTCTCACCCGGCCCGGGGACACTACCCAAGGAAGTCGGGTGACTACCGCAAGTCCGAGTTAAACACGAAACAGGGGGCGTTGAACCGTGATTCGCGCAGGTAGGAGACTTCAGCGCGCGGAAAATAGGGGTAGGCGGCCATCGAGTGCGCTCTCAAAAAGTACGCGCTACCCGTACGAAACGACCTAAAAGGCCGTAAGAATCAGGGACAAAAAGCGGTGCACCCCCTCCCCAGGAGCGGTCGGTTTCGTGTTCGCCGGACGCCGGACGCCGATTCCAGGGAAGGGCTTTCGACTGCGGTCCGTTACCGGAACGCCGCCACGCCGGACGCGGTCGGACCGAGACGCCCCCGATGGACGCGGTCAGACCGGCGCACCCCACTGTGCGCGGTCAGACCGGCGCCGCGGCCTCATGATGTTCCAGCAGGACGTCGGTCAGCAGGTAACCGCCGTGGATCAGGTGGGCCAGCGGGCGGGTGCGCAGTTCCCGGTAGTGGTCGGCGATCCGGACCGCCGCCGCGGCCGGAGTGGCGGCACTCGTCCACAGCGGCCTGTCCCGTTCCTCGGAGACGGGGACGATCCACCAGAAACGGCACGCGTCGTCCAGGCGGGCGACCAGGCCGTAGTAGACGGAGATGACGACCTTTCCTGACGGCAGGCGGTGGACGTCCGCCGGGATGTTGTGGGATCTGGCCAGCAGGGCCGCCAGCTCACGAGCCCGGAGTTCGACTGAGGGGCACTCAACGTCTTCTGGGGTTCTGTGATCAACGGTCACGCTGGCGAGAGTAAAGATCCAGAGGCTCCCGCCTCAACGATGTTGCGTGATGTTGCGAGTCCGCTCCTCGCGAAGAATCGCCCATCACGAGACCGCACCGCTCAAAAGGGCGTCTCGCGGGGCATCGTTCTCACGAAACTCCGCTCCTGATGGCGCTTCACCTCTCGCGGAACGCACTCGCCGCGGTTCGCAGCAGTGCGCGGGCCTCCTTCCCGTACACCGCGGCGCCGCTCAGCGCCTGGAACGCCTTCTCGTACACGACCACGTCGCCCGGCGCCTTGTGCTGGATCTGACCCGGCACGGTGTCGACGCGGACGCGGTTGGCGTCGTATATCCAGAAGTTCTCCGGCGGCATGAGCGGCGGCCTGATCGTCGCGGGGACGATACCGAAGGACACGTTCGCGGTGCCGGAGGTCAGATCCGCCAGCCGGTCGAGTTGGGCGACCATCTGCTCGGGGCCGACCAGTGGCATGCGGAGCGCCTGTTCCCCGACGACGAACGCGAAGCGCTTGCTCCCGTTGCGCAGGATCTCCTGCTGTTTCAGCCTCGCCGCGACCGCGGCGTCGATGTCGTCGGGGATGCCTCGGAAGTCGATGACGGCGCGCAGGTGACCGCGGGCGTAGTCGCCGGTCTGGAGCAGGCCGGGGACGGCCGAGTGCTGCCAGACGCGGAACTGGTGGGTCTTGTCGTACAACGGCTGGAACGAGCGCTGGACGTGGCCGAGGCCGCTCTCCTCCAGGCGGCGCCACTCGGTGTACATCGCGTCGATGTTCTGGGCGGCCGCGATGAGGTCGACCACCTGCTCGTCCGCGTCACAGGCCTCACACCAGGTGCGGATGTCCGCCTGGTTGGGCATCTGGACCGCGTTCTCGATCTTGGAGATCTTGGTGTGGTCCAGGCCGGTCTTCGCCGCCAGCGCTCGCCCCGTCAGCCCGGCGTCGGCGCGGAGCGCCCTGAGCCTGGCGGCGAGAATGCCTTTGGCCTCGTCGATGCGTGCTGTGGAGGTCGCCATCTCCATCACCTTGTCACCGCGAAGGGTTGGTGCTCCGACAGTACGGCGGATGTTGCGACCTGTCTCAAATGTTGCAAATAGTTGCGAGCACGCTCCCATCAAAACCCGACATCCGTCACCGACGACCGGAGTCCCCGGATCGGACTGCCAAGATCAGCCGAGCGTGAACGTCCTGGCGCGGATATGGCGCCGGCTGGAAGGGTGGCCCTCATGATGGAGGACTTGCGGGACGCCGAGCGCCGGCTCCAGGCCGCGCAGCTCGCTGGAGATGTCGAGGCGCTGGATCGGCTGCTGGACGATCGGCTGATCTTTACCTTCGGTGCGAACGTTGCGACCAAGGCGGACGACCTGGAGCTGCACCGCACTCGGACGCAGGTGATGACGAGGGTGGCCGAGGAGGAGTTGACCGTTCTCGCCGATGGACACACCGGGGTGACGTGGTTTCTCGGCACCGTCGAAGGGACCGTCTCCGGTACGCCGTTCGCGGCCAGGATGCGCTACACCCGTACTTGGCTCTACAGCGAGACGCACGGCTGGCGAATCATCGCCGTGCACGCCGGCACGACCGATTGACATAGCCGACACGTTGTCCGACGGCCGGCCGGATGGTCTCCGGCGAGGTTCGCCCCCCGACTCCGGGCCTTCATGGCCCAGGACCCTTGGTTCGACCGCGTCTCTCCGTGGAGCGCTTCTCCGCGGTCCGGGTCAGGATTGTCGGGCACAAGCCTTACGGTAGGGCGCGTGCCAGAGACGAACCACGAGATCACGCTCGACTCGGCCCTCACCGAGGAGGCCGTGCTCTCGACCTACCGCCGCATGTTCGCGGCGCTCGCCCGCGACAGCGGCGCGGTGGTGGACGATCCCGCGCTGGTCGACATCGCCGAGACGCTGTTCGCGGCGTTCGCCGAGGCGGGCGAGGAGTGGCTGACCCACGAGCAGATGCGCCACGTCTGCCGGGCCTACCCGCTCGACCGGTTCGAGAACCGGCTCAGGGTCCTGCGCGGCCTCGGCGCGATCCGGGAGGTGTTCCCCAAGCCCAACCAGCTTCGCTACCGCGCGTCGTTCACCAGCGTGGTGGGGCTGATGTTCATCCGCCGGATGATGGACGACGGCGGCCAGTCGGAGATGCACCGCCTGCTCGCCCTCGAAGACCTCAACGTGGCCGACCCTCGCACGACGATGGAGGAGGCTCGCGCCAGCGCGCAGAACCTGTCGCGCGCCTTCCGGCTGTGGGCGCTGGAGCTGATCACGCTGACCGGCGGCACCATCGAGGAGCTGCGCGAGCAGGCGCCCAAGCTGTGGGGCACCGAGGAGATCGCCAGGCGGGCGCAGAGCCTGCACGGCACCATCCTCACCCGCTGGCCCGACCTCGACCGCACCTGCACCGAGCTGCGCGCCGCGATCTACTCCTACAGCGACGCCTCGCGCCGCGCCGCCGGGCGCCTGGCCGACTCGGCGGGCACGACGAGAAACCTCACGCTGCTTCCCGCGGAGACCTGGCGCACCTTCGCGCAGACCGCGAGCAAGGAGCGTCTGGCCTCCGTGCTCGACGGCTTCGTCTTCGACGCCCCCGCCCCCTGGCACGACCCGGCGGCGATCGTCAGGGCGGTGGACGAGAGCCCTCGCCCGGCACCCGCCCAGCCCACTCCCCCGCGTTCGGCCCTGCCCGACCCCGGCACCGCCGACACCCACGACCCCGGCACAGGCGGCCTCGACCGCCTGGCCGCGGTGGCCGAGGCCGCGCTCGCCGGGCGCTCCGCCGCCCGCCTGGAGGAGCTGCTCACCGCCGACGGCGAGTGGGTCTCCGCTCGCAGGCTGCTCGCCGACCTCGTCTCGGCCGACCTGCGTCCCGACTCCCCGTACCGCCTGCGCTGGTCCGACGGCCTCACCGCCGCCCCCGGCGGCGAGCCCGCCTGGCTCTCCCACGGCCATCTCGAAAGGACCGGCGGTGCCGACTGATCCGCGACACACGTCGTCCACGACGTCTCCCGCGCACGACCGGGTGGTCGTCACCGGGGTGGCGCACGAGCGGGCGGCGGGATCGGCCGACGCCGAGCCGTCCGGGATGGCACATGTCCGTGCCAGGGCGGGCGGACCTCTCACACTCGCGGCGGGGGAGGCGGCTCCCGCCGGGATGGCGCGGCTGGGGCGCGGCGACGGCACGGGGCTCGCGCTGCCGGTCTGGCCCGACGGGGCGACCCCGTCGCTCCTGGAGGAATACCAGGTCGCGCCGGTCGCGGTGGAACGATCCGGGGAGACCCGGCGGGTGCTGGCCGCGGCCCTGCGATGCTGCTGGACCGATCTCGCCTCCGACCCCTGGCCGGGCACCCCGGCCAGGGTGGACGACGTGCTGTCGGCATACCGTGCGCTGATCGGGCGCGGCGACGATCTCATGCGCAACTGGGCGGTCGGCGCGCTGCGCCGCCTGCACGACTCGGCCTGGCTGGAGGTCGCCGACGGGCTGGTACGGCTCGGCCCCCGGTGCGCCTCCTGGCCCGTGGCGTCCCACGCCCAACTGCGGGAGCTGATGCGCCGCCTGCCCACGGGTGAGGAGGTTCCCGGCGGTCTGGAGGTGCTTCCTGTCGCGGAGTCCCTTGACGACGCGGAGGCGGGAGCCGCTGTCACGATCCCCGAGGAGGTCGACGAGGATCTGCTCGGTCCGTTCGACGAGCGGCGCAGGGCAGAGGTCGTGGCGGCGTTCATGGCGGTGGAGCACGCGGCCGAACCGGTGCACGAGGCCCGTTTTCCCGCGCTGCGCGACCCGGTGCTGCGCCGTACGCTCGCCGAGATGCTGGAGCGTCGCGGCCGGGTCCTGATCCACGACCGCGACGCGTGGATCTCGGGTTACGCGCCCGAGACGCTCACGGGGACGGGGACGGGGACGGGAGCAGGCTCGGGCTCGGCTCTGGGTGAGTCCGAGCGGGCGGTTCTGGTCCTCGTGCTGATCCACTCGGTGGCGATCCCGCGGGCCGACGGCCTGCTGCCCGCCGACAGCTGGCTCTCGCCGTTCCCCGCCCAGGTTGACGAGCTTCGGCGGCACACCAGGTTGCCGATCGGCGAGCTGGACGCCGCGCTGCGCACCCTGCGCCACGCGGGTCTGGTGACCCAGGTGAAGGCGGGCGAGGAGGCGGGGGGTTACGTGCCGGGGCCGCAGTTCCACCGGCTCACTCCGCAGGCCAGGCGTCACCTGCAGGAGGAGCTGATCCTCGCGGCGGGGCCGCACACCCCGCTGGCCGCGGCCGTACGGGCCAACCGGCGGTGAGCGGACCCGATGACGGAGTGCCGGGGGCCCGCCGGGCCGACCGCCTGGTGGGTGTGAGGTGGCCCTCTCTCATGACGAGCCGAAGCCGGGACAAGGGTCCGGAGATCCGGTGCTCCGGGCGCCGGAAGCCGGATGGAAGAAAGGAACGACGGGGTTGACCGAGCAGCGGAACCAGGCCGCGAAGAGCTCGCGCGAAAGCCGAGCCGGGGGCGCGGAAACCCGCGCCGACACGGCCGGGGCCGAAAACGCCCAGGCTGCAACCTCCCAGGGCGAGGTCACCGGAGCCACCCGCGCCAAGAAGGTCAGGGCGGAGGGCACTCGGAGCGAGGACGTCAAGGACTCCCGGGGGGAGAGCGGCAGGAGGAATCGGGCAAAGAGCACCCTGAGCGGGGAGGTCACGGTCTTCCAGGGGGAGGGCGGCGGAAAGGCCCGGCGGAGCGGGGAGAGCGGAGGCTCCGGGGACACGGGCGGGACGCAGGCGACCCTGGTCCCCGTGGAGCCGGCCCGCGCCACCGCCCCGAGCGAGAACGTGGTGGGCGACCGGGTGCTGATCGCCGTGCAGCCGGTCAACATCTCGCGGCTCTCGACCCATCCGGTGCCGACCGTTCCCGGCACGCTGATCGTGGTCGCGGGCGCGGGGCCGAAGGACTCCAACGGCGCGGGCAAGTCGTCGTTCATCGCGATGATCACCGCGCTGCTCGGAGACGAGCAGTGGCGGTTCGCCTCGGGCGCGAAGGCGGTCTCCGAGCTGCTGTTCAACGCCGAACTCGCGGCGGGCGGGGGTGGCCGCACATGGGCCAGTGCCGACCACGGCTACATCGTCGGCGTTTTCGCACCGGCCGACTCCGTGCACACCGGACGCAACGACTCCTCGCGGAGCGGTCCCGTCCGCACCGGCTCCGGCCACACCGTTGCCGGAAGCGCCGACCCCGTGGACGACACCGGTCCCGCGAACGGCGACTCCCCGGGCATCGGCCACCCGAACGGCGACTCCCCCGACCACGCCTCCCTGGACGACGCGGTGACCGTGTGGCTGCGGGTCAACCAGGAGGCCCCGCACCTGGAGATCCGCTGGATCCAGGGGGTGCACCTGGCGGTGGCGGCCTCGGAGGCGGAGCGGGTGACGCGGGCCGACGCGCTGTGGGCGACGCTGCCCCGCTCGGCGGGACGCCGCGACGTGGTGGCGCGTGATCTGACCAGGTTCCTGTACGGCGACCGCGTCAGGTGCGTGTCGTTCCTGTCGACCTCGGTACGCAGCAAGGTCGCCACCAACCTGCTCTCCCAGCCGCTCAACGAGATCTCCCCCGAGCGGGTCTTCGAGGCGATCGCCGCGTTGACCGGCCTGGACGCCGAGCTCGACCAGGAGCGGGAGGCCCGCCGCGACGAGCACGCCAGGCGGGTGCGGGCGACGCGGGCCGTGGAGCTGCTGCGGGAGTTCGAGGCCGAGTCCCACACGCTCCTGGAGACCTTCGACAGGCGTGACCGTGCCCGCGTCCGGCTGGCCGGTGCGCTGCGCTGCTGGCGGGGGCGGCTGGCGCGCAGGCTCACCGACGCCGGGCAGCGGGACGAGGCGCTCGCGGCCGAGCTGGAGCGGGTCCACGCGGCGGGCGCGCGTGCCACCGCGGCGATCGGTGAGGTCAGGGCCGAGATCGCCACGCTCAAGGACGACACGCTGGAGCGTGGGCTGGCCGAGGCCCGCAGGGAGCTGAGCGCGCTGCAGGCACGCGCGGCGAAGCTGGACGCCGACCGCGCGGTGGCGGAGAACTCGGTCGACGAGCTGCGCGGCTGGATCCCCGGTCTTGAGGAGCAGCGCCGCCTGGCCGACGGGCGCGACGTGACGACGGCCGGTGCGGAGCTGACCGAGGCGAGGACGCGGCTGAACGAGGCGCTGAAAGCGCTGGGCGTGGCCGACCGGGAGGCCGAGGGGGCGAAGGCCGCGCTGGACGACGCCGAAGGTGGCCCGGCGGCGGCCCAGCTCAACGCGCTCGCCGCTGCGGGTCTCGGCGCGACCGGCCTGCTCGACGCGATCGACGTCGCCGAGCAGGCGCGCGACGAGGAGGGCGCGCCGGGCCGGGGCGGTCGGGTGGGGCCCGCGCTGGGAGCCCGCGGATGGCCGCACGAGCACACGGTCGTCGTCGACGCGGCCGACCTGGAGGCGGCGGCTCGGGCGCTGGACGCGCTGCCGGGGTCCGTGCTGGTCAGCGCGGCGGGCGTCACCGTGGTGGGATCGTTCGAGGTGGCCGTCACCGGCAGGGAGGCCCGCATCAAGGCGGCCGAGCAGCGGCTGCACCGGGCGCGCGACGCGCAGGAGAGCGCGGCGGCGGTCGTGCGGGCCGCCGAGGACGCCGTGGCCGAGGCGGGCAGGAGGCTTGAGGGGGCGAAGGCGTCCGTGCAGCTGGCCGACATCGAGCGGCGGCTCGCCGAGCGCAGGGGCGCGCTCACCGAGCTGTCCGAGGCGCTGGCCACGATCGCGCCGAAGGTCGACGAGGCCGAGCGCCGGGCGAGCGCCCTGGACTTCCGCGCCCGTACGAGAAGCATGGAGATCGAGCGTCTGGAGGGGCGTAGGGCCAGGTACGAGTCCGACCGTGACCAGGCCGCGGAACAGGCGGCGAGGATCACCGCCGACCGCGACGCGCTCGGGCTGGACGCGCTGGCCGGCGACTGGGGCGGCACCCTCGACGGAGCCCGCGAGTGGCTGGGCGCCCTGGAGGAGCAGGAGCGTCCGCTCACCTCCGAGGAGTGGTGGCGGGCCGCCGAGCGCCACCTGGACGAGGCGCTGCGCGACACCTTCCCCGCCTTTCCCGGCGAGGACGAGGAGATGCCCGAGGAACTGCGCTTCCTGGTCGGCGAACGGACCGCGCCCGGTGCCGGGCGCACCGCCCGCGAGCAGGCGACGTTCCCCGGCGTGTGCTCCACGCTCGCCTCCTACCTGCGCGGCCAGGAGGAGTACGAGCGGCATCGGCGCCGCCAGATCGAGACGCAGATCGTCACCCGGCAGCGCGACCTGACGGCCGCGGCCAGGGGTGCCGAGGAGGCCGCCCAGTCCACCGCCGTGCACCGGGCCGCGCTGACCGCCGCGATCAAGGCGCGGCTGACCCGGGTGGCCGAGGAGTTCGACAAACTCGACACCTCCTACGGTGGTTACGGCGCGACGCTGGAGTTTCCCGTGCCGCCCGCGCCCGCCGACCCCGAGCAGCGCTGGGCGTGGCGGGTGACGCCCAAGTGGCGCAGGGGCGAGGGGCAGGGCTTCGTGCCGTACAACCGGCGGGCCAACACCGCGCTGATGGATGAGAAGGCGGTGAAGCTGGTCTGCGCGGCGGCGATCGCGTCCTCAGGGGGCGGGCACCTGTGCCTGGTCCTCGACGAGCTGGGCCGCAACCTCGGCAAGGAGCACCGCAGGGAGGCGGTGGCGCTGTTCCGCAGGATCGGCGAGACGTACGGGATCACGGTGATCGGCGCGCTGCAGGACGACATGGAGCCCTACGCCGTCGACGCCTGCGGACAGTACGTCAAACTGCGCCGCTCCTCCGACGCCATGCCGTACAACGAGCCGCCGGTCGTCATCGGCCACGACCTGCACGCCGAACGGGTGCGCGCCCTGGCCTCCGCGGTGAGCAGGTGAGCAGGTGAGCGTCCCGCGGTCGCGGCGCGGACGCGCGCCGCGACCGAGGACCACCCGCCGGAGGCCGGGGCCGCCGAGCGGGGACGGTCGGGGCGACCGTCCCCGCTCGGCGTCAGGTGGTGTCAGGCGGCGAGCCGCATGTGCTCGTACGCCCATTCCTCGAAGGTCGTGAGCGGGATGCCGAAGGCCCGCGCGTACTCCGGACGGGCGGGCTGCTCGACCGTGTTGAGGAACTCGTGGGAGGAGACGCCCGCCCACGGCATTCCGGCTGCGACCGCCTCCTCCATGGTCATGTCGGGCGCGGTCACCTCGGTTCCCAGGGTGCGGGAGAGAACGGCGGCGACCTCGGCCATCGTCAGATAGTCGCCGGCCAGCTCCAGTTCGACCTTGTGGAAGCGTTCCGGCTCGGCGATGGCCGCGGCGGCGGTCGTGCCGACGTCGGCGGCCGCGACGAGGGAGAGCCGGGTGCCGGGCTTCAGCACGGTCGCGAGGCCGCCCCCGATGCCGCGCGGGAACAGGTACGCCAGGGACGGGAGGAAGTTCTCCATGAAGAAGCCCGGTTTGATGATCGTCCAGTGCGTGAAGCCCGCCTCACGCACCCGGTCCTGTGCGCCGGACTTGGCGGCGAAGCCGGGCTCAAGCATCGCCCAGCGGCCCTCGGCCCAGCCGGGGGTCTCCACGTGCTGCCCCGCGCCGGTCACGGAGGTGTGCACGAACTGCGGCACGTCCGCGGCCAGCGCTCCCTCGACCAGGTTGACGGCCTGGGTCAGCTCGCCCTCGAAGTCGAAGGCGTCTCCCTTCAGCGCGGGCATCTGCATCGAGAAGACGGCCCGGGCTCCTCGCGCGGCTCTCACCAGGGAGTCTCGGTCGTCGAGGTCGCCGGTGACCAGTTCGGCGCCGAGCGCCTCGACCGCCCGTGCCCGGTCGGTCGTGGGGTCGCGGACCAGCGCCCGGACGGGAACGCCGTTGGCGAGCAGGGCGCGGGTGGTGGCGCCCCCCTGCCGTCCGGTGGCGCCGGTGACCAGGACGGGTGCGGGATTGGTGGGCATGAGGCCTCTCCTCGGGTGATCGCCGATTAAACGGCGGACCCCGCCGTTTATATTCGAGTAAGATACGGCGGGCCCCGCCACTTAGCAAATGTTGAGGTGAGACCATGCCCGTCAAGCGGGCGGACGCCCGGCGCAACTACGCGCGCCTGCTCGCCGTGGCCGAGGAGGCGGTCGCCACGTACGGCGCCGACGCGTCCCTGGAGGAGATCGCCCGCACCGCGGGGGTCGGATCCGCCACCGTGCGCCGCCACTTCCCCAGCCGCCACGCACTGCTGCAGGCGGTCTTCCGCGAGCGGGTCGAGGCCCTGTGCGCCCGTGCCCGCGCGTTGACCGAGAGAACCGACACCCGGGCCGCACTTCTGGAGTGGCTGCGCGCCGTCACCGCGGACGCCGCGACCATCCGAGGGCTGGCCATCGCACTGACCCGCGAACGGGCGGCCGGCCCCGACGTGGCTCCCGAGAACTGCTGCTCGGCGCAACTCACCGAGGCGGGCGCCCCCCTGGCGCGCCGCGCCGCGGACGACGGCGCCCTCGCACCGGGCGTGACCATCACCGACCTGCTCAACCTGATCACCGGCATCGCCCTGGCCACGGAGCACCACCCGGACCCCGCCACCGAGGCGGACCGGCTGTTCGCCCTCACCGTGGCGGGGGTGAGCCCTCCTCGGCGGTGAGCGCCACGCTCCGGAGTGAACGCCGGCGCGTGGTCACCCCCATCCCCCGCCACCGCGGCGTTCCCGTCCACCCTTCGCATCACGGAGCCCTCACAGCCGCCGGACGCGTGACGCCAGGTGCCTCCAGACGACCGGCTCGCCCCGGTAGCGGCTGAGCACCGCGGGGTGCGGGGAGGACCGATCCGTTCAAGGGCGGCGGACCGGTGAGCGCGTTCGAGCGCTGCTCACCGACCCGGACAGTGCCGTTTCGGGGCGATTCAGCGCCCTTCTGCGTCCTTCAGCTGTTACGAGGGAGGGCTCACGATGCTGCGCATCGTGAGCTCCGCGTCCTGGAGGGAGAGGGAGACACGCACGGAGCCCAGTTCGGAGGTTCGGGAGACGTGCGTCCCACCGCAGGGGATGCTCGCCTCGCCCTCGGGCAGCGAGCAACGCCACGTCCGCCGCCCCGACAGGGACGGAGACGGGCTGTCGACCGTGACCGGCGCGTCGGCCGCGATCCACTCCATGAGCTGCTCGTCGATCCGCCGGGTGAGGTCGCCGAGGTCGAGGTCCCCCGCCTCGAACCCCTTCCTCCGCAGGGACTTGCCCAGGCGGTAGACGTCGCTGCTGCCGTGTTCCACGATCCGCGACGTGGTGATCGCAGCCTGGTCGAAGTCGGGACGGCCGAGCGAGTCGGGCTTCACCTCTTTGCGCCACCGGTCGGCCAGTGCCGCGTTGAGGGCCAGGGCGGTGAGGTGGCACGCGGTGTGCCCGGCGGAGAGCGCCGAGCGGTACGCCTCGTCGACGGCCAGCACGACCGGTCCGGCGTCCCCGGTGACCGGTTGCTCCAGCACGTGCACCACGAGCCAGTCCCACCCCTCGGCGCCGCGTCGCACCGGGATCTCCTCCCCCAGATAGAGCCGCTCGCCGTCCGACGCACCGGTCACGCAGTCGAGGACCGGCAGCCCGTTCACGGTCCCCCGGTCGGCGGGCTGGTCAGGCCAGGTGTGGTCCAGGGGATGGAACGGAGTCTCCGCCGTCACCACCCCGTAGCCGCCGTCCAGCGGTGTGGCCGAGACCACTCTCGAAACCCCGTGCACGTCGCCGTGCGGATAGGTGACCTGGGTGTCCATGACTGATCCGTGACTCCAATCGTTCCGTGTCGTCCCCCGATTCGTGAGGACCGCGCCGGACACGATAGGGCCTCGCGGTCCCCTCGATCCGGACTCCGAGCATCAGGCGGTCTTCGCGGCGGCGGCACCACCGAGGCGGGCAGCGCGCGGACGATCCGCCCGACCGTCACTTCCAAGTGAATTACAAGATCGTGCGCCTAGGGTCACCGGCGTGCGAGAAGTGGTTGTCGTGGGTGTTCTCATCGCGGCCCTGAGTGGCTGCGCGTTCGAAGGCGAGGAGCGGATGACGGGTACGGCGGATGCCGGGCGAGAGACCACCGCTGAGCGGCAGGCCGGGGCGGAGCAGGTCGAGGCCGGAGTGCTCAAGGGGCGGGTCGTCGACGCGGCGGGCAGGCCCGTCCCGGGCGCGGAGATCGTCGCCGACAACCAGCTGCTGTACAACAGCAACCTGGTCGTGACGACCGACAAGGACGGCCGCTACCGGGTGAGCAGCGACGTCGCCGCGGCCACCTTCCGGGTGACCGGCACCGTGACCCGCCGCTTCGAGGGCCGCGCCTACACGATGGACCTGACCCCCCACGACGACGCCTCCTTCGCCGGTGCGGACGGTGCGATCCGCGACTTCACCTGGCGGCTCACCGGTGAGCGATCCGACGGGCTGGGTTCCTACGGCGGCATGGTCCTCTTCTACCTGGAGTTCTACAACCCGCAGAACCCGCAGACCTTCCTGCAGGACGAGGACGTCACGCTCACCCTGACTCCGCAGGGGCCGTTGATCGACGGCTCGGCCGGCGAGGTCATCACCCGCCGAGCCGAGCGCGGCGGCGACGGCTGGGGGCTGCTGGACGTGCCCATCGGCCGCTACCGGATCACCGCCGAGCATCTCGGGCACCCTCTGAAGATCCGGATTCGCGACACCGGCGAGTACGGCGAGTCCGTCGTCGCCGACTTCGAGCGCCTCCTGAGCACCGTCTACCAGATTCAGCTCGATCTCAAGCCTTGACGAGGCGTCCAAGGCGCCCGGGCGCATGGCCGACGGGAGTCCGAAGGGCGAAGGTCGCGCTGGAGGACGCCGAGGGCGGCCCGGCTCAACGCGCTCGCCGAGGCGGGCCGGCTGTCCGCCCTCACCGTGGAAGCCCTCCTCAGCGGTGAGCGCCGCACTCCGGCGGCGGGTGCCCTCGCCTCTCTCCAACGACCGCGAAGGACACCATCGAGTGCCGGTTCGACTGGGATTGCACGCTCGTTCCATTGACGAGATCTTGTGGGGGTAACCGATCCCCCTCAGGAGCCGACATGCTGCCCCTTCACATGCGCCGCCGGGAGTTTCACCCCGATCCCGAACTCGCCACCGCCCGCGAGGAACCCGGCCTGCGGCGTGTTCCCACGCCCTACGGCCAGGAGGCCTGGCTGGTCACCCGTTACGACGACGTGCGCGACGTGCTCAGGAACGCCGAGCTGTTCAGCTACGCCAGCGGCATCAACCTGCCGCCGATGAGTGAGGAGCAGGCCAAACGTATCCGCGCGGGCGCGCTGCTGATGATGGATCCGCCCGACCACACCCGGTTACGCCGCATGCTGACCCCCGAGTTCACCATGCGCCGTATCCGTCGGCTGGAGCCCAGGGTCCGCGAGATCGTCGCCGACCACCTGGACGCGATGGAGCGTACCGGCGCGCCGGCCGATCTCGTCTCCCAGTTCGCCACCCCGATTCCCGCGCTGGTCATCTGCGAACTGCTCGGGGTGCCCTACGAGGACCGAGACTCCTTCCAGGCCGGCAGCGTCGCGGTCCTCGACTTCAACCGCTCGCCCGAGGAGCGCGGAAGGGCTCAGATGGAGTTGGTCGCCTACATGACCGGGCTGGTCGGGCGGGCGCGGGCCGAACCGGGTGAGGACCTGATCGGCATGCTGGTCCGCGAGCACGGCGATGACCTCACGACCGACGAACTGGTCGGCATCGGCGGGTTGTTGCTGGTCGCCGGGCACGAGACGACGGCCAACATGATCGGCCTGGGCACGCTGGCGTTGCTGCGACACCCCGACCAGCTCGACCTGTTCCGCGAGGACCCCGGCAGGGCTGGCGGCCTGGTCGAGGAGCTGCTGCGCTGGCTGACGATCGTCCACCAGGGCGCCACCAAGGTGGCCATGGCCGACACCGAGATCGGCGGCGTGCCGATCGCGAAGGGCGACGTCGTGGTGGTCTCCCTGCCCGCCGCCAACCGCGACCCGGCGCTGACCGAGGACCCGGAGCGGCTCGACATCGAACGGCCCGACCTGGCCCACGTCGCGTTCGGTTACGGCGCGCACCACTGCATCGGGGCTCCGCTGGCCCGGATGGAGATGCGCATCGCGTTCTCCGCCCTGTTCGACCGTTTCCCCGGGCTGCGCGAGGCGGGCGAGCCGGAGTTTCGTTCGTTCAACGTCGTGTACGGCCTGTCGGCGTTCCCCGTCGCCTGGTGATCCACCGTCCCGGGGGCGCCGGTGACGGCTGACCCGCCGGGCGGCACGGGTTCGGGCGGCACGGACACCCGCCGCCCGCGCTCGGCGAAGTTGCCGGTCCTCATGCCACCCGTACGGGTGGCATGAGGACCCGCCGCTCGCGCCCTCTGTCGTCAGGGGTTATCCGAAAGTCTTTCCGGGCAGCACGCGGCCATGCGTGGACGATCGATTGCTCACAGATGGGGCGTGGTGCTCGACGCACCCGACGCCCAGGCGCTCGCGCGGTTCTACGCGCGCCTTCTCGACTGGAGGATCACCAAGGACGAAGTCGACTGGGTCACGGTCGCACCGGCCGACGAGGGAGCGTATCTGGCGTTCCAAACCTCCACCGACTACGTACGCCCGGTCTGGCCGTCCGCCGACGGCTCGCAGCAGATGATGATGCACCTCGACCTGGAGGTCGGCGACCTTCACGACGCGGTGGCCCACGCGCTCGGAGAGGGCGCGACACTCGCCGCCCACCAGCCGCAGGACGACGTCCGAGTCCTTCTCGATCCCGCCGGGCACCCGTTCTGTCTCTACCAAGTTCGTCGGCAGTGCTCCGGCCTTCAGGCCGGGGGTGAAGCCGGCCGTCCCGCGTAGCGGGGCAGGAATAGCCGATTCGCCGCCAGGCGAACCGGCGTCTGCCTTGCTCAAAGTGGTCGTTGCTGCTGCTCGATGTACTGGCGCAGGACCGTCAGCGGTGCTCCACCCACCGATCCGGCGAAGTAGGAGCCGGACCAGAAATGCCCGCCCCACAGATATTGGCGGACGTGGGAGGTGTATTCCTTGCGGAGCAGGCGCGCCGAGACGCCTTTGAGGCTGTTGACCAGTTTCGAGAGGGCCACTTTGGGTGGGTAGTGGATGAGCAGGTGGACATGGTCTTGTTCGCCGTTGAACTCGCGGAGTTCGGCCTCGAAGTCCGTGCACACCTCCCGCATGATCTCCTCGCAGCGGGTCAGCATCGCGTCGGTGAACACCCCACGCCGGTATTTTGTGACAAACACCAAATGAACGTGAAGGCTGTAGACGACATGGCGTCCGGTGCGGACATCGGGATTCGGTTCCCATCGCGGTGACATAAACCAAACGCTACGATCATCGAGTGAAGCAGGAGAAGCGGGTCCGGGCGCACGTGGCGCGTCTCGACCTGACCGCCGCGCAAAGCGCGCTGCTGGACGGTCAGGCGCACACCGCTCGCACGCTATGGAACCTGCTGCACGAATACACCACGTTCCGCCAGGGCCGACTGGCTCCGGTGAAAGCGTGCGACCAGGCAATCCGGGTCGCCCGCCACCAGATCGACTGGATGGCCCGGCTTCCCGCCCAGGCCGCCCAGGCGGTGCTGAAGACCTACCGGCAGGCATGGGTGAACTTCTTCAACCCCGACCATCCGGCCGAACGTCCGACGTTCAAGTCCCGGCGTTCCCGGATGGCGGTGGACGTTCCCCAAGCCCGTGACCTGCACATCGGGAGGATCAACCGGCGGTGGGGAGCGGTCAACCTGCCCAAAGTCGGCCGGGTCCGGTTCCGGTGGACCAAAGACCTGCCCGGCGTCACCCGAGGCGGGCCAGCCGGGCGGATCACCGGTGCCCGGCTGGTCAAGGACGCCTACGGCTGGCAGATCGTCTTTCGTGCCGAGATCCCAGCCGTGATCTCGGCACCGCATCCGGGTGGCCGGATCGGTATCGACCGGGGCATCAACGTCGCCCTGGCCATGTCGGACGGCACCACCCGTGAACATGGGCCGTGGCTGAGTGAGGGGGAGAAAGAACGGCTGCGCCGGTTGGAGAAGAAGGCCGCCCGGCAACGGGCCACCCATCGCACGGGCCAGCCGATCTCGAACCGGCAGGCCCGCACCTACCGCCAGATCGGCAGGCTCCGCGCGACAGCCAAGCGCCGAGCCGTCTGCTGGCAGCACCAGACCAGCACCGAACTCGCCGAAGCGTTCAGTGAGATCGGGGTGGAAGACCTGCAGATCACCAACATGATCCGCTCAGCACGCGGCACCGCCGAGCAGCCCGGCCGTAACATCGCACAGAAAGCCGGGCTGAACCGGGCGATCAGCGGCGAAGCCTGGGGCCGAACCGTCACCATGCTGGAGTACAAGACCGCTGATCGCGGCGGCCGGGTGGTGAAAGTCCCGGCGGCAGGCACGTCGCAGACCTGCCACCGATGCCGTCACCGCGACCCGGCCGCCCGCGACGGGATCAGGTTCTCCTGCACCAACCGCGCATGCGGGTGGACCGGTCACGCCGACACCAACGCCGCGATCAATATCGAAACCGCCGCAGGAACTGTGGTGGCAGGACGTGGAGGCTCAGGGGTTACCCGGTCTGTGAAGCGTCAACCCCCGCGCGCCGCTTGACCGCGACGTGACGGGAGAATCTCCGGCCTTCAGGCCGGGGAGGAGTTCAAACGGACGGGTGACGAGCCACCCGGGGAGCGACGCCGCGTGAACACCGGCATGCCGGTGTGCACCAGGGAATCTCCGGCACGGAGCGGACGGTATGGCCTCTCTCCGGAAGGAGAACGGGCCGACGCCTTCGCCTCGTCCGCGAAACGCACGCCTGAGCGGGCCGGCTAGTTGTTCTTGCCGTTCCCCTGGTTCCCCTGGTTGCTTCCTTGGCCTTTGCCGCGCTGCGCCGGATTCCGGTACTTGTTCGGGTTCGCCTTCTTCACGGCAGGTCCAGACGTGCCGGCCCTGGGAGCCCCGGTGGCCGTCCTGGGGGCGGCCTCGGTCTGTCCTGTGCGGCGAGACACGACGGTGGATTGCCGTTCGTCGAGCACCTGCCGTGTCTTCGAGGGCTCCGGGGTCTCTGTGGTCTCCGGGGTCTTCGAGGGCTCCGGGGTCTTCGAGGGCTCCGGGGTACGGGAGGGGTGCGGCGGCGCGACGGAGGCGGCGCCGGAGGGAGCGCCCCGCTCAGGCCCGCCTGCCCCGCTCGTCCCCGCACCGCGCCATTCGGCGGTGACGGCGGCGGCGACAATGACGCCGACGGCCAGGGCCGCGACACCCGCCGCCAGGTGCCGACGTTCGGTGTTCCGCTGACGCACCGGGGTGTGCCGGGCGTCCTCACGGGCGCGGCCCCCCGTGGAACGGCGACCGGCGTCCTCGCGAAGGTGCCGGCCCGTTTGACGGTCGGCGTCCTCGCGGAGGTACTGCCCCGTGGAACGCAGGTCGGCCTCGGACCGGCCGGTGGGCCCCTGGTCGAGGGTCGGCTCCGCGACGCGAGCAGCGAGGAGAGGTGCGTCGGTGCTGCCCGCCTCCCACTCCCAGAGCGTGGCCACCTCCTCCAGCTGTGTCCTGGCACGGGCGATGTCGGTGCGCCGGGCGGGATCCTTTTCGAGCAGGCCGGTGATGACGGGCGCCAGGGGGCCGGCGTTCCGGAACGGTTCGGGGTCGGCCGTCAGTACGGCGGCGAGGGTGGCGAGTGCGCTGCCTCGTCCGAACGCGGAACGGCCCTCAACGGCGGCGTACAGGGTGGCCCCGAAGGACCACAGGTCGCTTTCCTCGTTCGATTCGAGACCGGCGGCACGCTCGGGGGCGATGTAGGCGGGCGTGCCCACCACCATTCCCACACTGGTGAGCGACACGTCCTCGTCGACGGCGATGGCGAGCCCGAAGTCGGTCAGGATCGCGTGCCCGTCATCGGTGAACAGGATGTTGGCGGGTTTGACGTCGCGGTGTGTGATGCCGACCTCGTGGGCGGCCTCCAGCGCCGACAGCACCTCCAGCCCGATGCGCGCGGCGGTGGGAGCGAGCAGAGGTCCCTCCTCCGCGAGGATCTCGGCGAGGTTGCGTGAGCGCACGAGCTGCATCACGATCCACAGGCAGTCGTCGTCGGCCCGCACCACGTCGTACACCGCGGCGATGTTGGGGTGGCTCAGCCGCGCGGCGAGGCGAGCCTCCCGCATGGTGCGCTCCAGCAGGACCTCGCGCTCCGGCACGGTCAGGTGGTCCGGGATCGCGACCTCCTTGACCGCGACCTCACGATCGAGCAGCTCGTCGTGGGCCTGCCACACCGTGGCCATGCCGCCTTTGCCCAGCCCTGCCACGAGGCGGTACCGCCCAGCCAGTAACCACCCCTCGTGCCGTGAGGAAGATGAAGAAGCCATGGGGCATGCCTACCCGATGATTGATCCCGCATGTCGCGGTTATCACCGCATCCGATGCCGACCGGTTATCGGATCGTCCTCCAAGGCGCCCTCGGCACTCCGTGTCATCTCGCGGCTCTCCCAGGCCCAGGCCACGATCTCGACCCGGTTGCGCACACCGAGCTTGACCATGATGCCCGAGACGTACCCCTTCACCGTGCTCAGCGAGATGAACAACCCGTCGGCGATCTCCTGGTTGGTGTGCCCCCTGCCGATCGCCCGGACGATCTCGGTCTCCCGCGCGGTCAGGGGCCGCGCGGGCACGCGGATCTCGGTTCGGGCTCCGCGGTCGGCGAGGTGGTGCAGCAGTCGCAGCGTGATGGACGGCGAGATGAGCGCGTCGCCGGTGTACGCGGCCCGCACGGCCTCGACCAGCAGGCGCGGGCCCGCGTCCTTCAGCACGAATCCGGCCGCGCCGCAGCTCAGTGCGCCGTGGACGTACTCGTCCAGGTCGAACGTGGTGACCATCACCACCTTCGTCGGGGCCTCCGCCAGGGTGCGGGCGACCTCGATCCCGTCGAGGCGGGGCATCTGGATGTCCACCAGGCACACGTCCGGACGGGTCCTGCGGGCCTGCTCGATCGTTTCGACACCGTCGCCGGCCTCGGCGACCACGGTGATGTCCGGCTGGTCTTCGAGAATGGTCCGCAGGCTGGCCCGGATCATCGCCTGGTCGTCGGCGAGCAGCACCCGGATGGTCATCCGCGCCCCCTGCCGGGCTCGGGCGGTGTCGTCCGACGCCGAGGTGCCCTGACGGACACGAACGGCACCGTACGGCACCGACGCCCTCCGGCGGGTGCGGGCGGTGTCATCGGTGCTCGCCGAGCTCGCCGAGCCGTTCGCGGCCCCCGGCGTCGGGAGCGGCGGCAAGAGCGGCGTCGCGCAGGAGACCGACCGCGCGACGGGTGGCGGCCAGGGCCTCCGAGCCCGCCGTTTCGATGTCGGCGAGGGAGTCGGTCGCCTCCTCCGGGTGCCTGGCGGTGACGAGCTGGGCGGCCTGGGCCTGGAGCACGATGCTGGTGACATGGTGGGCGACGACGTCGTGCAGCTCTCTGGCCAGTTCAAGGCGTTCGGCACGCCGTATCCGCTCGGCGACGGTACGCCGCCGGACGGCGAGCAGCCGGAGACCGGTCCCGGTCACCACGGCGGCGAGCCAGAGCAGACCGTTCAGCACCGGCACGGCCGAGCCCGGGTTGGCGAGAAAACCACTCGCCACCACGGCCAGACCTCCGGCGCCCACCGCGCAGGCCGCGCGGACGGGCAGTGTCCTGACCGCGGAGCCGACGAGCACCGCGAGCCCCAGGAACGCGGCGGGACTGGGTTCCGCGGGCAGGTGGACGAGGCGGGTGGCGAGGACGGCGAGCGCGGCCACGGCCAGACCGGCGACGGCGATCCACAGCGGGTCGCGGCGGCGCATCAGGGCGAGCGCGCACACCGAGGCCGCGACCACCGCGCCGAACGGCGAGTGCTCGGCGCCCCAGCTGTCGGCGATCTGGTACGCCTGGAAGGCCACGGCGACCGCGAACACGACGCCGAGCCCGGCGTCGGCCGCCGTCTTGAACCGATCGGGAACACGCACGGCGTTCAGGCTAGGCGAGGCACCCCGCCGGCCAGTACCGGCCGAAAGTACGGTCCTTTCCCTGCTTTCCGCCGATATGGGAGCGAGCTCGGGTCCGCAGGATGGGGTCCCATGCCACCCGAAACTCCTCCCCCGACGCCGGATGCCACCGGACAGGGACACCCCATGACGACCTCCTCCGGCCGGTCGCGGGTCGTCGCGCTCGACGTGCTGCGCGGGTTCGCCCTGTGCGGAATCCTGCTCGCCAACGTCAAGCCGATCGCCCACATGATCCACACCACGGACGCCATGCGGCCGGTGGTGACGGCTGGTCAGGACGACTCCTGGCTGGGGCTGGGCCTCTTCGTCGACCAACGCTTCTTCCCGATCTTCTCGGTGCTGTTCGGCGTCGGCTTCTCGCTGCTGCTGGACTCCGCGGGACGCCACGCCCCGCGCCCCCGGGTGCTCCTGCTGCGTCGGCTCCTGGTCCTGCTCGCCGTGGGCCTGGCGCACATGTTCCTGCTGTGGCGGGGCGACATCCTCACCGTCTACGCCGTCGTCGGCCTGGTGGTGCTGCTGCCCTCGACCTGGTTGCCGCGTCGGGCCGTCGCCTGGCTCGCCGCCGTCCTCGTCGCGACGCCGTTGATCCTGGGCGGCAACGGGGTGCCGCTGGTGCCGGGACTGTTCCTGCTGGGCTCGGTGCTGACCCGGTACGGCGTGATCGACCGGCTGGAGCGCTCGGTGCGTGTCCCGGCCGCGCTCGCCCTGCTCTTCGCGGCGGGGGCGGTGCCCGCCGTGTGGCTGCAGGTCGGGACGCGGGCCGACGGGGCGTACTTCAACACCTGGTTCGGCCTCGCCGGACTGCTGATGGCGGGCGGATACGTGTGTGTGCTGCTGCTCGCGCTCAAGACGCCGTTCCGGCCGGTGCTGCTGGGGGTCTTCTCGCCGCTGGGCCGGATGGCGCTGACCAACTACCTGTCGGCCACGCTCCTCGTCCTGGGGACCGCCCACCTCGTGGGCGGCTCGCCGGACGACTGGTCATCGGCGACGGTGCTCCTGATCTCGGGAGCCGTTCTCGTCCCCCAGTGGCTGGTGTCCACGCTCTGGTTGCGCCGCTACCGCCAGGGCCCGCTGGAGTGGCTCTGGCGCTGGGCCACCTGGGCCCGGCGTCCGTCCCTGCGCCGCACCCCCTGACCGGTCCACCGGGCGCGTCCGGTGTTTCCTACCGGCCGGGACGAACGCGGCGAGGCGTGCCGCGACGGGTTGCCCGAGAAGGATCCCGAGGAGGGCCAGCGCCAGCCCGCAGAGCTGTCGCGCGGTGAGCACCTCCGCGGCGATCACCGTGCCGAGCAGCACCCCGGTCACCGGGTTCAGCAGCCCGACGAGTCCCACCGTTCCCGCCGTCAGGTGTCGCAGTCCGGCGAACCAGGCGACGAAGGCGAGCGCCGTCGCGACGACGCTGAGATAGACGAACCAGAGGGTCTCGGGTCCGTCCAGGCTCGGCGGGGCGCCCTCCACCGCGACGGCGAAGGGCAGCAGGACGAGACCTCCGGCGACGAGCTGCCACGAGGTCGAGGAAAGCACGTCGACCTCGGTGCTCCACCTCTTGGTCAGCACGTATCCGAACGACGACATCACCATGGCCGCGACGGACGCGAGAACACCGAGGGGGTCGACGGCGGTCGCACCGGTGAGCAGCATGAGGCAGACCCCCGCGATGCCGACGCCGGCTCCGGCCAGGTGCAGGACCCGCGGGCGCTCCGAGAGCAGCGACCAGGCCAGGAGCATCATCACGATGGGCGACGTCGCCATGATCGTCGAGGCGACGCTCGTCGGAAGCAGCTGGGCCGCCAGGTAGACGAGCGCGAAGAACGCGCTCATGTTGAGAGTCCCGAGGACCAGGGACTTCCACCACCACGCCCCCCGGGGAAGCCTCCTGCCGATGAGGAGGAGCAGCAGTCCCGCGGGCAGCGCCCTGATGACCGCCCCGTACAGCGGATAGCCGGGCGGGAGGAACTGGTGGGTGACGAAGTAGGTCGTCCCCCACGCGATCGGCGCCATCGCCGTGACCGACGTCCAGCGGAAATTAGCTTCCATGGAAGACAATATAGCTTCCCTGGAAGCTACACTCCAGACATGAGCGAACCCCTGGACCACGTGGCCCGCATCCAGCAGGAATGGGCCCGCGAGCGGCCGGACCTGGATGTGAGCCCGCAGGGGGTGATCGGGCGCCTGCACCGCCTCGCCGGGCACCTCACCGAACAACTCTGTGTCGTCTACCGGCGCTACGGGCTCGGCGAGGGAGAGTTCGACGTCCTCGCCACCCTGCGACGCGGCGGACCACCCTTCGAGCGCGCCCCCGGAGAACTCGCCGCCTTCACCATGGTCACCACCGGCGCGATGACCAAACGCATCGACCGGCTCGAACGCGACGGACTGGTCACCCGCCGCCCGAGCGAGAGCGACGGCCGCGGACGGGTGGTCGCACTCACCGACGCCGGCAGGGAACTGATCGACCGGGCGTTCGCCGAGCACATGCGCAACGAACGCCGCCTCCTCGACGAGTTGGCCCCCGAGGAGGCCGCACACCTCGAATCACTCCTCACCACCTGGCTGACCCGCTTCGAGGCCCCGCTCCGGACGGACATCTGAACCGATCGCGGGCGGACGAGAGCGGGCCCCCGCTGAAAAGCGGGGGCCCGCTCGTCGTTCGAGGTCGTTCGGACGGCGGACACGTCCAAGGTCGTTCGGACGGCGCGCATGGCGCGCGTCGACCCACGTACGGGGCTGTCAGCCGTTGGGTCTGTCAGCCGTCCAGACGGACGGTGACGGTGACACGACCCGCTTCGTCACGTCTCGCGACCGCGTGCCCCGCACGATCGACGCCGTCCAGCTGCAGCGATATCGGCCCGCCCGCCCCCAGGAAGTTGCGCCACCACGTCTTGGCGTCGGGAAACTGAACACCGATCGTGACGGTGTCGGCCACACGCTGAAAGGCGACGGGTGTGCTGAAGGTGCGTCCCGAGCGGCGTCCCGTATAGGTGACGACCGTGAGGCGTTCGCTGATCCGCCGGCCCCATCGAGGAGAGGAGCGCAACGTCATGACACACGAATTGAAACGGCCGATCGCCCGCTTCGGAAGCGGCGCCCGAAATACCACAGAACCTCCACACGACGAGTGTCTCTTGCCGACCATCGTAACCGGCTAAGCGGAGGACCCATCCGTTTAGCCGGAAATGGGAAACACAGGCACCGAGACATCTCAGATGTCCTCCCTCCGACGCGCCCACAGGGGCCGCGCCGACGCGCGGCGGAGTCGCGCCGGAATCCTGCACCGACCGTCCCCGGGCCGTGTCGTCGTCGGGCGCGTCACTGACGGACCGTCGAACCTCGGCGTTCCTTGCGGATGTGCAGCTGCGCGGGCACCCGGGTGCGCAGCTCGGCGACATGGCTGACGATGCCGACCGCACGACCGCCGTCGCGCAGGCCGTCGAGGATGTCGAGCACCCCGTCGAGGGTGTCCTCGTCCAGGGTGCCGAAGCCCTCGTCGACGAAGAGCGTGCCGATCTCCACTCCCCCGGCCTCCGCGCTCACCACGTCGGCGAGGCCGAGGGCGAGGGCGAGCGAGGTGATGAAGCTCTCGCCGCCGGAGAGGGTCGCCGGGTCGCGGCCCACACCGGTCCAGCTGTCCAGGATGTGCAGGCCGAGCCCGCCGCCGGACCTGCTCCGGTCTCCGGCGGAGCGGTCACGGTTGTGCTCCAGGAGATAACGCCCGCCCGACATGTGGTCGAGCCGTTCGTTCGCCGACGCGACCACCTGGCCGAGGCGCTCGCCGAGCACGTAGGACGACAGCCGCATCTTCCAGCGGTTGTCGGCGGAGTTGCCGCCGGTCAGGGTGGCGAGCCGTTCCGTCAGACGGTGTCGCTCGTCGGCCGGCTCCCAGCGTCGCAGGCATTCGGCCAGTTCGGTGCGGAGCGCGGCCAGCCGCGCGAGGCGGGCCTCGCCCCGGTCCCGTTCGGACAGCAGGCGGGCGTGGGCGGCGTCGGCCGCGTCCCGCGCGTCACGCAAGGCCGCGAGGTCGGGTTCCGGCTCGGCCGCCGCGGCGACCAGCTCGGGGTCGGCGAGCATCGCGGCGACCGCGGCGCCCTCCTGGGCGAGCTCGCGGAGCCGGGCGGTCTTCTCCCCCCGCTCGGCGGAGGAGCGGACGGCCGCGCGGGCGTCGTCGAGCCCGAGGAAACCCACCTCGACGACGGCGCCCAGCGCCTGGTTACGGGCCGCCACGAGCTCCTCGGCGGCGACCCGCTCGTCCCTGACCGCCTCGACGGCCTCCCGCAGCAGCTCGGCCTCGTCGGCGAGCCGGTCCAGCCTGGCGACCAGCGTCGGGTCCTCGCCGCGCGCCTCGTCGAGGCGCGCGGTCAGCCGCTCGGCCTCGACGGCAAGCCTTTCCGCGTTCGTCCGGCGGGAGGCCAGCCCGACGGCGAGCTCGCGTGAACGCTCCCCGAGCCGGTCGGACTCGGCGGCGACCTTCTCGACCTCGGCCACCAGCGCCGTCTCGGCCCGCGCCGACTCGCGCAGCGCGGCCAGTGCCCGCTCCGCCCCGGTGAGCTCGTCCGCGGCGTCCCGTACGGCCAGGCCGGTCCTGTCGCTCGCCTCGCGGTGGGCGGCGGCGAACTCGATCACGCGGGTCGCGGCGGCGAGCGCGGCGGACAGGTGCGCGATCTCCCGTGCCAGGCGGTCGCGGCGGGCCCGCACCGTGGGGTCGGCGCCCCGGGCGTCGTCCAGGCGGGCGGTGAGACGCTCGCGCTCGGTCTGCCAGCCCGCGCGGCGGGCGCGTCCCTCGGCGAGCCGCCCGGCGATCTCCGCCGCCCGGCTCCTCGCGTCCTCCAGCTCGGCGGTGATCCGCTCCACCTCGGCGGCGAGGGTCTCCTCGGCGCTCGCCGCAGAGGTCAGCGCCTCAAGCTTCCTGCCGGCCTCGGCGAGGATCTCCCCCGCTTCCTCCCCGGTCGTCTCACCCGCGACGGCGAGAGCCTCGTCGAGGCGCAGGGTCAGCGTCGTGACGGTGTTTTCCGCGGCCTGACGGCGTTCCATGGCCGCCTCGTAGGCGCTCTGGGCCACGCGCTCGTCGTCGGCGGTGGGTGCCTCGTCGGCAGGGGCGGCGGGAGCGGGGTGTTCGGGTGAGCCGCAGACCGCGCAGGGGTGGCCCGGGGTGAGCTTCGCGGCGAGTTCCGCGGCCATGCCGTCGATCCTGGACTGCCGGATGTCCAGGTGCCGGTCACGGAGCGTCTGGGCGAAGTCGGCGGCGTCCGTCCGCGCGGCGCGGGCGGACTCCAGTTCGGCGCGGAGAATCTCGCGGCGCCGTGCCGCGGCGAGCACCGCGGTGGCGGTGTCGACGCTCGCCCGCGCCGCCGGGACCCCCGCCGCTGCGGCCCTGGCCTCACCGAGCCGAGCCGACACCTCCGCCGAGGCGGCGGGCAGCCTCTCCAGGATCTCGCGGACCTCGGCCTCCTGCCGGACTACCTCCGGGAGCTCCGCGTCGAACGCGGCGATCAGCCCGTCGACCTCGGCCAGCCGGTCCTCCTCGGCCCGCAGCCCCTCCAGCGCGGCCAGTTCCCGCCCGCACTCCCTCTCCCGGACGGTGAGAACCTCACGAACCTTCCCGGGGTCGAGGTGCTCACGTATTTCCTTGGGGCCGGGAGCCTCACGGCCCTCGTCGGGGTCGAGAGGCCCACCGGGCCCCAGGGCTTCACGGACGTCCTCGAGACCGAGGGCCTCGCCGAGGCCCAAGGGGTCGCGAACCTCGGGAGAGAGGACGGCCAGGCCGGCGGCGAGGTCGGTGCGGGCCGCGGACAGGTCGGCGGCGAGGCGGTCGCGCTGCTCGGCCGCCCGGAGACGGGTGACGGCGGCCTCCACCGCCGACTCGGCCGCGGGGACGCGGGCCGCGTCCAGGCGTGCGGCGGTGAGGCGTTCGTCCAGTTCCCTGCGGAGGCCGGGGAGGACCTCCAGGCGGGCGTCGGTCTCCGCCTGCGCGGCGGCCAGCTCGGCGATCTCGCGAACGGCCCTCTCCCGCTCCTGGACGATTCCCGCCAGGCGTGACTCCTCCGCTCGCAGCTCGCCCAGGCGGGTGATCTCGCCCTGGCGGTCGCGTTCCAGCGCGACCAGGTGGCCGAGCACCGCGTGGCGGCGGTCCGCACCGGCATCCGTATGGTCACGGACGTCACCGCGAGCGCCCGCACCCGCGTGGTCACGAGCCTCGCCGTAAGCATCGGCGCCCATGCCGGCACGGGCGCCGCCAGGAGCGCCACCGCCCGTGTGGGCGCTGGTCCCGTCGCCGTGGCCCGCACCCGCCACATCGTCACCGTCGTGCGCGGTGCCGGTGCGGTCGCGGACGACGCCCCACCGGCCGACGGGAGCACCGAGGAGGGGAAGGGCGCGGGCGACGGCGTCGGCGGCCAGCCGGTGGGCCTTGGACGCGGCCTCGGCGCGCTGCTCGGCGCTCTGGATCAGCGGCAGCACCCGGTCGGCGGCCGACGCCTCCTCCAGGATGATCTCCAGGTCCGCGCGTTCCTCGGCCGTCTCCTCCAGCGCCCGGCTCCGGGTCAGCGCCTCGGCGTGACGCCGTCGCCGGTCGGCCAGCGCGGCACCGCGCTCCAGGCTCTCGCGTGCCCGCCGTACGGCGCCCTCGCCCTCGGCTCCCTGCCCGTCCAGCCGCGCGGCCTCCAGGCGTGCGAGCTCCTCAAGCGCGCGGGCCCACCCCAGCGGGTCGTCCTCCACGGAGTTCGCGGAGTTCGCGGAGTCCACAGGGTTCGTGGGGTTCGCGGGGCCCGCGAATCCCACCGGCTCCATCGACTCCGCGGGGAGCCCCGAGTCGGGGAGGGCGTCCAGCGCGGCCAGCAGGGCGGGACCCGCGGCCTCCTCCAGTCGCTTGACGGCGAAGTCGACCTCCTTGCGGAGGGCCTGCTGCTCGCGGTACGCCTCGGTGCGCTGCTCGGCGAGCCAGGACTCGGCGGTGGCGTAGACCTTCACCGAGAACAGGCGCTCCAGGACCCTGCGGCGTTCCTCGCCGTCGGCGCGCAGGAACTTGGCGAAGTCTCCCTGGGGCAGCATCGCGACCTGGAGGAACTGCTCGGCGTTCATGCCGAGCAGGGTGCCGACGAACTCCCCGGCCTCGTCGACCCTGGTCGTGAGCCCCACCCACTCCCCGGATGGCGCGAGTTCCTGGAGAAGCGCCTTCTCGTTCTCCCTGGTCGTGCCGGTGCCCCTGAGCTTGGGACGCTGCCAGGCCGGTGAACGGGTGATCTTCAGCCTGCGGCCCCGCACCGTGACCTCCAGCGCCACGCTGGGCCCACGCCCAGGAGGCGCGTGGTCGCAGCGCAGGCTCTTGGCGCTGTCGCGCCTGCCGGGCACCCTGCCGTACAGGGCGTAGCAGAGCGCGTCCAGCACGGTGGTCTTGCCCGCGCCGGTGGGGCCGTGGATCAAGAACAGCCCCGCCTCGGCGAGGGCGTCGAAGTCGACCTGCTCCTCACCGGGAAAGGAGCCGAAAGCGGTGATCCACAGACGGTGCGGGCGCATCTACGCCTTCGCCTCCTTCATACGGGAGAACTCCACGGCCTCCCGCAGCAGCCGGGTCTCAGCGGGGTCGGCGGCCTCGCCGCGCACCTCGCGGACGAAGTCGAGAGCGACGTCGATCTCGGGGCGCCCGGCCGCCCTGGCGCGGGTCACGGTCTCCTCGCCCCCGCCCTCGGGCTCGAAGGACAGGGCGAGCGTGTGCGGGAAGCGGGCCCTGAGCCGCTCCATCGCACCCTTGGGCCTGATCCGGTCGACGAGCGTCACCTGGAGCCAGTGCTCCTCGTGACGGGCGTGCTCGGGAGCGGTCAGCAGGTCGTCGATGCGGCCGGTGAGGCGGCTGACCGGCCTGGGCACCGGGGCCTCGACGAACTCGGCGCCCTCGTACCCGCCGGGACCGATGTCGACCACCCAGGAGCCCTTCGTCTGACCGGCCTCGGAGAAGGAGTAGGCGATCGGGGAGCCGGAGTAGCGGGCGGTCTCGCTCATCCGCTGGCGGCCGTGCAGGTGGCCGAGCGCCACGTAGTCGACGCCGTCGAAGGCGCGCACCGGAACGTGCGCGACGCCTCCCACGCTGATGTCGCGCTCGCTGTCGCTGCCCCGCCCTCCGGTCACGAACGCGTGGGCGAGGACCACCGACCGGGGACCGCGCCGGGCGAGGTCGGCGCGGACCAGGGACATCGCGTGCTCGATCGCGGCGGTGTGGGTGCGCTCGGACAGCTCCCAGGGGGCGCGTACCAGCTCGGGCTCCAGGTAGGGGATGCCGTAGAAGGCGACGTCGTCGACGACGACCGGCTCGCCGACCCGCCCCGGATCGGTACGCAGGTGGACACCCGCCGCGTCGATGAGGTCGGCGCCGAAGCCGAGGCGGCGGGCCGAGTCGTGGTTGCCGCTGATCAGCACGGTGCGCACGCGGGCGTCGACCAGCCGTCGCAGCGCCTGGTTGCACAGATCGACCGCGTCGACCGAGGGAAGCGCCCGGTCGTAGACGTCACCGGCGACCGCGACCACGTCGATCCGCTCCGACCTGACCGTCTCGATCAGGTGGTCGACGAAGACGCCCTGGGCCGCCAGGAGGCTCTCCCGGTGGAACGATCGGCCCAGGTGCCAGTCCGATGTGTGCAACACCCGCATGTCGCACGAAGCTAACAGGACTCAGCGACAAATGTGGCCACTCACGTCACGCCGATCCCCCGCTCTGTTCGGGGATGGCGGCGATGAGTACGCTTGAAGATCGGAAGGAACGATACCGGAGCCGGCGACGAGCACGGAGGCGGATCACCATCGGGGATCGCGGTGACATCCAGGTGGGCCGTGGCGTCCTGAGCGTCGCATCCGGCCTGATCCTGGTGATTCTCGCAACGGTGGGCTACACGCTGCCGCCGCCGTTCGATCCGACCCCTCTGCACGCCGACCCGGTCTTCCAGACCCTTCCCCCCCAGCCGCCCGCAGAGCTCCGTCCGGTCGCCGCGAACAGGCAGATCACCACGCAGGACATCACCGTCACGGCCGAGGACGGTACGCCGCTGGGTGCGACGATCCGCGCGCCGGTCGCCCCCGGACGACACCCGGCGCTGGTCTTCGTGCAGGGCGCGGGCCCCGGGGTCAGGGGCGAGTTCACCACCCAGGCCGAGTGGCTGGCCAGGTCCGGGATCGTCACCCTCGTCTACGACAAGCGGACCGTGGGCTACGACTTCCTCAAGCGCGACTTCGGCCTCCTCGCCCGCGACGCCCTGCGCGTGCTGAAGGAGCTGCGCTCACGCGAGGACGTCGACCCGGCCAGGGTGGGACTCTGGGGGGTGAGCGAGGGCAGCTGGGTGGTGCCCATCGCGGCCAACGAGAGCAGCGCCGTCGGGTTCACCGTGCTGGTGTCGTCCCCCAACGTCTCCCCCATGCGGCAGGTGACGTGGGCGCTGGGCGAGCAGCTCCAGCGGCTGTACGCGCCCAGCGGGGTGCGCGAGCTGCTCATCCGCGCGATCGGCGCCGTCGACGCGGACTTCCTGCGCTACGACGGCCTGCCCGCGCTGCGCGAGATGCGGCAGCCGGTCCTGGCCCTGTACGGCACGCGCGACCCCTCGATCCCGTTCGTGGAGAGCAGCAAGGCGCTGACCGACGCCCTCACCGAGGGCGGCAACGACGGCTACACGATCCGCTACCTCGACCGCGCCGACCACGGCATGCGCTTCCACGGCGGTCCCCTCGTCCCCGACTACCTGCGGACGCTGTCCAACTGGGTGACGGGTCTGCCGGACACGGCCAAGCCCTCGGTGCACATCGCCGGCGCCACACCGGTACAGCGCCTGGAGGCGAGCGATGTTCCCGCCGCCCCCTGGTACGCCGGGGGCACGATGATCGGCCTGACGCTCTGCCTCGCCGTGGTCGGCTACGTGGTCGGGCCGGTCGCGGAGATGGCGGCGCGACTGCGGGGCCGCGCCACCGCGGCGCAGGCCGACGCCCTGATCTGGCCGCCGATCCGGCGGCGGTTCCGCCGGATGGCGTGGACCGGGGTCGGGCTGCTCGTCTCGGTGGTGGCGTTCATCACGCTGCTCGTGCTGTTCTCGGTCAACCAGGCCGGGGCGTGGCCCGCGGTGCTCGCCGGGTGGCTGGTCATCAGGATCCTGGCACTGCTGATGCTGCTGCAGGAGGTCACGGGCGTGGCGGCCGTCGTGTCGGGACTGCGCGAGGGCTGGCAGCCCTCGCGCCCGCAGAGCTTCGCGGTCGCCGGCGTGCTGGGCGGCACCGGCCTGCTGCTGGTGGCCGCCGCCTACTACGGCCTGTTCTCCTTCCCCTGGTAGGACCGCTCACCTCGTCCGGTCCTCGCGAGTTTCCCTGGATGACCCGTCTCCCCGCGACGCGTTCCCGGGGGCGCGTGGGTCCCGGGAACGCGAAGGCCCCTTTTGGGGAGATGGCGGGCGCCGGCCAGGTCGGCGTACGGAGCGCGGGGTCAGTCGGCGGCCGGGATGGCGGGCTTGTCGTCGGTCCAGCCGACCCTGTAGTAGTCGACCCTGCTCTTGCCCTTGTCAGAGGAGTCGACGTAGTGGGCGAGCAGCGTCATCGTGGTGGTGTCCACGACGAACCGCTCGTCGAGCGACCAGCCCTTCTGGTATTTCTGGACGAAGGGCGGCAGGGCGAACTTCTGGCCTGAGCGGTTCAGCGGGTCCTTGGCTCGGCCGAGGTCCTTGACACCCTTGGTGGTCTTCAACACCTGGTAGGCGGCGGACCTGACCTTGAGCGGCACCGGGTTCTTGTAGAGCAGATCGATCGCGTACTCGGCCACGTACCGATCCAGGTTGTTCAGCCAGTCGTCGATCGTGGACTTCGGAGAGGTGATCTTGGCCTCCTCGGCGGACTTGTCGATCCAGGCCCGCACGTCCTTGACCATGTACGCCCGCAGAGCGGCGGGATCGGTGGGCAGCGACTGGAGCTGCCGGTAGGTGACGAACCGCGCTTCGCCGCCCAGTTGGAAACCACCGGGCCACTTCGGCGTCTTCTTCACGTACCCTTCTCCGGGCTTGGTGGACAGGGAGATCTTCATGCCCTCCGTGCGATAGGTCCACGAGGTCGGCGAACCGTCGGCCTTCCAGGCCGCCCTGTCCTTCTCGCTCTTGGGCCGGGCGCCCAGCTCGCGGTAGGCGCCCCAGAGCTTGCCGTCGGGCGTCTGCCAGTCGACGCTGACCGATCGTTCCGTAACGGTGTAGCCACTGCCGACCGGACGCGGGTGGTCCCTGGTCTGCACCACCTCGACGCGCCAGTAGTCGGCCTCGGGCGGTGTGGCGGCAACCGCGGGAACGGCGAGCAGACCGGTGAGCAGCAGCCCGGCCAGTACGGTCATCGGATATCTCATTTCTTCTCCTTCAGTGGGTTGTCATCGGCCCAGCGGTTTTCCCTGACGGCGGTGAAATTCAGGAGCATGCCGTCGGCCACGGAGCGGGTCTCAAGGGAAAGGGGTGCTCCACTGCCCGGATCGACCACCAGCCGCGTCCGCGTCTCCCCGGCGTACGGTCTCGTGGGGAACTCCCCTGAGCGGTACTCGACCGCCTGCCCGGTGCGGCCCAGCACGTCGGTCACCTGACCGACGGCGTCGGTCTCGGGCATCGAGGCCAGCAGCCGGTAGGCGGCGGCCCTGGTCCCGCTCGTCACCGGCGCGAAGAAGAGCAGGCGGACGACGTTGTCGACGGTCGACCGCTCGTCGGTGCCCTTGAGAAGCTCCCGCAGGTCCTCGGAGGTGTCGGGCAGTTGCTCCAGCTTGGTCAGCGGTCGGCCCGCCATCACGACACGGAAGTCCCAGTCCTCGCTCGAAAACGTGTCCGGCTTCCCCCGCGCCGCCCGTACGACGCCCGGCGGCTCGTCGAACGACAGCATCCCCGGGGTGTTTCCCTCGTAGGTCCACGAGGTCGGCGCTCCGTCCGCGCGCCAGGCCTCCTCGTCCCGGGGCGTCGCGGGCTTGACTCCAAGACGTGTCCAGCGGTACCAGGTCCTCGCCTCCGGGTCGGCGGGGATCCAGCTCTCCTCCAACCGGGTCTGCCGCAGCGTGTAGCCACCGCCGGGAGAACGGAACTCCTCGCCGCTGACCAGGGTGCTTCCCCACCACGCGCCGTCGTCGGACATGGAGGCCACCGAGGCCGCGGCGGCCAGCAGGAACCGCTTGCCGTCCTGCGCGGCGATCACGCCACGTGTGGCGGGCGGGCTCGGCGGCGCCGCCGAGGTGACGACCAGGGTCGCCGCCGCCGCGCCGGCCAGCCCGAGGCCCAGCGCGCTCCACCAGGCGGCCCGGAGGGAGCGCCGTGCCCGCTTCGTGGCGAACGCGGCGTTCAGTCGTTCGCGTCCCGCCTGTTCCACCTCGAGCGACAGCGGCGGCACGGGCAACAGCTCCCGCACCGCCTGGTAGTCATCCATTGGAACCTCCATGCAGGGGGTTGACGCCGCCCAGGGCGGCGCGGAGCCTCTTACGCACCCGCGACAACCGGGATCCGACGGTGCCGTACGGGATGCCGAGCGCCTTAGACACCTCTTCGTGGCTCAGTTCGCCCAGCGCGCTCAGCATCAGCACGTCCCGGTCGCCGTCGGGCAGCGCCAGCAGCTCCCCGGCGAGGCGCTCCTGGGCGTTCAGCGCGTCGACGCGGGTCGCCACGCGCTCCTCGTGGCCGTGCTCCGCACTGGGCTGTGCCGCGGCACTGCGCCGTAGCGCCGCGAGCCTCCGGGTCTCGGTACGGCGGTGCAGCCCGATCAGGTTGGTGGCGATGCCGTACAGCCAGGGACGTACCTCGCCGCGCTCGGGGTCGAACCGATCGCGCTTCCTGAACGCCGTGAGAAACACCTCGGCGGCGAGGTCGTCGGCGGCCTGCTGGTCGAGTCGCCTGCCCAGGTAGCCGTGGATCTCGCGGAAATGCCGGTCGTAGATCTCACCGAACCGTTCTGGACTACGGAGCGACAGCTCAAGCAGGGTCGCGTCGCTGATCTCCCCCGGCGGATCGGCTCGGCCGACCGGACGTGTCACTTTGGCAGTCACGCCTTCTACTCAACCGATGGGACATTTCGCTTTCACGGCCCTTCTCACCAACGAGTGCCCGGCACCCGTGAACGCCCCACGCCTTCGAACGCCGACCGTTCGAACACTGACAGGCGGGCACGCCGACGCCTCTGGACCACGACTCCGCACTCGACGCCCGTGGAGGCCTGACACTCGTGCCGACCAGGCAACTTTGAACGCCGGGCGTCGGGAAACGCGGCTACCGGTGAACGCCCGCCACCGAAGCCGCCGGAGACGAGTCCGGAGTCGCCGAGGGGGCATCTCCCGGCGGACGGGCCTAGAGGCAGCCGTCGAGCCAGCGGTCCATCTCGGCGAGGACGCGCCTGCGGACCGGTTCGGGTGACAGCACCAGGTCGTGTATCCCGCCCCGCACCCGGACGCACGTCACGTGCGAGCCGATGCTGGTCGACCATCGGGCGATCTGGCCGGGGTCGAGCACGACGTCCGCCTCCTGGGCCTCGGGCATGAAGGCGCGCAGCCGCAGGCCCTTCTCCGCGCAGAGCACCAGCACCGGCACGTCCACCCGGAGGCCGTCGTGCAGCCTGCGCTGTGCCCGGCGGATCGCCCCCAGCCAGGCCGCGTGCACCGGGAACCCTCCGATGGGCTTCCAGTCCAGGTCGAAGTCCCACTCGCCGTGGTGGCTGCGGTGCAGGCTCGTGCCGTACGCGGTGGCGGCCACCAGGGGCAGGACGGCGCGGGCGGGCAGCCTGGACAGTTGTCTTCGCAGCAGGTCGGCGGCGATCCGCACGGGAAGGGGGACGTTGAGATCGAGGAAGGGACTGTTGAGCACCAGCGCCTGGACGAGGCCCCGGCCGCGGACCCGGTCGGCCCAGAGCGGGGCGATCAGGCCGCCGGTGGAGTGGGCGTTGAGGACGACGCGGTCGTGCCCGTCGCGCTCGCGGATGACGCGTACCGCCTCGTCGATCTCCGGGAAGTACTCGGTGACGCTGCGCACGAACCCGCGGGTCTGGTGCGGCAGCAGCGAGCGGCCGTACTTGCGCAGGTCGAGGCCGTAGAAGTCGAAGCCCCTCGCGACGAAGTGGTCGGCCAGGTGGGTCTGGAAGAAGTAGTCGGTGAAGCCGTGCACGTAGAGCACGGCGCCGCGGGCGGGCTCGGGAGCCCGTCGCCGCACCAGTGAGGCCACCACCGTGCCCTCGTCGTCGTCGGCCATCGGCAGGACCGTGAGCTCGTAGTCGGGACCGAGAACGTCGGGCATGACGGTCAGGGTAGTTCGTGCGAATCATCCGGCCGCATCGGGACCTCCCGAAGGGCTTCGGGGCCTCACGCGGGAAGAGGACCGGGGTGATTCGTCCGGGAAGGCGGCGGTGTTCTCGGCGGCGCCGAGCGCGCGTGAGAGGTCGAGGGGCGTCGGGGATCATCGGGGATCACTGCGGCGGCGCTGTTTTTCGATCTCCGCGAAACCCTGATCGAACCCGATTGCAGCAGAAATGATGAGATATAGGCGTATTAGCTTCCCGGTTTGTTCACCCGTTTGTCGCCCGCGGCCTGGTTTCGCCCCCCTACCATCTCCCCTGCGGCGGTCAAGCGCGAGGAAACGGGGAGCAATTGCGGGACAGATCAAAGCCGCCCGGCGTCGGTGCGGTCATCGGCTGGACGGCACTGGCCGCCGTCGCCCCGGGCGCCGCGCATCTGCGTGCCGGATGGCGCAGGACGGGACTGGCGATCCTGTGCGCGTACGCGGCGCTGTTGCTGGCCCTGCTCTGGGTCGCGCTCACCTCCGACCTCGCCGACCTCGCCGGGCAGCTGGTCACCTCCTCCTGGCTGACCGTCGTCACAGTGGCCTCCCTCGCGCTCGGCGTCGCCTGGTTCACGCTGATCGTGCACTCGTTCGTGGTGATGAACCCCGGCACGCTGCCCAGTACGGGACAGGCGATCGCCGGAGGCGTGGCGGGGACACTCGCGGTGGCCGTACTCCTGCCGTTCGGCCTGGTCGGGCAGTACGCGGCGGTCTCGCAGTCGGCACTGGACGACGTCTTCAACGCTCCGTCCACACCGCGTCCCGCGAGCGACGGGGACGGCCGCGAGGAGGACCCCTGGGCGGGCCGCGACCGGGTGAACATCCTGCTGCTCGGCGGTGACGCCGACACCCACCGGGTGGGCGTGCGGACCGACAGCATCAACGTGGCCAGCATCGACGTCAAGTCCGGCAACACCGTACTGCTCAGCCTGCCGCGCAACCTGGAGAACGTCCGCTTCGTCCCCGGCTCCCCCATGGCGAAACGCTTTCCCGACGGGTTCCGGCTCCCGGCCAACCCCGACGGCTCGCGCGAGGACCTGCTCTTCGCGGTCTGGGAGTACGCCGACTCGCATCCGGAGATCTTCGGGGGCCGTAAGAACCAGGGCACCAAGACGCTCGTCGACACGGTCGGCTACACGCTCGGGCTGAAGATCGACTGGTACGCCCTGGTCAACATGTGGGGGTTCGCCCGGCTGATCGACGCGATCGGAGGCGTGACGCTCACCGTTCCCCAGGACGTGGTCTTCGGCAAGTACGACGAGGGCCTGGTCAAGGCCGGAACCCGCAAACTGCGCGGCGCCGACGCGATGTGGTTCGCCCGCTCGCGCACCAACAGCGACGACTACACCCGGATGGGACGCCAGCGCTGCGTGCTGGGCGCGCTGCTCTCCCAGTCGGACCCGGCGACCGTACTGTCCAGGTTCAACCAGGTCGCGCTCGCCACCAAGGAACTGCTGCGGACCGACATCCCGCGCCCGATGCTGGAGCACCTCGTGCCGCTGGCGTTGAAGGTCAAGAACGCGAAGGTGACCAGCGTCCAGTTCGTCCCGCCGCTGATCAACACCGGCTACCCCGACTGGACCAAGATCCGTACGGTCACCGCCAAGGCTCTGCGCGCCTCGGTCGTCACCCGGCGCCCTCTCACCGCCACCGCGGCCCCCGGCGCCACCCCGAAGGCCACCACCGAGCAAGAACCCACCCGCACCCCCCAGGCTGCGGCTGAGCAAGGGCCCACCCGCACGCCCCTCCCGGGAACGAGCGCCACGGCGAAACCGGACCCGACCACTCCCAAGGGCATCACCGAAGGCTGCGGCTGAGCGAGGGCCACCCGTCTCCGGACGACGGCTCTCCTGGCGACGGTCCTCCGGACGACGGCCGAAGCGCGACCGGGTTCCCCGGACAGGCCAGGGCGCGGTCGACCTCCCGCACGATCCGTCACCAGGCCCTCGGCCACCACATGGCGGGCCGGCGCTCCGGCTTTCACGCCGGGGAGCGCGTCAAGCCAGGTACGACTCCTTGGACAGGCGACGGACCCGGTCCTCGTCGATGCGGTGCCCCAGCCCCACCTGGGTGAGCGGCACGGCCACCACGCCGCCCGAGGCGCCGACCGGCGGGTCGACGATCTGCGCGCTGCGCGGCGGCTCGGCCACGTCGCAGGGCAGGTCGCAGCCGGGCAGGCTGGCCGCGGCTACGGTGGCCGCGCGGGCCAGCCCGGTTCCCTTTCCTCCCGCGCAGGCGATCTCCCACCCGGCGCGCACCGCGCGGTCGTGCACCCGCCGCACCTCGCGCAGGGAGCCGAGGGCCGCGGGACGGAGCAGCAGCGCCCGGCCCGCCCTCGCGGTGACCGCCTCGTCCAGCTCTTCGGCCGAGGAGACCTCGAGCAGCACCGGGGCGGCGACGCGCTCCTGCAGGTCGGCATGGTCGCCGAGACTCGCGAGACCGGCGAAGGGGCGCTCGATGACGGAGAGCGTGTAGGCGTCCAGCGCCTCGAGGGCGCCGATGTCGGTGTAGGCGCCGCGGGCGTCCACGCCGATGCCCAGCGCCGGGTACGCCTGACGGACGGCGCGCAGCGGCTCGATGTCCCAGCCCGGGTGAACGTCCAGGGTGACGTGGGCGTACCCGGCGCAGACGTGCCGGTTCACCCGCGCGACCAGGCTCTCCAGGTTGCGCTCCGCGCCGATCCTGACGGTGGCCATGAGTGAGGTGCGGGTGCCGCCCAGCGCGTGGGCGAGCGGCACCCCGCGCATCTTCGCCCACAGATCCCAGCAGGCCATGTCGGCGGCCGACCCCCCGGGAATCGAGCCCAGCTCGTCGGGATGCTCCCAGTCGACGCCGATCAGCGCCTGCGCGAGCCCTTCCTCCAGCGCGACCCAGGTCTTGGGGTCGGCATCGACGACCTCGCCCCACCCGGTCATCCCGCCATAGTCGGTGAGCCGGACGAGGATGCTCTCCGGCCGCCTGCCGTACGGCAGTATCAGCCGGAACACCTCGAGCTCACGGATACGCGGCATGGACCCCTCGATCTCTCCGAGCCCGAACGACCTCGGACTCCGGCGACTTTCCGTGCCCGGAGAAGCCGGGCCAGGAAACACGAATCCCGCCCGAAGGCGGGACTCCCCCCTCAACACCACGAAGAACGGCGTTCTTCCCATGGTGCCACGGCGTCTGGTGAACGCCTCCGGCGCGAAGGGGGATTCGGTGGAGAGTCCCCCTTCCACCTGAGGTCTCGGACGCGCAGGGGGTTCGGAGCGCAGAGACGAGCAGGTCTCACGTCCTGGGCAGGACCCGGCCGGCGACGAGTGCCCCGGTGGCCGCCATCAGCGCCGTCAGCCCGAAACAGAGCACGTAGACGGCGACCGAGGCGCCCAGGGCCGCGAGGAGAGCCCCGGTGATCGCTACCGCGACGACCGTGTAGACCGACTCGGCGACACCGAGCGACGCGCTGTTCTCCCCCTCCTGCCCCGGGGGCGACAGCTCCAGGATGAGCACGGAAAGCGTCGGGTAGACGATGCCTATACCGAAGCCCAGGATGATCTCGCCGAGGAAGGCGGTGGCGACCGGGACGACGGCGAAGACGGTCAGGCCCATCAGCGCGAGGCCCGCGGCGATCAGCACCGAGCCGGAACGCAGCACCACAACCCGGTCGAACCGCTTGCGGCCCACCAGCCAGGACCCGAACGACCAGCTCAGCGCGCCGCCGGTCAGGGTGAGACCGGCCATCGTCAGCGACAGGCCACGCTCCTGGTTCAGCATCAGCGGCAGGAACGCCTCACCCCCGATGGCCGCGCCCGCCGCGATCCCGCGCAGGGAGATCACCGAGGGCAGCCCACGGGCCGCGCGCAGGGTTCCCGGGGGGAGCAGCCGGGGCAGAGCCGCGATCAACGTGGCCAGGCCAGCGGCGAGCAGGACGAACCCGGTGCCGCGCGCCGCGCCGCCGGCCTCCGTGAGCGCCGACGCGCCGTACTGTATGAGCGCCGCCCCTGCCGCGACGAGCAGCGCCCAGCCCAGCCGGCGCGCGATCGAGGACCGGGCGCCGGACGGCCGCTTCGTCACCTCTCTTTCACCCGTCCCTGACACCGCCGCACCCGCGCCGGCCTCCGGAACCGGCTCCATCACCGCCCCCGCCCCTGGTCCCGCTGACACCGGCACCGGTTCCGTCTCGGCCTTCTCCGGCTTCGCCATCGGCGCGGAGGCCAGCCCGCGCCAGAGCAGCAGCGCCGCCGGGAGGAGGATCCCCGTCACGCCGATGAAGACCCAGCGCCAGCCCACGTTCTCCACCACGATGCCGGTGATCACCGGTCCCACCATGGAGGGCACCACCCAGGCCGTCGCGAAGATCGAGAACACCCGGGGATGAAGCTCCGCCGGGTAGGACCGCGAGACCAGCACGTACATCGAGACCTGCAGGATGCCCGCGCCGAATCCCTGTACGAACCGGCCCACGATGAACGCGTCCATCGTCGGCGCCGCCCCGGCGACGACCAGCCCGACGGCGAAGATCGCCACCCCGGTCCACAACGGCGCGACCGGCCCTTTGCGATCCCCCCACCACCCGCCCAGCACCGTCGCGACCACCCCGGCCGCCAGCGCCCCGCTGAACGCCAGCCCGTACAGCGCGTGACCGTCCAGCTCGTCGGCCACGACCGGCATCGCGGTGGCCACCGCGAGATATTCGAAGGCGGCCAGGAAGATGAGGGCCACCATCCCGACCGTGAGAGCGCGGTGGCTCCGGGCGAATATCCCGGCGGGAGGCTTGTCGGTCATCACGGTGGTCATGGGGTCGACGGTACGGCCACCGCGCGGCGGCACGCATCGGCCCCCGGATCAGCCCTTGGTCGTAGGACCGGTGTCCACCGACGCGGGAGGCCGGGCTCGGGGCGCCCCATACCGTTTCACGTCGATTCCGGCCGACGCCCACGACGCGGGAGGCCAAGCCCAGCGAAGCGGCGAAGCGGCGAAGCGGCGAAGCGGCGAAGCGGCGAAGCGGCGAAGAATATTAACGACCGTTCGGTCATATTGTTTGCTAGGGTTCCAGACATGATCGACGGACGACTCCAGCGCGGAGAGCGCACTCGCCGGACGGTCCTCGACGCCGCCGTCCGGCTCGCCTCGGTCGAAGGGCTCGACGGCCTGTCACTCGCCCGGCTGACCGCGACACTCGGCGTGAGCAAGTCCGGACTTTTCACTCATTGGTCCGACAAACAATCGCTTCAACTCGCGATCGTGGAACACGCCAGAAAACAGTGGACCGAGCACATCGTCGAGCCCGCCCTGCGCGGCCCTCGGGGGGTGCGCAGGCTGTGGACCCTGCACGAGCGCCGCATCGACTTCTACCGCGCGGGACACCTGCCCGGCGGCTGCTTCTTCGGCACCGTCGACGGCGAGTTCGACGACCGCCCCGGCCCGGTCCACGACGCCGTCGCCGACGCCGTCGGCAGCTGGATGAACCTGCTGACCCGGCTCAGCGAGCTCGCGATCGAGCTGGGCGAGCTGCGGCCCGGCACCGACCCCGCCCAGCTCGCCTTCGAGATCGAGGCACTCGGCTCGGTCGTGGTCGTCCACACCCACCTGCTCAAACGCGAGCACAGCTACCGGTTCGCGCGCACGGCCGTCCTCGAACGGCTCCGTTCCCTCTCGACCGACCCCGGCGTCCTCCCGGAGACCTGACATGACGACCGTCCTGCGGAGCGGGCACATCCAGCCCGTCCAGATCCACTTCGACGACCTCGACGCGATGGGCGTCGTCCACAACGCCCGCTACGTCCTGCTTCTCGAGCGGGCGCTGTCCGACTACTGGGCCGAGCAGGGGTGGCCGTTCGACCCCGCCCGGTCGCACTTCGCCGAGATCTTCTTCGTGGTACGTGAGTTCTCCATCACCTACCACACGCCGATCAACACCGTGGGCGAGGCCGCGGTGCACTTCTGGCTGGAACGCCTGGGCACCACCAGCGTGGTGTACGGCTTCCGTGTGCTGTCGGCCGACCACACCGTCGTGCACGCCGAGGGCCGCCGGGTCCAGGTCAGGCTCGACCCGGCCACGCTGCGACCGAGCCCGATGAGCGAGCCCCTGCGCGACTCCCTCAAGCAACTGCTCGCCCTCACGCCCTGACCACGCCACGAGCCGGCCCGGCCTCCTCAACCCCGACCGCGCCACGAGCCGGCCCGGGCGCCGCACGTTCCGGCCGCGCCACAATCCGGTCCGCGTCACTCACGCCGCGGACCGCGCCACGGCCCGGTTCGGGTCCCTCGGACCACTGACCGTGCCACGGCCCGGTTCAGGTCCAGGCCACGGACCGCGCACGGCGGGCCGGGGCCGTCGTCCCCTGACGTCCCGGTGAGGGCGGGCCCCCGTGGCCCTACCGCCCTCACCGGGACGGGATCAGGTGGCGGTGCGCTCCAGCCTGCGCTCGGCCCACTGGCCGATGTCGCGGCGCTCGATCGCCGCGGCCATCAGGTCGGGGAAGGCGTCGGGAGTGCAGGCGAAGGCGGGTACCCCCATCGCCGCGAGCGCCGCGGCGTTGTCGTGGTCGTAGAAGGGCGCCCCCTCGTCCGAGAGCGCGAGCAACACGATCACCTGGACACCGGACGCGGTCATCTGGGCGACCCTGCGGAGCATCTCCTCCCGTACGCCGCCCTCGTAGAGGTCGCTGATCAGAATGAAGATCGAGTCGTTGGGCCGGGTGATGAGCCCCTGGCTGTAGGCGATGGCCCGGTTGATGTCGGTGCCGCCGCCGAGCTGGGTGCCGAACAGCAGCTCCACCGGGTCGTGGAGCTGGTCGGTGAGATCGACGACCGCCGTGTCGAAGACGACCAGCGAGGTCCTCAGCGAACTCATCGAGGCGAGCACCGCTCCGAAGACGCTCGAATAGACGACGGAGGCGGCCATCGACCCGCTCTGGTCGATGCAGAGCACGACCTCGCGCTGGACCGCCCGCTGCCGCCTGCCGTACCCGACGAGCCTGGACGGGATCACCGTGTTGCGCTCGGGCAGGTAGTTCTTCAGGTTGGCCCGGATCGTGCGGTCCCAGTCGATGTCGGCGACCCGCTTGGGCCGGTGGGTCCTCGCCGATCGGTCCAGGGCGCCGGTCACCGCGGCCTTCGTCTTCTGCACCAGTTTCCGCTCCAGCTCGGAGACGACCTTGCGGACCAGCGCCCTGGCCGACTCGCGCGCCTTCTCCGGCATCACCCGGTTGAGCGAGAGGAGCGTGCCGACCATGTGGACGTCCGGCTCGACGGCTTCCAGCATCTCCGGCTCCATCAGCAGCCGGGTCAGGTTCAGCCGCTCGACGGCGTCCTTCTGCATGACCTGAACGACGGTCGAGGGGAAGTAGGAGCGGATGTCGCCCAGCCAGCGCGCCACCCTGGGCGCGGAGGCGCCGAGGCCACCGCTCCGCTCCGACCCCTCGCCGCCGCCGTTGTACAGGGCGGCCAGCGCGCCGTCCATCTGGGCGTCGGTACCGGTGAGCGAGCACCCTGTGCCGTCCGCGTCGCCGCCCAGGACCATTCGCCAGCGGCGGAGTCTCTCATCCATCGGCACTGCCCGTCCTTCCAGAGATCGCCGGTCCCAGAATCGTCAGCACGGTCCGCACGGCCGCCGCCGCGCGCTCCTCGTCGAAGTCCTCCGCGTCCGGCGCGAGGTCGCCGCTGCCCGTGCCCAGGGAGCGGACGCGCGAGCCGATCGAGCGCCGCTCCGGGGCGGCGAAGGCGCCGAACGTCCTGCGGAGCAGGGGGAGCACGTCGACGAAGGTCTCGGGTGCGAGCCCGGTGAGCCACTCGTCGATCAGCCCGAGCAGCCGGGGGTCGTGCACGAGCAGCAGCCCGCCCCCCGACAGGAATCCCTCGATCCAGGCGGCCGCCCTGGCCGGCGGGTGTCCCGCCGACATCGCCCGCGACATCCGCCGCCCGACCTCGGCCGTGTCGAGGTCGGCGGCGTCCAGCAGGATCCTGGTGAGCCGTCCCTCGATGAGCCCGTGCAGGTCGGTGCGGCCGCAGGCCCCGCGCAGTGCCACCAGCCACCGCTCCCGCGGCGCCTCCTCTCCGGCCTTTCCTGACTCCCCGGAACCCCCCTCGGGGGCATGGGCGCCGTCCGGGTCGGTGGGGCCGGTGTCGAGCAGGGCGACGGCGGCGTGTACGGCGTCGATGTGCCGGATCAGGTCGCGGGCGGCGTCGTCGTCGAGACCGGTGACGGCGCCACCCAGGCCGACGCAGATCCTGGTGAGCATCGCCTCCACGATGGTGGCCAGGCCGGTGGCCGGGGTGCCGCGCACGTCGCCGTAGCGCTGGGCGCGGACCATCGCCGGGAGCGCGTCCATCAGGTGCGTGACGTCGTTGTCGAGAGCGGCCCGCGCCGAGAGGGCGTCGAGCACGTACGGCAGCGCTTCCGGCAGGTCGGCGACGAGGCAGCGCTCCACCAGGCCGGTGAGCCCGGCCAGCGTCACACCGCCGGTCCCGCCCCGCCCGCCACCTCCCGGGCCGGCCGTCCCCGGAGCACCGCCTCCCGGACCGGCCGCACCGCCGGAAGCACCGTCCCGGGAGACCGTGCCGGGTGCTCCTCCCCCGTCGGCGAGGTCTCGGACGCGCGCGGCGGCGGCGGCCGGGACGGTCGTGCCCCAGGAACTCGCCTCGATCAGGTCGATGTCGAACTCGGGCCGCCAGGCGAGCGACCACGACTCGCGGAAGGTGCCCTTGCTCCGGCTCTCCTGGGGGGTGCCCCAGCCGACGCCGAGCAGTCGCAGCCGGTGCAGCAGCCTGCTGCGCTCCAGGTCGAGCGGTTTGCGCAGGTCGAGGTCGTACTCCCGATCGAGCGCCTCGGGCTTGAGCCTCACCCGCCGCTGCTCCTCGCGCAGGTGACGCTGGAGAGGGACCATCGGGGTGTCGTCGGGCACCTGGCCGAGCCGCTCCCCGACGACCATACGCCGCTGGATCAGCTCGACCGGCAGGTCGTCGCCCTCGCACAGCACCGCCCTGACCGCCTCGGTGACCTCGGCCAGCCCGGCCAGCGGCCGTCCCCTGAGCACGGCCAGGCTTTCCGCGAGCCGGACCGCCTCGATGACGTGCGCGGAGGAGACCGGCAGGTCCTCCTCGCGGAGCACTCCGGCCGCCGCCGTCAACCACCGCTCGACCGGCCGGTCGGGGGAGGCGAACAGGTGGTCGTACCAGCCGGGGGAGGTCACTCCCGCGCCGTACCCGCTCCAGGCGGCCAGCCGCCCGTACGTCCACGGCACCCAGGTCATCTCGGCCTTGACCTTGGGCAGTCCTCTGAGCAGCGCGTCGTCGGCCTTCGCCGTGGGCAGCCCGGCTCCCCAGGGCGCGCCCTCGCGCGACGTGCCCGCCAGCGCGGGGACGTGCCAGGCCCCGCAGACCACGGCGATCCGCTCGAACCCGTCTTTCACCGCCCTGCGGATCGTGCGCCGCATGAATGCCTCGCGCCGCGCCTCGTACGCGTCGGCGACGTGCCCCTCGCGGACGGCCTCCATCGCCTCGGCGATCATGTGGAACGGGGTGTCGCCGCGGTGCTCGACCGCGTCCTCCCACCACCGCTCCGGGTCGTCGTACCCGGCGGCGCGGGCGAGGGTGCCGATCGGATCGATCCGTACGGACTCCGGGGCGGCGTCGTCCGCCCCGCCGTCCGTGTCGCCGTCCGTGTCGCCGTCGTGGGCCGCTTCGTCCCGGGTCTCGGGGGCCTTGTCGTCCGGTTCTCCCGCTCCGGCGTCCTCCGGTGCCTCCTGCCGCCTGCGCTCCCCCGGCCCGGCGCTCTCGGGCCCGCCGGGACGGGAGGCGAGGCCGTGCACGGCCGGCAGGTCGCAGAAGCGGACCGGGATGTCCGCCGCGACGGCGTGGCGGATCGCCTGCCACTCGGGGGAGAACACCGCGAACGGCCAGAAGGCGGCCCTGGACGGCTCACCCGGTACGTGGGCGAGCAACGCGACCGGCGGCCGCAGGTCGGGATCACGTGCCAGCCTGACCAGTTCGTCCGCCTCGGGCGGACCCTCGATGAGAACGACGTCCGGCTTGAGGCGTTCGAGCTCGTCGCGCAGGGACCGCGCCGACCCCGGGCCGTGGTGCCGGATTCCCAGCACGGAGACGCTCATCGGCGTCCCCCGCCCGCCCGGGGAAGAAGCGTGACCGGCGGCACCGACGACATGGAAACCGGGAGGGCGAAGACCTGTGAGAGGGGGACCTGACGCGCGAAGACCGGCGGCACGGAGACAGGAACCAGAGGGGCCGAGAACGCGGAGACCGGGAAGGCGCCCGTCTCGGGGGCCACCGCCTCAGCCCGCGTCACGGCAGGCCCGGTAGAAGTCGCGCCAGTCCTGGCGCTCGCGCACCACGGTCTCCAGGTATTCGCGCCAGACGACGCGATCGGAGACCGGGTCCTGGATCACGGCGCCGACGATGCCCGAGGCCACGTCGGAGGCGCGGAGCACCCCGTCGCCGAAGTGCGCGGCCAGGGCGATGCCGTTGGTGAGGACGGAGATGGCCTCCGCGGTGCTGAGCGTTCCGCTGGGGGACTTGACCTTGGTGCGGCCGTCCTCGGTGACACCTGTGCGCAGTTCCCTGAAGACCGTGACCACGCGGCGGATCTCCTCCAGGCCGGTGAGGGTCTCGGGCAACTCCAGGGAACGGCCGAGCTGACCGACCCGCCGGGAGACGATGTCCACCTCCTCCTCGGCGGTGGCGGGGACCGGCAGCACGACGGTGTTGAACCTGCGGCGCAGCGCGCTCGACAGGTCGTTGACGCCCCGGTCGCGGTCGTTCGCGGTGGCGATGATGTTGAAACCACGCGCGGCCTGGACCTCCCGGTTGAGCTCGGGGATCGGCAGCGTCTTCTCCGACAGGACGGTGATCAGCGCGTCCTGGACGTCGGAGGGCATGCGGGTCAGCTCCTCCACGCGGGCGAGCCGCCCCTCGGCCATCGCCCGCATCACCGGGCTCGGCGTGAGCGCCTCCATGGACGGGCCCTCGGCGAGCAGCCTGGCGTAGTTCCAGCCGTAGCGGACGGCCTCCTCCGCGGTGCCCGCCGTCCCCTGCACCAGGAGGGTGGAGTCGCCGCTGATCGCGGCGGCCAGGTGCTCGGACAGCCAGGTCTTGGCGGTGCCGGGCACGCCGAGCAGCAGCAGCGCGCGGTCGGTGGCGAGCGTCGCCACGGCCACCTCGACGATGCGCCGCGGCCCGATGTACTTGGGGGTGATCTGGTCGCCGTCGCCCAGGACGTAGGTGGTCACCGCCCAGGGCGACAGCTTCCAGCCCGGCGGACGGGTGCGATCGTCGCCCTTGGCCAGGATCGCCAGCTCCTCGGCGTACTGGTCTTCGGCGTGGGCCCGCAGAACCGTTGTCACTATCTGAGCTCCTTCAACATGTCGTCACGGAAACGCAGGAGGGCGGCGACCTCCTGGATGGGGGGCTCCGGCGAGAGGCGCCCGGCCATGTCGTGCAGGGCGGGGTCGACGCGTTCGCCGGCGAGTCTGGCCAGCTCCCCGAGGTTCCACGGCTGGGTGCCGGAAACGTCGATGATCTTCTGGAGGACGGCCGTGGCCAGGACGGGTCCCCAGGGGGCCGCGGCCCCGCCGAGGACCATGATCAGCTGACCGTCCAGGCCGTGCCGCCGGACGAAGTCGGCCGCGACGATCTCCTGCTTGTCGCGGGGCAGCGCGGCCAGCAGATCGGCGAGCGGATCCCAGGCGAAGAGCTCCAGCGCCCACTCCGGGTCGCCCTGGATGACGGAGGCCCTGACCCAACCGGCCATGAGCTCCCGACCCCAGTCGACGACCTTCATTCGGACCAGGTCGCGGGGCGGTCGTCCGAGCAGCCGAGGCCAGACGCCGAGCGGGGTGCGGGCCACGGCCTGCTGCAGCCACCAACTCCGCTCACCGGTCCCCCGGGGCGGTTTCGCCCGGATGCCGTCGCGCTCCATGCTGCTGTCGCAGGCCACCGGCGGGGTGACGTGGATCTCGCCGCCGGAGACGGTGACGTAGCGGGCGACCCGCTCGGCCATGCGCAGGGCCAGGCGCGATCCGGGGAGCCGGGTGAGCAGGTCGGCGGCCTGGTTGCGGACCTCACGGCGGCGGTCGTCGAGCGCGGCCTCCAGGAACGGCTCGTCGTCGGGCGAGAGCCCGGTGACGAGCACCTCCAGGAACGCCGCCCTGTCCTCGGCGGTCTCCTTCTCCCAGCCGGCGGCGAGCAGCTCCCTCGCTCTCGCCGGGTCGGTCGCCCGCAGCGCTCCCAGATGGACGCGGCGGTCACCGAAGGTGCCGAACTCCCAGATCTCGGAGACCTCGTCGGAGCCGGTGGCGGCGGCTCCGGTGACCTCCTCCAGCAGGAAGGCCCACGCCGGGTTCAGCCCGGCCAGCCAGCGTCCGCGGTTTCCCGCGAGGACGCCGAGGTGCGGGCGGATCGACCGGTCCTTGGCCGCGTGGTCGAGAAGCTCGGGCAGCAGGTGCGGCGAGAGGCGGTATCCGCGCGCGGCCGCGGTCTCCAGCCACTCGGTGAGCATCCTCGGCTGCTCACCGCCGAGGATGCGGGAGAGCCGCTCCCCCGCGGCGCGCGAGACCGCGGGCTGCTCCTCGGGCGCCGCGACGGCCGGCGGCTCGCCCGCGGCGACCGGCCGCCGTCCCGCGCGCATCCGCAGCGTGTGCACGGCCGCGCGCCCGAGCAGCTCGACCTCGCTCGCCTCCTGACCCGGCAGAGGGCGCCGGTCGGTCCCGACGAGCGCGGTGGACACCAGGTCCTCCCATTCGGCGGAGGTGCTCACAGGACGATCACCCTGCCTTCCTCGTCCCAGGTCGTGAGAGGGCGCAGCCCTCTCGGGGTCCATTCGGCGGCGACGGTCAGCGGGTGTCCGCCGGAGATGGCGACCAGCCGCCACGGGGTGCCCGCGGACGGATGGAGCGGCAGACCGCCGGAGGGCCCGGCCAGCAGCCGCGAACCGCTGCCCGCGGGGGTCACCCCCTCCAGCACGAGCGGCCAGGAGTCGAGCCAGGGGTCGCCCGCGAGGGCCTCGGCCACCTCGTCGAGAGCCTGCTCGACGGTGAGGCCTGGCGGCGGCCCCGCCATGGCGCCCCGGTCACGGGCGACGTCATGAGGGGCGGGACCGTCACGAACGTCGCCATGACGACCGGGATCTCGGTGGGCGAGGTCATCGTGAGCGGGATCGCGGTGGGCGGGATCATGGCGAACGGTGTCGTGACGGGCGGCGACCACCGCGCGCAGCGGAGCGGAGCCGGGATAGAACGCCAGGTCGGCGTCGATGGTCGTGCCGGTGACGAGTGAGGCGTCGAGGGCCTGCCCGACCGGGGCGAACGAGAGCACCAGCGCCGCCCGGCCCGTCGCGCGCCCGCGAAGCCAGACCCGGCGCGCGATCAGCCGGTCGTGCTCCTCGTCTCGCCGTCCCAGCACGTCCCACAGGTCGCGCACGGTGCCGCGGGCGAGCACCTCCTCCTTCGTCATCGGGAAGCCGATCCGGTCGCGCACTTTTTCGAGAAGCCCCACGGGAGCCGCTTCCCCGCGTACCTCCTCGCCGTCCCGCGCGTCGGAACGGACCTCGGAGCCGCCGCCCACCCGGAGGGGAAGGCTGCGATGGGCCACGCAGAGCAGGTGCAGCAGCGCGTACTCGCTGAGGAGACGTGCGGGCCAGTCGTCGCCGTCCAGCGCGGCACCGAGGCGCGACAGCGAACCCGCGACGCCGGGCGCCTGGGCGTCGATCAGGCGTTTGACCAGTTCGTCCCACTGATCGTGGCGCCGCGACTTCGCGATGCCCTGTCTGACCTGGTCGGCGAGCCAGCGCTCCAGATCCGACAGCCCCGCGGTCACCCGCTGCTCGCGCTGCACGGCCCGGCGACCGTCGGCAGGACCGGGCTCGGCGGCCCTGGCCGCGCGGGCCGTCCCCGCCTCCGCCGCCTTGGCGGCGCGACCGCGCCGCCCTTCGAGCCACTCGGCCACCCAGTCGGCGGGCTCCTCGGCGGCCGGAACACCGTCCGCCGACCACAGCAGCAACAGACCGAGGGCGTGTTTGCAGGGAAACTTCCTGCTGGGGCAGTTGCACCGGTAGGCGGGCTCCGACAGGTCGACGCACGCCCGGTAGGGCTTGGAGCCGCTGCCCTTGCACTCGCCCCACACCGCGTCGGCGGTCACGCCGCATCCCGACCACTTGCCGGGGGAGGAAACGCCCTGGGCCGCTTTCTTGGACGAGGCGTCGGGCGCGAGCGCCAGCACCTGATCCCGGTTCCACCGTTCGATCACGGACCGAACCTAGCCAACCCCGCCGACAAATCCGGACCCGTCCGCGACGGCCGTCCCACAGCACGTCGAACGGAACCACACCCCTCACGGAACCGCACCCCTCACGGCCGTCCCACAGCACGTCGGGCAGAACCGCACCCTCACGGAAGCACACTCCCGAGGGCCGTCCCCCAGCACGTCGAACAGAACCGCGTCCCCGGAAGTCCCTAGAATCGGTGCGATGACGACTCCTTCACGTCCTCCGCTCGCCGAGGCCCTCGACCTGCTGCCGCACCCCGAGGGCGGCTGGTTCCGGGAGACCTGGAAGACCTCCGTCGACCTCACCCCGCCCGGGTACGCCGGTGCGCGAGCCACCGCCACCGGGATCTACTTCCTGCTGGAGCCCGGTGAGGAGTCGCGCCCGCACGTGGTCACCTCCGACGAGGTGTGGTTCTGGCACCGGGGCGGCCCGCTGACCCTGATCCTCGGCGGCCACGAGGGCCAGCCCTCGGAGAGCGTGACCCTGGGGCCCAGGGTGGAGGACGGGCAGGTCCTCCAGGCCCTGGTGCCCGGCGGCACCTGGCAGGCCGCCCGTCCCATCGGCGACGAGGGCGTGCTGGTGAGCTGCGTCGTGTCACCGGGCTTCGACTTCGCCGACTTCCGCATGCTTTGACGGAATGCTTTGACGGAGGACGTGCTCGGCTCCGCCGCACGGCCGGGGCCGAGCTCCGCGTGGCTGGACGGGTCGCGTACGGGTTCCGCCGCCCTTCGCATGCTCCGATGGACGACAGGGCGGACGGACCGGCGCGAGGAGATGACGCGAACGGCCTCCCGCCGAGGTGACGGGTTCCCGGATCGCGGGGAGAATGCGGTCAAGGTCCACACCGGGAGGTCGAGGATGACCAGCGAGATCGTCTCCGTCATCGGCGGAAAGGAAACGTCCAACGGCACGGCCTACGAGTCGGTCAACCCGGCTCGGGTGGACGAGGTGGTCGCGCGGGTCCGGCTGGCGGACGCGAGCACGTTCTCCTCCGCGTGCCGCACGGCCGCCGCCGCGCAACGGGAGTGGGCGCGGGTCCCCGCGCCCGTGCGGGGTCGGGTGATCGCCTCGATCGGACGCCTGGTGGAGGCGAACGCCGAGGAACTGGCCCGCCTCGTCACCCGCGAGATCGGCAAGCCGTACGCCGAGGCGCTGGGCGAGGTGCGCGAGATCGTCGACACGTGCGACTTCTTCCTCGGCGAGGGCAGACGGCTGTACGGGCAGACGGTCCCCTCGGAGATGCCGGACAAGAACCTGTTCACCTTCCGGGTCCCCGTGGGGGTGGCCGCGGTGATCACGGCGGGCAACTTCCCCGTGGCGGTGCCGTCGTGGTATCTGGTCCCGGCCCTGCTGTGCGGCAACGCGGTGGTGTGGAAGCCCGCCGAGTACGCGGCGGCCTCCGCGCACGCGCTCTACCGGCTGTTCGTCGCGGCGGGGCTGCCCGACGGCGTGCTGAACCTGGTTCTCGCCGACGGCGCCGCGACGTTCGAGGGGTTGGCGGCGGCCCTGGCGGAGGGCACGGTGCACAAGGTCGGATTCACCGGCTCCACCGAGGTGGGCCGCCGTGTCGGCGAGCTGTGCGGGCGCCACCTGCAGTCTCCGTGCCTGGAGCTGGGCGGCAAGAACCCGATGGTGGTGATGCCCGACGCCGACCTCGACCTGGCCGTGGAGGGCGCGCTGTTCGCGGGCTTCGGCACCGCCGGGCAGCGGTGCACGTCGCTCGGCACGGTGATCGTGCACGAGAGCGTCCACGGGGAGTTCCTCGGCCGGTACGCACGCGCCGTGGCCGGGGCCGCGATCGGCGACCCCTCGGGGGACGTGCTGTGCGGGCCGCTGCTCGACCAGAGGTTCGCCACGCGCTACGAGGAGTATCTGGGCTGGATCCAGCCGCACCACGCGGTCGTCTCCGGCCCCATCGGCCGCATCACCTCGGACAACCCGCGCGGCGACTTCACCGGGGAAGGCGGTCTCTACTATCACCCGGTGATCGTGGACGGCGTCCGCCCCGGCGACCGGCTCTTCCTGGAGGAGACCTTCGGCCCCATCGTCGGCGTGACGTCTTTCGACACGCTGGACGAAGCCGTCGAGCTGGCCAATCTCCCCGGCTACGGGCTCTCCTCCTCCGTCTACACCACCGACCCGGCGTCGGCGTTCCGCTTCCGCGAGGGCATCGGCGCGGGCATGGTCAGTGTCAACAACTCCACCTCGGGCGCGGAGGCCCACCTCCCCTTCGGCGGCAACGGCAAGTCGGGCAACGGCAGCCGCCAGTCGGGGATGTGGGTCCTCGACCAGTTCACCCGCTGGCAGGCGATGAACTGGGACCACTCGGGCAGGCTCCAGAAAGCCCAGATGGACGTCGCCGAGATCGTCCCCGACCTGGACTTCCGCCTTCCGACCTGACCCCTTTCAGTGGTGGGTCACCACGTACTCGAACACCTCGAAACCGGTGAAGAGCACGAACGCGACGGTGAGGAGGGCGTACAGCAGGACGGGCTGCGCCAGGAGGCGACGCGGCCGGGGTACGGCGGGTGAGAGTCCGGGCTCGACGTCGGGAACGGGGGTGGGGTCGGGAACCACGGGGGACATCGCCGAGGTCGGCGCGGCGGTGACGCGGGGGTGCGCGCTCGGTGGGAGGGCTCGGACGCCGTCGCGGCCGCAGGCGGGACAGCTCGCCCCCGACCAGGGCGGCTGGACCACGACACCCGACCGCAGCCAGAGAACGGCATCGTGTCCGTGTCCGTCGCTCAGATGGCGGACGAGGTATTCCTCCTGCCACCGGTGCCCGCAGTGCGCGCACCCCAGCGGCCAGGTCTCGTGAGCACTGAATTCCTCGTGCACGAGGACCCCCTCAGTCGTGTCAACGAATATCCGTCCTGAGTGTGAACTCACTCCCCCGTCACAACAAGTGATGAAACAGTACGAAAACCGTTACGACCACATAGTGAGACTATTCTTCTTGAAATATGAGACTCCTGCTACGGTCCGAAGAGCGCGACGACAAGGGAGGGTTCCCATGACAGGCAAGGACGCCGTCTACACGCACGGGCATCACGAGTCCGTGCTCAGGTCCCACAGGTGGCGTACGGCGGAGAACTCGGCGGCACACCTTCTGCCGCACCTGAGACCGGGCATGAGGCTGCTGGACGTGGGGTGCGGACCGGGCACCATCACGGCCGACCTGGCGGAGCGGATCGCGCCCGGCGCGGTCACCGCGGTCGACATCACCGAGGAGGCGCTCGGGCCTGCCCGCGTGGAGGCGGAGCGGCGCGGCCGCTCCGACATCACGTTCGCCGTGGCGGACGTGCACGCACTGGAGTTCCCCGACGACACCTTCGACGTCGTCCACGCCCACCAGGTGCTGCAGCACGTCGGCGACCCGGTCCAGGCGCTGCGCGAGATGCGGCGGGTCTGCGCACCGGGCGGCGTCGTCGCGGTACGCGACAGCGACTACGCCACGTTCACCTGGTTCCCCGACACACCCGCGCTGGAGGAGTGGCTGGACCTGTACCAGAGGGTGGCGAGGGCGAACGGCGGCGAACCCGACGCGGGACGGCGGCTGCTGTCGTGGGCGCACGCGGCGGGGTTCACCGACGTCTCGGCCACCTCCTCCGCCTGGTGCTTCGCCACCCCCGACGACCGCGCGTGGTGGGGAGGCATGTGGGCCGATCGGGTCCTGAAGTCGGACATGGCCCGCCAGGCGCTCGCCTCGGGCGCCGCCACCCAGGAGGACCTGCACCGTATTTCGGAGGGCTGGCGGTCCTGGGCCGCGAATCCGGACGGCTGGCTGTCGCTGCTCCACGGCGAGCTGATCTGCCGCGTCTGAGCCTCGACGCCTCGGGAGCCATCTCGCGGACCCGCCTCCCCCGAGGCTTCCCGGCCGCTCCGCCCTCCCACACGCCCGCGCGATCCGGCGTTCCCGAGGTTCCCCGATCTCGGGCGAGGGGAAGGCCGACGGACTCGGGGCGCCCGGTGGGGGCGCCCCGAGGAAGGGTCAGGGCTGCTGAGTGATCTTGACGTTGTCGATCCCGGCCTCGACCAGGGAGGCGCCCGAGGCGTCACCGGCCTCGATCAGGATGCGGACCGTCTGCCCCGCGAAGGCGGAGAGGTTGGCCGTCGCCACGGCCCAGGCGCCGTTGCGGTTGGAGGCCGCGCCGAGCTGCTGGAACACCTGGGTGGTGGTGGAGCCGACGACCTTCACGCGCAGGAAGTCGGCGCTTGAGGAGTTGGAACCGTGTGCCAGATACCACGACAGCGACAGGTTCAGCGTCCCGGTCGACGGCAGGGTGATGGCCGGGGAGCGGATGCTGGTGATGCCTCCGTCGACGTCGTAGTCGCCGGCCGCGGCGCCCGCGAGCCTGCCGGTGACCAGGTCGTTGGTGCCGCTCACGGTGGTGCCGAGCTGCTTGGCGCCGCTGGAGTTGGTGGCCTGCGGGACGCCGCGCTCCCACTGGCCCGAGGTGGCGGTGTCGGTCCCCGACGGGTTGGTCGTCCAGCCGGTCGCCGTCTCGAACTCGTCGGAGTAGACGGTCACCGGCGGGGTGCCGGTCCCGCAGTACTGCGACTCCTTGCCGATGATCCGGTAGACGCAGTCGGCGTACTCCAGGAAGCGCAGCGTGGCCTCCTTGTTGCGGGTCGTCTGCGGGCCGATCTGCTCGTCAGGGGGATAGAAGCCCGGCGAGGAGCTGACCGGGTACATCTCGAAGGTGTAGCTGAAGATCTTGTAGACGCCCCACAGCCAGTCGTCGATCGTGCCGTCGGTGATGTAGAGGTCGCTGGCCTGTTGGGGGGTGTAGTTGTTGGTGGAGGCCATGTTCTGTCCCAGGGCCGCGTGCGCGTCGCGGTCGTCCTGGGTGAGGCCGGGGCCGGTGTCGTTGTAGGTGTAGCCGTACGGCCACAGGATCAGCTCGCTGTAGGTGTGCCAGTCGATGTGCGCCTTGATCTGCTGCACACCGCCAACGACCCGGCTGCGCACCCAGTTGGCCACCGCCCTCACCTCGGGGGCCGATTCGGCCGCCGAGCCACGGTAGGTGTCGCTGGAGGCGGAGCCCGAGGAGCCTCCGCAGCAGCCCCAGTTGTAGCCCCAGTTGCGGTTCATGTCGGTGCCCACCGCCGAGGAGCCCGAGTTGGGCTGGCGGTTCTTGCGCCAGGAGCGGTAGGAGCCCGTGGCGATGTCGTACTCGCCGCCGTCGGGGTTGAGGTCCGGCATGATCCAGATCTCGCGGCCGTTGACCAGGTTGGTGATGCGGCTGTCGGTGCCGTACCCGTCGGTGAACAGGTTGAGCAGATAGATCGCCATCTCGACGGTCAGATGCTCGCGGGCGTGCTGGTGGTGGGTGAACAGCACCTCGGGTTCGTTCTCGTCCGTGTTGACGTTGTCGCTGATCTTGACGGCGATCAGGTCGCGTCCCTCGTACGAGGTGCCGTAGCTGATCTTGCGGGCGATCGCCGGGTGGTCGGCGACGATCTGGTTCACCGCCGCGGTCATCTCGGCGTAGTTGTGGTAGCCGGAGTCCGCCGACGGGAAGTCGGCGAGCCGCTCCGGCCCGGTCGGGTATAACGACTTGGGGATCTTCGTGACGGTGTAGCCGAGTTTCTTGATCTCGGCGACCTCCGCCTCGCTGGCGGTGATCACGACCGAGTCGGGGTCGACCTGGTCGATCGCGGCGCCGGTGGCGGCCACCGCGCTTCGCTGCTGGGCGGTGCTCGGCCCCTGGACCTTGTACTGGCTGTTCGGTTGCGGCTCGGCCGAGGCTCCCGCCCCGGTCACACCGAGACATAACAGCGCCAGGGCGGCGAACACCACGATCAGACGGCGTCTCACCTGCGTCCTCCTCAGGCACGCACTCTAGGGTTTTGTCGCATGCCTCCACTGAGAGTCAAACAGCGGCGTTGATTAGCAAAGGCCCAAATTTTTGCGGCAGCGGTAACTTCGCCGCACAGCCGAATGGAACCCGGGGTGAGATCGGGGTGAAACCCGGCCAGAGCTCAGAACGCGACCTCGAACCAGAGAATCCTGGACCCCTCGGGGGCGTCGTCCTGGACGCCCCAGTCGTCGGCGAGCAGATCCACCAGGAACATGCCCCGCCCGCCCTCCGCCTCCGGCTCGTTGCGCACGTGCGGCACCGACGCCCCCGACCCGGCGTCGCAGACCTCGACCAGCACCGCGGTCGATCCCACCGCCACGGTCATCGCGACCTCGCCGCCACCTCCGGAGCCGGAGTGGAGCACCGAGTTCGTCACCACCTCGCTCACCAGGAGGACGACGTCGTCGGACGCGGGATGCCCCTCACCGAGCAGCTCCCTGACCCGGCTCCGCGCCACCGACACCGACTCCGGGACTCCTTTGAGGGTCATCGTCGATCCTGGCGAGACGGCCCGCCGTCCGGTCGTCATGGTTCCTCACTCCCCGACACGCGTATTCCCTGCGCGTCGCCCTCTGAGATGGCACACTCACTCACGGTGAACTGTTCTATCAAGGACTGCAATACCTCATGTTGGGATTCCACAGATTTGCTATCAAAGGACGGAGGGAGGTGGATGCGTGGCCTCTCGACACAGCCCCACGGCCCGTCATCGCCGTCTGATGGCTGAGCTGAGCCGTCTGCGAAAGGACAGTGGGCTGACACGGGGAGAGGTGGCCGAGCGGATCGGTTCCACCGACACCACCGTCTGGAGGTACGAGACGGGCCAGTCCCGGCCTCGCCCTTCGGACGTGTCGGCCCTCACCGAGGTGTACGGCGTGACCGGGGAGGCGAGAGACTCCCTGATCCAGATGGCCGTCGAAGCCAGAAGGCGGAGCTGGTGGCACCCCCACCGTCAGGCTTTCAAACCGGGCTTCGACTCCTACATCGGGCTTGAGGCCGAAGCGTCGCTCGTGCGCTCGTACGAGCCGCTGGTCGTCCCCGGCCTGATGCAGACCGAACCGTACGCACGCGCGGTGATCGAGGCGACCTCAGTAGTCCAGACCCCCTCCACGGTCGAGGAGACGGTCTCCGTGCGCATCTCGCGTCAGCGGTTGCTGCACGGGCCCGGTGACCCGATCCACCTTGTCGCCGTGCTCGACGAAGCGGTGATCCGGCGTCGGATCGGCGGTGGCGACATCATGTCGGAGCAACTGGAGCATCTCGTCCATCTCAGCACGCTGCCCAACGTGGAGATACGGGTCGTCCCGTTCTCCGCGGGGGCGCACCCCGCGATGGACGGCCCGTTCTGCCTGCTCAGCTTCCCCGAACCCGAAGACCCCGACCTGCTCTACCTGGAGCAGGCCGCGAGCGGGGACGTGCCGGACAACCCCGAGCAAGTCCGCCGATACGCCTCCATGTTCGAGAGTCTCTGCGAGATGGCTCTCGGCGAGGATGCCTCGGCAGCCTTCATCGCCCAGATGGCGAGAAGGTTCTCCTCCCCCTAGCAGTAGAAGGAAGAAAAAAGTGCGAGGGTCCACGATGGATCTGTCCGGCGCCGAGTGGCGTAAGAGCGGTCGCAGCACCAACGGAGGCAACTGCGTGGAGGTCGCGGTCGTCCCCGGCGAGCAGGCGGCCGCCCGGCACAAGGCGAACGCCGATCGGCTGTATCTCGTCCGCGACTCCAAGGATCCGGGCGGCCCGGCGCTGGCGTTCACCCGGAGCGAGTGGGACGCCTTCGTCGGCGGCGTGAAGGACGGCGAGTTCGACTGACGGACCTCCGGGGGAACCAGCCTCACGGTTCCCCCGGAACCTCCGACCACAGCCCGCCCGCGGCCCCGGCCCGGCGGGCTGTGGTCGTCGTCTCTCACCCGCTATCCGTCACTCCTTACCCGTCGCCGTTTCCCGGTCCTCGTCACTCGCCGGCCGTCGCTCGCCGGAGATTCCAGGACCGGCCGGGAGTTCTCAGTGCGGAGGCCGCTCCTCGGTGCCGTTGTAGCCGAGGATCCGCATCGCGACCTGCGGGTCCATCGCCGCGGCGAGCAGCTGGGCACGTTCTACGGCACTGTCCCGCTGAGCCTCGGCCCTGGCCTTGGCCGCCTGTGTCCCCCTGGTGAGCGCGGCCACGATCGCCGCCCCCACGAGTGCCGCCAGCACGGCGACGAACACCACCGTGAGCGTGCCGGAGTCCGGCGAGCCCGCGCGGCCCATCGCGACCGTCCCACCACCGAGCACGTAGGCGCCCAGCGTCGTGAAGACCGCGAGTGCGGCCAGGCTGGCCACGACCACGAACACCATCCGCGACTTCCCGCCGCGCGAGGCGGGCGTCGGCGGCGGTGGCGGTGACGTGGACTGTGACGGCGACGGTGCCGGGCGAGGCACCCGGGTGTCGTCGCCCCAGGGCACGAAGTCGGGTCCAGCCGCGGAGGCCGGCGGCACCGGAGACACAGCGGTCGACATCGTGGCCGGCAGCGTCGGCACCGGGCTCGACACCGCGTTCGACACCGGGGCGCCGTGGCCGTTACCCGTGAGCATCGCCCCCTGGACGACCACGGCCGCGGGTTCGAGCACAGGCACGGCCTGCGGAACGGGCAGGGCCCGCGCCACGTGGCTGTGCTCGCGGTGCGCCCGCGCCGCCTCCAGGTGATACTCCTCGATCTCGGCGTAGAAGTCGTCCGAGGCGTAGACGGAGCCGTCGATCAACGGCCCCCGTCCGCGTTCCAGGATCGCGACCACGTCGTCGCCGTTGAGCGTCTTGTGCGCCTCCAGCGCGTGCGCCAGGCACAGGACGTCCCGCCGGTGTTCGCGCAGCAGTCGCTCGGTGCGGTCGAGCAGGCTCACCAGGTTGAACTCGATGCGCTCGCCCAGCACGTCGGGGGCGAGCGGCTGGCCGCCACCCGGTGTCTTGGTGAAACCGATGCCTCCGCCACCCGGCTTGGGCATCGACTTGCCACCCAGGATCTCCAGCTCCTGCAGCGCGGGCACCGAGGTCACCCCGCGGCCCATGCCCCAGTGCGCCTCCATCAGCGCGGTGAGGTACGTCGCGGAGAACAGGTCACCGGAGACCCCTGAGGAGTTGTCCTCGCCGAAGAACATCCGCTCCCCCGCCAGGGAGGCGAGCGAGACCATGATGTCGGCCTCGTGCTCGGACTTCCAGCGGGTGAACTGGTCTTCCGGCTTGATGCTCGCCACCATGCCGAGGTAGTCGGCGCCCTTCTCGATCGTGGCGATGTCGATCTCCAGGTGGTAGCGGGTGCGGTACGCCGCCACGGCGTGGCAGGCCTCGTGCACGGCCACCGCGTGCCGCTCGCGCTCGATGTACTCCACGTCCTCTGGCGGGCCGAGTTGTTTGAGCCGCTTGGCGCGGGTCACGTCCGACCAGGTGATGGTCTCCCTGCCGTCGCGGATCGCGGTGATGAGCGACTCGTTCACCAGGTCCTTGATCGTGGCACCGGTGGCGTAGGGGGTGATCGTCGCCAGCTTGTCCAGCTGCGCTTCGGTGAGCTCGTGGTCGACCTTGTCGAAGTAACCCCGGTAGGTGCGCACCCGGCCCGCCTTCGAGGGGTAGCCCACCTTGTAGATGCGGTCGATGCGGCCAGGCCGCAGCAGAGCCTCGTCCAGCGAGTTGGGCATGTTGGTGGCCATCATGACCAGGATCCGGTACTTCGGCGGCGGCTTGGGACGCATGCCGAAGAGCCTTCGCACGTGCCGGTTGACGATGCCTCTCGGCTTCTTCAGGCCCGACAGCTCGGTGAGCAGCGCCTGCAACGTGCCCGCGTCACCGCCGCCCCCGCCCATGCCGCCCATCATGAAGCGGCTGCGGCCGGTGTCGGGCTCGCTCGGCTCGGCCGCGCCCTTGCGGGTCAGCAGCCACCGGGTGTCCTCGCTGAGGTAGCCGAAGCCGTGGCATCCGGCGGCGTGCGGGGAGAACCCAGGGGCGCCCCTGGGACCCTGCTGCGCCAGCGAGCCGCGTTTGCCGAGGGAGTCGGCCTCGTCGAAGAAGACGATCACGCCGCCGTAGCGCAGTGAGAGCTTGCGGAGCTTCCTGAACAGCGACTTCACCTTCAGGATGCCGATGCCCATGAACATGTTGACGAACGCGCCGGGGTCGACGAACACGTACGGTTTGCCGGTCTCCCCGGCCACGGCCTCGGCCATCAGGGTCTTGCCGGTGCCCGGCGGCCCCCACAGCAGCAGGCCGCTGGGCACGTAGCCGCCGCGCTCCTCGATCGCGTCCGGCCGCTCCAGAAAGACGATGTTCTCCTTGACCCGCTCGACGACGTGGTCCTGGCCCCAGACGTCGGTGAAGCGGGTCTTGATGTCGTCGGGGAAGTACGTCTCCACACCGCCCCGCGACAACAGCCAGAACAGGCCGATGAACTGGAAGGCGATGAAGAAGAACGCGAAGGCGAGCTGCGCCATGTACGGCAGGGCCTGCCAGAGCAGCGCGGGCGCCTGGAACAGGGCGAGCGCCGGAGAGGTGTCCAGCACCTCCCCGAGGATGAGGGCGAGCACCGTGATCCAGAACACCCACTTGATGGCCCGCGCCATCCTGAAGCGGTTCCAGTCGGAGAAGCGGCGATGGGTCCAGCGTTCGAAACCGCCGAAAACACCGCGCGTCCAGAACCGGTTGTATCCGGCGGAACGCTCGCTGACGAAGAAATGGAGTTGCCTCAGGAACTCGGCCCCGAGGAGCCAGAAGATCCACGGCGCCGCGATCGCGGTGATGATCATCGCGTCCTGGAACGTGATGATGCCCTCGTACGAGGCCATCTCACTCCACACCAGAACGAAATAGATGATCGTGAGAATGAGCAGGAATTTAATCCGGTCCCAGAACGGCATCTTCTTTCGCCTGTCGGGGTGCGGATCTGTCGGGCCGGAGCCGGGAGCCCGGAGTCCTTCGAAGTTGGGGGGCGGTGGAGGTGACTGCATGGACGGGCTTCTCCTCACCCGGTGAGTCGCTTGACCTTGAAGGATTGCGCGATCTTCTCGAGTTCCCCGGCGCGCTTCCGGTAACAGGCGGCCGAACAGCGGATCAGCAGGGTGGAGATCTGCTTGCCGTCCTCGGCCAGATAGGAGGTGAGGTCGAAGGTCTCGATCCCGGCCCCCTGGATCGCGTAGTTGAACCGCACGTGCACCCCGCGCAGGCCGTCTCCGGGCCGGAGCACCTCGTCGGCGAGCAGCTCGAAGTCCTGCAACGGGTAACCGGGGATCTTCGCGTACTCCTTGCGCACCGTCTCGGTGACGGGCAGCACGGAGTTGCGCATGGTGTTCAGGGACAACGAGTCCTGCTCCTCGGGGAGGAGCTTGGTGATCCTGGCGAAGACGAACGGCTCGTCTCCGGTGCCGTAGCCGAGAAGGTGGTCTGGAGAGGGCTGGGAGTGGGCGTCGTAGGCGGCCGACCAGATGAGCTGCTTCTGCAGTCGCGCGGTGGCCGATTCGGGATCGGCCGCGATGGTCGCCTTGTCCAGCGCGGCCTGGTCGACCTTCCGCCAGGTCGCCGGAACCTTGAAGTAGGTCTGCCCGTCGTCGTGGCGGACGTAGGTGAACTCAGCACGTGCACATCCCGTGAGCCCGCCGACCATGGCGGAGACGACCGCCACAGTCACCACGGCGAACCCGGCCCTTGATCTTTTCACCAGGGCTATACCTCCGCTTTACGGGTTTAACGAGGTGGTTGTGCCCGTTTTTTGCGCGACTCTCTCCTGTCCCGACTCACCGAACTTCGAAAATCTTGACCAAATCTTTCCGGGAACCCGGCCTCACTTGTTACACAAAGTCGATGTTGGATTCCCGACATCATTGAACCTCCCCCCTCCGCCCCAGTACAGGGGCCGGGCGGGCCCACTCCACCTTCCCTGCGGACCGGATCCCCGTGAACCACGGAGATCCGGTCCGCTTTGCCGTTTTTTTACCTACATATACGGTTATCCACCCTTTTAGGGGTATAAGGCTCATAATCCCTAAAGTGTGACTCTTTCTGCCTTTGCCGAGAAATGGCATTAAACAGCACCAATGCCTTCTTCTTCGGCGATATACCGGCGAAAACCCCTCAGGGACCGGAACGACGACGAAGCGGCCGACAAGGAGTGATTACCGTGAGGAACGAAGTACGCATAGCCCTCGCCGTGGCCGGCGGCTACCTTCTGGGGCGACGCCAGAAGCTGCGACTGGCGATGGCACTGGCCGCCGCCGGGGCGACCGGTCGGCTGAGCGGCGGCCAGAGCGACCTTCTGCAGCAGGCGCTGAAGGTGATCAGTTCCTCCCCGGAACTGGCGAAGATCACCGAAAGCGTGCGTGGCGACCTCGTCGACGCGAGCAAGGCCGCCGCCAAGGCCGCGGTGAGCAGGCAGGTCGACTCGCTCAGCAACAGACTCCACGACCGGGCCGAATCCCTGCGCAACCCCCTGGAGGACCTGGGAGAGGAACCAGAGGAAGGCGAGGAGGGCGAGGAGCCCAGGCGCGGGCGCGTGAAGGGCATCCTGTCCCGCAGGAAGGCACGGCGCCGGGCCGAGGAGGAAGAAGAGTACGAACCGGAGACGGACGAGGAGGAAGAGGAAGAAGAGGAAGAAGAAGAGGAGGCTCCGCCCGTCCGCAGGCGTTCCGCCACTTCCGGGCGCCGCAAGCCTGCGGCCAAGTCCACCGGTAAGGCACCCCGGGACTCCGAGGACGAGGAGGAAGAAGAAGAGGAGGAAGAGGAGCCACGGGCCAGGGCCAAGCGCCGCCCTCCTTCCCGGAGCGGATCCACCTCTTCCCGCACCAAGCCGACGCCCGCCAGGGCACGGAGGTGACCTAGATGGCCGAGACCTCGAAGAAGCGCCCCGACGGTGAGGGCGACAAGGAAGCACCCCCCAGCCGACTCAAACAGGAGTTCCAGAACCTCGCCGGAGCCATTGGGGAGCGGGCTCTGTCAACGGTGAGCGAGAAGATCCAAGGCGCGACCGGCCGGTTGACCGACTACGCAGAAGGCGGCGGGTCCGGCCTGCTCAGCGCGATGACCGGATCCAAACACCCCAAAGCGTCCATCGCCGGAAGCATGGTGAAGGGCCTGGGCAAGATGGCGATCGGCGGCCTGACCAAGAAACTGACGGGAGGCGGGGGCAAGGGCGGCCAGAGCGGGAAGCTGAAGATGATCAACATCATCGAGACGATCGACATCGGCGCCCCCGTACGCGTCGTCTACGACCAGTGGACCCAGTTCGGCGACTTCCCGAGCTTCATGAAGAAGGTCGAGGGCGTCGACCAGAAGTCCGACGAGAAGCTCGATTGGACGGCGAAGATCTTCCTGTCCCGCCGGACCTGGGAGTCGACGATCCTCGAACAGCTGCCCGACAAGCGGATCATTTGGCGGTCGAAGGGACAGAAAGGGCACGTCGACGGTGCCGTGACCTTCCACGAGATCACTCCCGACCTCACCCGGGTCCTGCTCGTCCTGGAGTACTACCCGCAGGGCCTCTTCGAGCGCACCGGCAACCTGTGGCGCGCCCAGGGCAGGCGTGCGCGCCTGGAGCTCAAGCACTTCCGGCGGCACGTCATGAGCCGGGTGCTCCTGAAGCCCGATGACCTTGAGGGATGGCGCGGCGAGATCCGCGACAGCAAGGTCGTCAAGGACCAGGAGACGGCACTTCGCGAGGAGAAGGAAAAGGAGGAGGCCGAGAAGGGCTCCGAGGAGGAGCGCGGCGAGGCCGAGGAGCCGGAAGAGGGCGAGGAGGAGTTCGAAGAAGAGCCCGAGGAGGACGAATTCGAAGAAGGCGAAGAGGAAGAGGAGCCCGAGGAGGAGCCGGAAGAGGAGCGCGCAGCCGACGAGGACGAAGAAGAGGAAGAAGAGGAAGAGCCTCCCAGGCGTCCGCGGCGTCGCAGGTCCGCCGCTTCCCGGAGCGAGGAAGAGAAGCCCAAGCGCCCCACCCGCCGCAGGACGGCCAGTCGTACGTGACCGGGCGTGACCGGGAAATTCTCGGGGACAGCGGGGAGGAGACGCCATGAGCATCGTTCAACCTTCGGGAGCCGGTGCGAGCGGTCGCGGATCCTCGTCAGGATTGGCCGACGTCATCGACACGATCCTCGACAAGGGACTCGTGATCGACGCCTACGTCAGGGTCTCCCTGGTCGGGATCGAACTGCTGACGATCGACGCCCGGATCGTGGTGGCCAGCGTCGACACCTATCTGCGCTTCGCCGAGGCCGTCAACCGCCTCGACCTCACCCAGACCGGCAAGCAGAAGGGGCTGCCGGAACTGGTGGAGGACATGACGCAGGGCGGTAGCAAGGCGAAGGTCAAGGGCGCGACGCAGGGACTGCTGGACGCGGCAGGGGAGAAGATCAAAGGCCTGACGACCGGCGAGGACGAGTTCGAGGAGGCCGACGAGGAACGTGAGCCGGCGCCCCGCCGCAGACGGCGCAGGGAGGAGTGAGATGTCCGGTTCCACTGACAAGCGCGGGGCGGTCCGGTCGGACAACCCTGGGAGCGGTACCCGCGGGACGACACAGCACGACACCGCTCGCGCCGAACGAGCCGCCACGGCCCGCCCCAAAGGACCCCGATCCAAGGAACACGGCGCCCCCGGGAGCGTCACCGGCACCTACGTGTACGGGATCATTCCGTCCGACGTCGAGCTGACCCCGGGCACCCGAGGCGTGGGAGATCCGCCGAACGTGGTCGAGTTGGTACGCCACAAGGAGATCGCCGCCCTGGTGAGCGACGTCTCCACCGACCGCCCCCTCGGCAGGCCGGACGACCTCATGGCCCACGAGCACCTGCTCGACGCCACCGCCACGCAGGTGCCCGTACTCCCCCTGCGTTTCGGAGCGGTGGTGACGGACGCCCAGGCGGTCGTCGACGAACTGCTCGCCCCCTACTACGACGAGTTCCTCGCCACGCTGAACGAACTGGAAGGACGCGCGGAGTACGTCGTGAAGGGACGCTACGTCGAGCGGGCCATCCTGCGGGAGGTGCTCGACGAGGATCCGGAGATCGCGCGGCTGCGTGAGGCGATCCACGGACGCCCCGAGGAGGCGACGTGGGACACGAGGATGCGGCTCGGAGAGCTGATCAACACGTCGATCGCGGCCAAGCGTGAGGCCGACACCGACGCGTTGGTCGAAGCCTTCGACCCGCTCTGCGTCTCCGCCATCGTCCGCGAGCCCACCCACGAGCGGGACGCCGTCCACGTGGCCCTGCTCGCGGACACCGACCGTGGCCGGGAGATCGAGAAGGCCGTGGACGAGTTCGGGACCCGGTGGGCAGGCCGTGTCGAGCTGCGCCTGCTCGGCCCGCTGGCACCGTACGACTTCGTCAAGACGTAGGCGCCGGGATGTGTAAGGAGGTTGATCGATCGTGGAACCACTGGGGCTCATCTTCGGCCTGCCGCTCGCGCCGCTGCGCGGGCTGATCCGGCTCGCGGAGCTGCTTCAGGAACAGGCCGAGCAGGAACTCCGGAGCCCCGCGGCGGTGAGGCGCCGCCTGGAGGAGCTGGAGGAGGCCAGGGCCTCCGGCGAGATCTCCGAGGAGGAGGAGGCCGCGGCCGCGGAGCGGATCCTCGGAGATCTGCTCACCTAGCCGGTAGGACCGCATCGCTGCGGAGACGACGAGGGGAATGATCCCATGCCTGTCAGGCGCGGAACCCGTGAGAAGCGTTCCGCCGACGATTCCTACGAGACCGCCGGCGACGAGACCTTCGACGAGGACTTCGACGAGGACGAGGAGCCCTACGAGGACCTCTCTGAGGAGGACCTGGACGAAGAGGACGAAGAGGAGGAGGACGAGGACGAGCCCGCGAAGAAGCCGCGGCGGCGTTCCTCCGCCCTGTCCGCGGCGACCGCCGGAGCTGCGGGGTTGCGGCACATCGCCGACCTGACCTCGAAGGAAACGGAAGGGGTGACGCTGGTACGACGGGCCGAGGACGGCTGGCTGGTCGAGGTCGAGGTCGTCGAGAGCCGCCACATCCCCTCCTCCGGCGACATGCTGTCGCTCTACCAGATCGAGCTGGACGCCACCGGCGACCTGCTGTCGTACCGCAGGGTGAAGCGCTACCGGCGCGGCCGGGCGGACAGTGCCGAGGGGGGCTGACGTGGCCGACGTGATGCGATCCGGCGGGTCCTTTCCGCGCTCCTCCGGCGGGCGGGAGTCCTCCGCCAACCTCGCCGACATCCTGGAGCGGGTGCTCGACAGGGGTGTGGTGATCGTGGGTGACATCCGGGTGAACCTGCTCGACATCGAGCTGCTCACCATCAAGCTGCGCCTGCTCATCGCCTCGGTCGACACGGCGCGGGAGCTGGGGATCGACTGGTGGGAACACGATCCGTGGCTCAGCTCCCGCGACCGCGACCTGATCGAGGAGAACCGCGTCCTGCGCGACCGGCTGTCCACCGTCGAGGGCGACGAGGAGATGGAGGGCACCCGGCGCCGTTCCCTCGACAGAGGATCCTCCGGTGACGCCCGGGAGCTTCGATCGGCAGGAAGGTTCAGGGAGGAGCGCGATGGCTGAGACGGGCACATATCTCTACGCGATCGCCCAGGATGTGGGGCACCCTCTCCTGGAGAACGTGGCGGGCGTGACCGGAGCGCCGGTGCGCGCGATCACCCACGAGGGCCTGGCCGCGTACGTGAGCCCGGTGCCCCTGGAGGAGTTCGGCGAGGAGCCGCTGCGGCGTTTCCTGGAGGACCTGGACTGGGTCGGGGGGACGGCCCGCGCCCACGACCGGGTCGTGGAGGCCGTGGCGAAGGAGGCCCCCACGGCCCCGGTCAGGCTGGTGACGGTCTACAGCAGCGAGGACCAGGTCCGTGACCTGCTCCGGCGCAGGCACGACGACCTCGCCGAGGTGCTCGCCCACGTCACCGGATGCAGGGAGTGGGGGGTGAAGGTGTACGCCAAACCGAGTGAGGAGGCCCCTCGCGCCGAGGAGGCCCCCGAGGAGACCGACAGCCCGGGAACGGCGTACCTGAAGCGCCGCCGGGCGAGCCTGCGCGGCAGGGAGGACGCCTGGCGTCTGGCGGCGCGGCGGGCCGAGGACATCCACACCACCCTCGCGTCCATCTCGGTCGCCTGCCACCGCCATCGGCCGCAGGACCCGCGACTGTCCGGCCGCGAGGAGACGATGCTGCTCAACGGCGCCTACCTCGTCGCCGAGGACCGCCGTGAGGAGTTCGTCGCGGCCGTCGACGCGCTGCGGGGCGAGGAGATCGAGATCCAGCTCACCGGCCCCTGGGCGCCGTACTCCTTCACCTCGGTGGACCTCGGCCCGACCCGTGCGGAGATACTCGATGCCCCGTGACCACCAGCCGAGGGGCGCCGAACTCGCCGCCGCCGGATACATCCCCCCCGAGCGCGTGGCACTGGTGGACCTGCTCGACCGGCTGCTGGCCGGCGGGGTGGTGGTGAGCGGGGATCTGGTGCTGTCCATCGCCGACATCGACCTCGTCCGCATCTCCCTGCGCGCCCTCATCACCTCCGTGCGGGCCTCCGACCCGATCCCGTCCGCCCACCCGCACGGCGCGGTCGCGCTCCCGTGGAACTCGGGCGAGGAGGGAGCGCTGTGACGAACCGCCCCCCTGGCGCCCCTCGGGCGAGCGATGTGAATCCTCTGCCCGGCGCCCCCCGGGCAGAGGACCTCGGCGGCATGGAGGATCCTCGTGTCACCCGGGAGCGACTCCGCCCTCCCGCGAGGAGACGGTTCAAGGTCACGCGAACCACCCCCGCGGGCAGGGCCGGGAACGCGCGAGGACCGGCGCGGACCGTCCGCTGGAAGGTGAACACCGATCCCGAGGCCGTCGGACGGGACCTGTCCCGCCTCGTGCTCACTCTCGTCGAGCTGATACGGCAGCTGGTGGAGCGCCAGTGTGTGCGCCGGATGGACCAGGGGGACCTCTCGGACGAGCAGGTGGAGGTGCTGGGCGTGACACTGATGCGCCTCGAGGAGGCGATGACCGAGCTGTGCGAGCGCTTCGAGCTCTCACCGTCCGATCTCAACCTCGACCTCGGGCCGCTCGGAACCCTCCTGCCCACCGACTGACGACGACGATGTCCACGGTGCACCACGGTGTCGTCAACGGGGTCTGCCCCACCGACCGGGAGGCGTTCACCCGCGTCCGGTGAGCGCGGGCGAACGCCTCCCGGTCGGAGCCGGCCGATGCCGGCCGATGCCGGCCGATCCCGTTGACGACACCGTGGTCGGTCATCGGGAGAGCCAGGGCCCACCGGGAGGCGTTCGCCTACGTCCTCGGTGTCAGGTCAGGTCCTCGCACTTCTTCGCGTCGGGATCGTCGGCCGCCTGCGGCACCCAGCGAACGTTCGCGAACGACGCGGAGAAGGCCCCCTCGGTGTAGACGAGGAACGGGGTGTTGACCACCTCCAGGTCGAGGCCCGCCGCGGCGAAGCAGGCGACGGGGATCTTCACGGTCGACTTCACGCCGACCGGAAGCCCCTGGAAGAGGGAGGTCGCCACCACCTCGGAGAGGCACGGATAGACACAGTGGACGCCGAGCACGGTCCTCGCGGCCGGCGCCTGGTGGACGATCGTGTCGAAGACCAGCGCCCCCTTCGTGTTGAGGTAGCCCCGCAGGTCCGTGCCACCCGCCGGGTTCTGCAGGTAGAGCTGGGCGGGACCGATGCCGGTCCAGGTCGCCTTCAGAGCGTCCTGCTGCACGTTGACGTCGGAGGGCACCACGGTGATCTCGGCGTGCGCCGCCTCGCCGTCGGCGCCGATCTCGGTGCCGCCCCAGTTCTCGGCGGAGCCGATGAAGCTCTTGTACGGCGCGATGTCGGTGCGGTTGAAGATCTCCAGGTCCTCGCTCGCCTCGCCGCCACCGCCCTGCTCACCGCAGCCGAACGGCGGCGCGGTCTCGTCGAGCTTGCCGACCTGCCCGCTCTGGCCGTCACGCAGGCCGTACCCGAGCGGGAAGAGCGGGTCGTATCCGTCGGCTCCCGGGTTGAGCGGCGACTGGCAGGCGCTCTTCGGCCACGAGTACGGCAGCCTGCCGGTGAAGCCGTCGTGGTGCTTGCCCCGGACGAGCACGTCGGCGACGCCGCCGCCCTCGGTTCCCGGCAGCCACGCCGCGACGAAGGCGTCGGAGCGGTTGAGCTCCTTGTTCATCCACAGCGGCCGGCCGCCGACGTAGACGGTGACGACGGGGGTGCCCTTACCGGTGACCTTGTCGAGCACCGCGAGGTCGGCCGGGTAGATCTTGGCGGCCTCCAGCGTGCGCCGCGCCAGGTCGCCGATGCCCTCGGCGTACGGGGTCTCGCCGATCACCGCGATGACCGCGTCGTACGCCGAGGGGTCGACGCCGTCGCCGGTCTCGCTGAAGGTGACACGGGACTGGCCGAGCGCCTCGCGCAGCCCGCCGAGGATCGTCGTGCCCCTGGGGAAGTCGGCGTTGACGTTGTTCGTGCCCTGCCAGGTGAGGGTCCATCCGCCGGTCTGGTTCTGCAGGCTGTCGGCGCTCTTGCCGACCACGAGGACCTTGGACTTCGCGGCCAGCGGCAGCACCCTGCCGTTGTTCTTGAGCAGGACCTGCGATTTGCGCACGGCCTCCCTGGCGAGCCTCCTCGTCTCCGCCGCGTCGGCGGACCCGGCGAAGGCGCGCTTGGAGGGCTTGGGACCGTCGAGCACTCCGGCGCGCAGTTTCACCCGCAGGATGCGCGTCACCGCGTCGTCGATGCGCGCCATCGGGATCGCGCCGCTCTCGACCTGGGCGATCGTGTTGGTGATGAACGCCTTCCAGTCGTTGGGCACCATCACCACGTCGATACCCGCGTTGATCGCCTGGGGACAGCTCGCGTTGGTGCATCCGGCGACCTGGCCGATGCCGTTCCAGTCGGAGACGACGACGCCGTCGAAGCCCATCTTCTGCTTGAGGATGTCGGTGACGACGCGCTTGCTGCCGTGCAGCTTGCCCTCGTCGATACCGAGGTCGGCGTTCTTCCAGCTGTTGAACGAGACCATCACGCTCTGGGTCCCGGCCGCGAGGGCACCGTAGTAGCCCTGACCGTGCACGTTGATCATCTCGGTCTCGGACGAGGGGTTGACGCCCTGGTCCACGCCCTTGAGGGTGCCGCCGTCACCGATGAAGTGCTTGGCGGTGGCGATGACGCCGTCCTGGCCGATACCGCGCGGATGCTTGCCCTGCAGGCCCTTGACGGCCTCGTACCCGTACGCCCGGGTGATCCTGGGGTCTTCGGAGAAGCCCTCGTACGTGCGGCCCCACCGGTCGTCGAGGGGGACGGCGACGCTGGGCGCGAACGCCCAGTCCTGGCCGGTGGCGCGCGTCTGCCGGGCGGTCGCCGCCCCGATGTCGCGCACGAGACACGGGTCCTGGGCGGCGCCCAGTCCGATGTTGTGCGGGAAGACGGTGGTGTCGTAGACGTTGTTGTTGCCGTGGACGGCGTCGGTGCCCCAGATGACGGGGATCTTCGCGCGGGTGGCGACGGAGGCGTTCCAGTAGGCGTCGGCGAGGTCGAGCCAGGCCTTCCGCGCGGCGTGCTTGTCGCGGCCCGGCCAGGAGCCGCCGCCGTTGAGCACCGAGCCGATGAAGTATCGCCCGACCTCCTCCGGGGTGATCGCGACGATCTCCGGCTGGGTCATCTGGCCGACCTTCTCGGCGAGCGTCATGCCCGCGAGGATCTTCGCCACTCGCTTCTCGTCGGACCGGTTCTGCTCGATCCTGCTCTTGACCTTGGGCCATTCGGAGAGGGCGGGCAGCTTCTTCTCGATGCGGGCACAGCCGCGTGCGTCCAGGGCGGGCTTGCCGATCACCGGCTGCCGGCCGCCCGTCGCGATCTCGGCGCCCGCGCTCGGAATCCCGGTGACGCCCGCTGACAGGACGGCGAGACTCGCCAGCACCGCGAGTCCGCTCCGGCGGGCGCCCTGTCGGGCGAAGGGTCTGATCATCGAGGATCCGTTCTCGAGGTACTGCGATGGACCTGCGGATCCCCCGAGTCCGCACTTCGCAGATCCTGACGCTGTGACACAGCCGAGTCAATACTCTCGCGAGAGCGCTCTCTCATACAAAAACCTGCTCTGCGCATGCCTTGCGACCCTAGAACCGCTTCTACCAGGGGAATCTCAACATCCACACCTTCGGTGTTACATTTAAGTGAGAGCGCTCTCAGGAACCGGGCCCGCTCGCGGCGAGACGTCGCGAGCGGGTCGACGGTCAGGGCTCGGCGCCACCGCGGTCGACGGCGAGGGCGCGGGTACCCGAGGGAACCGGGGAAGCCGATCACCTCGGGGTCCCGTTCAGCCACGCGCCTCGGGAAGAAGCTCCTCGGGGATCTCGGGAATCACGTCGGGGACACCGCGCAGGCCGGCGAGCGAGACCGCCGCGAGTACGGCGATCATCACCGCGGCGGTGATCGCGGTCACCTGGACCCCGGCGACGAAGGCGAGCCTCGCGGCCTCGGCGACGGTCTCCCCCAGTCGGCCGGGAAGTGCCGTGGCCGCCTCCAGCGCGGTGGGCAGCGACTCCACGACGGGAGCGGCCACCTCGCCGGGCAGCCCTTCGGGGAGCCGGAGTTCCCCCCGGTAGACACCGGTCAGGACGCTGCCCAGCACGGCGATACCCAGCGCGCCGCCCAACTCGAAGGACGTCTCGGAGATCGCCGCCGCGGCACCGGCCCGTTCCCTGGGCACGCTCGCGAGCACGGTGTCGTTGGTGACCGCGAACGTCAGCCCGATGCCCACCCCGCAGACGATCATGGGGCCGAGGAAGTACAGGTAGGAGGTGTCCGGCGTGATCCGGCCGTAGCAGGCGAAGGCCACGGCGGCCATCGCCAGGCCGAGCGCCACCGTCCTCGCCCGGCCCCACCGGGCGATCAGACCCGCGGCCAGGACCCCGCCGACCGCCGCCGACAGACCTCCGGGCAGTCCCGCGAGACCAGCCTGAAGGGGTGACCAGCCCAGGACGAGCTGGAAGTACCAGGCGAAGATCAACGACAGCGCGGACATGCCGAAGATGGCGATGAGGTTCGCGCCGACCGAGGCGGAGAAGGCCCTGCGCCGGAAGAGGCGGACGTCGATCAGCGGCTCGGCCAGCCGGGTCTGCCGCCGCGCGAACAGCGCCAGGGCGATGATCCCCACCGCACCCCCCGCCAGGACACCGGCGTCGGTGACGCCGTACGCGGCCGCCTCCTTTACAGCGTAGATCAAACCGATCACGCCGGCGATGGACAGCGGAACGCTCACGAGGTCCACCCGCCCCGCGGCGGGGTTGCGCGACTCGGGGAGCACGAGGAAACCGGCGACCACGATGAGCAGCATCACCGGCAGGTTGATCAGGAAGACCGATCCCCACCAGAAGTGGTCGAGCAGCAGGCCGCCGCCGACCGGTCCCAGGGCGAACCCCGCCGCGCCCATCCCGCTCCACAGGCCGACCGCCGTGGTCCTCTCCTTCGGGTCGGTGAAGACGTTGCGGATGATCGACAGGGTGGAGGGCATGATCGTGGCGCCCGCCACGCCGAGCAGGACCCGGGCGGCGATGAGCAACTCGGGGGTGGGAGCGTACGCGGTCACCGCCGAGGCCGCTCCGAAGGCCACGGCGCCGATGAGGAGCAGCCTCCTGCGGCCGATCCGGTCGCCGACGTTGCCCATCGTGATCAGCAGCCCGGCGAGCGCGAACCCGTACGCGTCACCGATCCACAGGATCTGGGTGGACGAGGGCCGCAGGTCCGCGACGAGCTGAGGGAGGGCGAGGTGCAGGACGGTGACGTCGACGGAGAGGAGCAGCGCCGCCAGGCAGGCGACGGCGAGGGTCGCCCATTTGCGGCGATCCGTGATCGGGGAGTGATCCTTCATGCCCGCCATCGTGATCGGCGGCGCTGACGGCCCGCGCACCTCCCGCTGACGGTCCCCTCATCACCGCCGTGACCGGACCGCGCGGGTCCCCGATCATCTCGGAATCCAGGACATCCGGGCGAGATCACGTGGCGAACACCGCGAGCACCTCGCTGCGCGACAGGCGGGTTCCCGCGCGCCACTCCCGCTCGTAGGCGGCGTCACCGGTCCGGGCGCGGACGGCCGCCGTGACGCCGGTGTCGAGGTTCGCCGCCGGGGTGCCGCCGAGGGCCGTGGCCGCGCCCAGCAGCCGGGCCGCGCCCGTGGCGTCCCCCTCCAGTAGCGCGACCTCCGCCAGACCTTCGAGCACCAGGCCCGCCACCGGCGAGTAACGCCGCAGCGCGGGTTCCAGTGCCCTGAGGTGCCAGGCCCTCGCCCCGGCGCCGTCTCCGCCCGCCGCGGCGATCCGGCCCAGCTCGACGGTGATCCGCGACCGGATCTCCTCGGTGGTGTACCACTCCTGCGTGCACAGCTCCAGGGCGCCGAGGGCGAGGGCGCGCGCCTCGTCCAGATCCCCTCGGAGCCTCGCGACCTCGGCGAGGCCACGCCGGACCTTGGCCATCACATCGGGAACACCGGCCCTGCGGGCGTGGCCGGCCGCGCGCAGGTACTCGGCGTGAGCGGCCGCGAGATCACCGTCGCGTACGGCCGACGCGGCCTCCTGGCAGACGAGCTCCGCGATGTCCTCGTCCGATCCGAGCTCCCGCGCCAGCCGGAGCGCCTCACCGGCGAGCGCGCGCGACGCGGCCCTGTCCTGCCGCAGGTCGGCGAGCCCGGCCAGCTCGGCCAGCGTGAGCGCGCTCCCCCAGCGCTCCCCGATGGAGCCGAACAGCTCCAGTGCCTCCCCGAAGTGGTGCTCGGCGCTCGCGGCGTCGCCTCCGGACAGATGGAAGTAGCCGTAACCGAAGCAGCTGAGCGCCCGTACCCACGGATCGGTGATGACGGGCAGCGGCGGTTCCGGCAGGAAGTCGGGCGGTCCGGTGAGCATCGGCCACAACATGGCCAGGAACGGCCACCGGTACGGCCGGTCGAGCGGCGGGATGATCTCCGCCAGCGGGACGAGGCGCCAGGGCGACCGCGACTCGCCGAAGGCGGCCACGAGCACGCTGATCGCGTACTCCTCCTCCATCCCCTCGATCGGCGCGACCCCCGTCACTCCCCCGGACGGCACCGGCCCCGCCGCGCTCCCGACCGGCTCTTCGGCCTGCTCTTCGCCTCGCGCCGATCCGGCCGCCTTCTCGGCCGTTCCTTCGGCCGGTACCGACCCGGTCACCTTCTCGTTCGCTCCCTCGGCCGGTACCGACCCGGTCGCGTCCTCGGCGGAGGGCGATCCGATCGCGACGAGCAGGTCGGCGGCGAGGCCCGCGCCCTCCGAGCGGCGGCCCCGCAGCCACCAGTACATGGCGAGTCCCGCGACCAGGCGCAGCGCCTGCTCGTTCCTGCCGGTGTCGACGGCCCAGCGCAGTGCGGCGTGCAGATCGTCGCGTTCCTCGTCCAGCCTGCGCAGCCACTCCAGCTGCCCGGCACCGCGCAGGTGGGAGTCCGCCGTGGCCGCCAGGTCCGCGTAGTACGAGGCGTGCGCCTCGCGACGCGCCTCGGTCTCGCCGGTCTCGGCCAGCCGTTCGGCGCAGTACGCGCGGATGGTCTCCAACATCCGGTAACGCTCGCCCACCCGCTCGACGAGCGACTTCTCCGCGAGGGAACTCAGCAGGTCGACGACCTCCTCCTCGCTCGGTCCGCACACCCGGGCGGCCGCCTCCAGCGTGGCGCCGCCCACGAAGACGGTGAGCCGTCCGGCCAGCGACCGCTCGTCGTCGTCGAGCAGGTCCCAGCTCCAGGCGACCACGGCGCGCAGCGTCTGGTGCCGGGGCAGCGCGGTGCGGCTGCCGCGTGACAGCAGCCGGAAACGGTCGCCCAGCCGGGACGCCACCTCGGCCACCGGCAGGGAGCGCAGGCGCGCCGCGGCGAGTTCCAGCGCGAGCGGCAGGCCGTCCAGGGCGCGGCAGATGCCCAGCACCCGCTCGACGTTGGCGTCGTCGACGCGGAAGCCGGGACGCACGGCCGCCGCCCTGTCGGCGAAGAGCCGCACGGCGGGGTAGGCGAGGGCCTCTTCGGCGCCGGTGCCCGCCCTCGGCACCGGCAGCGGCGCGACGGGGTGGAGCACCTCCCCGGTGATACCGAGCGCCTCCCTGCCGGTCGCCAGGACACGCAGTCCCGGGCAGGCGGCGAGCAGGTGGCCGGCGAGCTCGGCGACCTCCGCGACCAGGTGCTCGCAGTTGTCCAGCACGAGCAGCACGGGCCGGTCGGCCAGCACCGCGACCAGCCTGGCCAGGGGGGCCGGAACCGGGCGTCCGGGGAGCAGACCGGCGTCGCGGACACCCAGCGCGCCGAGTACGGCCTGGACCGCCTCTCCCGCGCCGAAGACGGCGGCCAGTTCCACGAAGCACACGTCGCCGGGCTCCTTCGCGGCGACCTCGCCGGCCAACCGGGTCTTGCCCGCGCCACCGGGACCGACGAGGGTGACCAGTCTCGCCTCGCCGAGCAGCGCGTGGAGCCTGGACATCTCCTCTTTTCTGCCGAAAAAACTGGTCAGCGGGGCCCGCAGTCCCGACCTGACGGGCGCGGCGTCGCCCTCGCCGCCGGCGGCACCGTGAGCGGCACCGGCCGCGGGGACGCCGGCGAGGGCGGGGTCGGCCCTGAGCACCGCGAGGTGCACGGCGGCCAGCTCGGCCGACGGGTCCACCCCGAACTCCTCGCCGAGGACCCGTCTCGCCCCCTCGTACACCTCCAGGGCCTCGGCCTGCCTGCCCGAGCCGTACAGGGCGCGCATCAGCTGCCCGTACAGCCGTTCCCTGAAGGGGTGGGCGGCGGTGAGCCCCTGCAACTCGGCGACGAGCTCACGGTGACGGCCCAGCTCCAGCTCCGCCTGGACGCGGTCCTCCACGCAGTCGAGCCTGAGCCCTTCCAGCCTGGCCGAGGGCGCCGGGGCGAACGGCGAGTCCCCCACGTCGGCGAGCGCGGGCCCGCGCCACAGGGAGAGCGCCTCGCCCAGCAGCCGCACGGCCCTGTCGTGCTCGCCGGAGGCGAGTGCCCGGCGACCCTCCGCGACGAGCCCTTCGAAGCGGTGGGCGTCGACGGCGTCGGCCCCGCCCACGAGCCGGTAGCCCGCCGGGTGGAACTCGATCACCTCCTGGTCGCCGAGTGTCCTGCGCAGCCGCGAGACCTGGGACTGCAGGGCGTTGGCGGCGTTCGCGGGCGGATCGTCGCCGTACAGGCCGCCGATCAGCCGCTCGGTGGTCACGACCTTGCCCACGTCGAGGAGGAGCATCACGAGCAGCGCGCGCATCCCCTGTCCGCCCACGACGACCACGCGGCCACCGTCGAGCCGAATCCGGGTGGGGCCGAGGATGTCGAACCGCATATCCCGATTATCGCGGCATCCCGCCCGCCGCCGATCGGAACCCGCGCGTGTAACGCGGGATGGTCTCCGATACGAAATACATCTACATATCTGGACTTTAGGGAAAAAAGATCTTTCCCTGAGACCGGAAGCGGCGGGGCAGGCGGGGTAAGGACTCCACTGGCCGCTCCCGCCGGGGAACGGCTGCCGGGGGGCTTCCACACGGAGGTATTCGATGAGACAGGTCTACGGCTGGGAACACGGTGGGAACGAGCCCGGCGACCTCTTCGGGGTGACCATCGAGAACCTCTTCGCCGAGGTGTGGTCCCGGGAGGGAATCTCGAACCGCGACCGGCGCATGCTGCTGATCGGCCTGCTCGTCGGCCAGGGCATGAACGAGGACGTCGACCTCCAGTTGGACGCGGCGCTGCGAACCGGCGACCTCACCCCCGACGAGCTCCGCGAGATCGTCGTCTTCCTCACCCACTACGCGGGATGGCCCCGGGGCGGCAGGCTCAACAACCAGGTCGAGGAGCTGATCGCCCGCGTCATGAGGTCCTGACTCGTGCTCCGCGTCGGCGACGGCGCTCGAAACCCGATCGCCCGCGTCATGAGGTCCTGCCCCTCCGGCGCAACCACCCCCGGCCGGGCCCACCGCTCCCCCACCCCGTCGGATCGCGGTCATCCGGCGTGGGGCGTCCCGGCGGAGGCCGCCGGGACGCCCCACGGCGTGAGGTCACAGCCTCTCGACGTTCGGCCCCCGGCAGCGGTTGCGGGTGTCGAAGACGAGGGCGCTCGCCCGCTGGACGAGCTCGTAGTCGAAGCAGTCGTGGTCGGTGAGGACCACCACCGCGTCCGCCGCCGCCAGCTCCCGCTCGGAGAACGCGACGACCTCGATGCCCTGCGGCAACAGGAAGCAGTCCACGTGCGGATCGGCGGCCCGCACGTCCGCGCCCAGCTTGCGAAGACCCCTCACCACGTCGATCGCCGGTGACTCTCGGCAGTCTCCGGCGTTCTTCTTGTACGCGAGGCCGAGCGCGAGCACCCGGCTGCCGTTGACCGGCTTGCGCAACCGGTTCAGCGCGAGTCCGATCCGGTGCACGACGTGGTCGGGCATGTGGTCGTTGATGTCGTTGGCCAGTTCCACGAACTGGAAGTTGTGTCCCAGGCTGCGCTTGACCTTCCACGACAGGTATGACGGGTCGATCGGCAGGCAGTGCCCGCCGACGCCGGGACCGGGGGTGAAGCGCATGTATCCGAACGGCTTGGTGGAGGCGGCCTCGATCGCCTCCCAGACATCGATGCCGAGTTGCTGGGCGAAGATCGACAGCTCGTTCACCAGGGCGATGTTGACGTGCCTGAAGGTGTTCTCCAGGAGCTTGCACAGCTCTGCCACCTGCGGCGAGGAGACTCGGACCACCTTGTCCACTATCCTCGCGTAGAACGCCTCGACCCTCTCCAGGGACGCCCTGTCTATCCCGGAGACGACCTTCGGCGTGTTCCCCAGGCGCCAGTGCGTGTTGCCCGGGTCGATTCGCTCGGGACTGTAGCCCAGATGGAAGTCATGTGGTGCCCGCAGCCCTGAGCCCTCCTCCAGCAGCGGCAGCAGATACTCCTCGGTGGTCCCCGGATAGGTGGTGGACTCCAGGACCACCGCGGCGCCCCGCCGCAGCAGCGGGGCGAGCGACTCCCCCGCCGCGCCGATGTGGCTCAGGTCGGGAACGCCCTCGCGCAACGGCGTCGGCACGGTTATCACACAGACGTCGAACCCCTCGGCGGCGGCGTAGTCGGCGCTGGCCAGGTATCGGCCGGACCGGTGGGCCAGGGACAGCATCTCGTCGTCGACGTCCTCGACATAGGACTCGGCGGCGTTGAGGCGCTTGACCCTCCACTCGTCCACATCGATTCCCACGACGTCGAAGCCCGCTGTGACGGCCCCCATCGCAAGTGGCAGGCCGACGTACCCCTGGCCGATCACCACCAGTTTCTCTTTCACGGCAGAACCCCTGTCGATTCGGGACAAGACAACCTCGACTGTAAGAGTCCCGCTTTCCCGCACCGCCCATCCCGCCATTGTCCGGGCGTGTCGCCCAGGGGCCGGAGCTGCTCAAGCCCTGCACACGAGGCCCTGCCGACCACCGATAACAGAGTAAAAACCTTGAAACATACACAATTACTTTAAATATGCTTTTATATATTTTATGGTCACATTGAAGGCCGTCGACAAAGAGGGCGGGCGGACATGAGGGCGAAAGCAGGCCACCTCCACCCACCCACGAAGACCTCTCCGAACAGCGCAGATGTCACTTTAGTGCCGAAAATCAAGCAATATCCAGAAGTATTGGCGAGTAAATTTTCCATCACCCGCACGCCAACATGCGCTTTTCCCGGCCGCACACGAACCCGCGTACGCCAACCCCCACGGCAGAGTCGTCAGCGTGTTAGGTGACACCCTTAAGCGGCGTGACGATAATTCGATTATTTCTCTCAATATCCACCCTCGGTCACCTCTGTGGTTAATGCGACAAATCACACAGAAGGTCGACAAAAATTCAATTTTTATTCATGACAGATCACAGACGACGGATAGCACCGGGCGTCTGACGCATCACGAGATCAGTGAGGAGTTGTGTCGCATGTCCAAAACCGTTCGCGACGCGCTCGACCAGACGGTCGGCACGACCGCGACCATGATCGGCACCAGAGGAGCCCGGAGCAGACCGCTCCTCCGGCTCCGCCCGCCCCGCCCGCGAGGTTCCGTCGGCCGCGTCCTGCTGAAGGCCACCGTGGCGGCCGTCCTCGCGATGGGCGTGGTCGCCGGCACCCCCGGCGGCGCCAGCGCGGCCGATCCGGTGAACATCGGCAGCGCCGCGCCGTTCGGGGTGCTGGCGGCCGCGGTCACCAACGTGAACTCCACGACGATCACCGGCAACCTGGGGGTGAGCCCGGGGACCACGGTGACCGGCTTCCCGCCCGGCACGGTCTCGGGGACCAAACAGATAGGGAACGCCACCGCGGCGCAGGCCAAGGCCGACGCGACCGGCGCCTACAACGACGCCGCCGGGCGCACGCCCGACGCCACGGTGGCCGCCCAGCTGGGCGGGACGACCAAGGGGCCGGGGGTCTACAACTCCGTCACCGGGAGTTTCTCGATCAGCGGGACGCTCGCCCTCGACGCGCAGGGCGACCCGAACGCCGTCTTCATCTTCCAGGCCTCCAGCCTCGACGCGGCGAACATCAGCAACATCAGCCTCCAGCGCGGAGCCCAGGCCAACAACCTCTTCTGGCAGATCAGCGGCCCGGCGACGCTGGGCACGTACTGCACCTTCCGCGGCAACCTCCTGGCGCAGGGCACGGTCGCGATCGGCAGCGGGGCCAACGTGAACGGCCGCGTCTTCGCACTCAACGGCACGGCCGCCATCCAGGGCACCGGTAGCCTGCCGTTCACCCGCGTCACCGTGCCGAACGACCCGCCGACCACCACGAGCCTGACCTCCTCAGCCGACCCCGCCTGGAGAGGGGACCCGGTCACCCTGACGGCGACGGTGCAGCAGGTCAGCGGTACGGTCATTCCCGCCGGCGAGGTGGTCTTCAAGGACGGCTCGACGGTCCTCGGTTCGGCCTTCCAGACCGACGGCATCCCCGCCAGGATCACGGTCTCCGACCTCTCCGGGGGAGATCACAGCATCGTCGCCGTCTATCTCGGGGGGGACACCTTCGACAACGAGGCTCTGATCCACTTCGCGCCGAGCACGTCACCACCCGTCATCCAGAGCATGTCGGACAGCCTGTGGAACAGTGCCGGGGTGCCGGCGGTCCCCGCGCAGCCCGACACACAGGGGGTCACCCTCGGCGTCAAGTTCAGGGCGGCGACGAGCGGGACCGTGACCGGCATCCGGTTCTACAAGGGCCCGCAGAACACCGGCACCCACATCGGCAGCCTGTGGACGAGTGGCGGCACCCTCCTGGCCAGCGCCACCTTCACCGGCGAGACCGCCACCGGCTGGCAGGAGGTCAGCTTCTCGACACCGGTGGCGGTCACCGCCAACACCACCTACATCGCCTCGTACTACGCTCCGGTCGGCCGCTACGCGACGACCCGCCCCTACTTCGTCTCCGCGTACGTCAACGGCCCGCTCACCGCCCTGGCCGACGGCGCCTCCGGCGGCAACGGCGTCTACACCTACGGGGCGGGGAACACCTTCCCGACGAGCACCTACCAGGCGACGAACTACTGGGTGGACGTCGTGTTCATCCCGACGGACAGCCTGTGGGACAGGGTGGCGGTGCCCAGCGTCCCGTCGCAGTCCGATCCGCAGGGGGTTTCCCTCGGTGTCAAGTTCAAGGCGGCGACGAACGGGAAGGTGAGCGGGATCCGGTTCTACAAGGGCCCGCAGAACACCGGCGTCCACACCGCCAGCCTGTGGGGGATCGACGGCACACTCCTGGCCAGTGCCGTGTTCTCCGGCGAGACCGCCACCGGCTGGCAGCAGGTGAACTTCTCACAACCCGTCAACGTCACCGGCGGCACCACCTACGTCGCGTCCTACCACACCACATCCGGCAACTACTCGATGGACCGCCCGTACTTCACCTCTCAGTACGTCAACGGCGCCCTCACCGCCCTGGCCGACGGCGCCTCAGGCGGCAACGGTGTCTACACCTACAGCCCGAGCAACATCTTCCCGACGAGCACCTACCAGGCGACGAACTACTGGGTCGACCTGATCTTCCACAGCTGACACGATGCTCGTGTGACCGGTGCCCCCGTGGCACGGGTCCGGTGTCAGGGCGTCCGCTCCTTGAGCGGACGCCACCACCGCGGGTTGTCCCGATACCACCGGATCACCTCGGCCAGGCCGTCGCCGAAGTCCTTGCGGGGCTCGTAGCCGATGGACCGGATCTTCGTCCAGTCGACGGAGTAGCGGCGGTCGTGCCCAAGCCTGTCGGCCACCGGCTCGACCGCCTCCCAGCCCGTGCCGAGCGCGGCCAGCAGCCGCCCGGTCAGCTCCCGGTTGGTCAGCTCGACGCCGCCGCCGATGTTGTAGACCTCGCCGGGCGCCCCCTTCTCCAGCACCGTCTGGATGCCCCTGCAGTGGTCGTCGACGTGCAGCCAGTCGCGTACGTTGAGCCCGTCACCGTAGAGCGGGACCTTCTCACCGTCGAGGAGGTTGGTGACGAAGAGCGGTATCAGCTTCTCGGGGTGCTGGTAGGGGCCGTAGTTGTTGGAACAGCGGGTCACCCGGACGTCGAGCCCGTGGGTGCGGTGGTAGGCGCGGCACAGCATGTCGCCACCCGCCTTCGCCGCCGAGTAGGGCGAGTTCGGCAGCAACGGTTCGCTCTCGCTCCAGGCCCCCTCCTCGATCGAGCCGTACACCTCGTCGGTGGAGACCTGAAGGAACGTGCGGACTCCGCCCTCCAGCGCGGCCTGGAGAAGTCTCTGGGTCCCCAGCACGTTCGTCGTCACGAAGTCGCCCGCGCCGGCGATGGACCGGTCGACGTGGCTCTCCGCCGCGAAGTTCACGACCACGTCGTGGCCCGGGACGACGTCCGCGAGGAGCCGCGCGTCGGTGATGTCGCCCCGCACGAACGCGTAACCGGAGTGGCCGTCGAGGAGGGCGAGGTTGGCGAGGTTGCCCGCGTAGGTGAGCTTGTCCAGGACGGTGACCCGTGTGTCCTCGCAGCCGGGCCAAAACCCGAGCAGCAGCGACCTGGCGTAGTGGGACCCGATGAACCCGGCTCCGCCGGTGACGAGGACTCTCATGCGCGCACCTGGATCCTGCTGTGGTCGCCCACCATGAGCTCGTGGGTGTTGGAGACGCCGGCCGCGCGGCTGACCTCGACGCTGCGCCCGATCAGGGAGTGCGCGATGCGCGAGACGCCCTGCACGGAGGAGCCGTCGAGCACGATGGAGTATTCGATCTCGGCGCTGCCGACCAGGCAGCCGGAGCCTATCGAGGTGAAGGGGCCGACATAGGAGGAGAGGATCTTGGTGTCCGCGCCGATCACGATCGGACCGCGAAGGATCGAGTTCTCCACCACCGCGCCCGGCCCGACGACGACCCGTCCGGTGATCTCACTCAGGCCGTCCACGGTGCCCCTGATGTCGGGCTCGACTCGTTCGAGGACGATGCGGTTGCACTCCAGCATGTCCTGGAGGCGCCCGGTGTCCTTCCAGTAACCACTCACAAGATGCGAGTGGACGCGGAAGCCGTTGTCGAGGAGCCACGCGACGGCGTCCGTGATCTCCAGCTCGCCGCGCGCCGACGGGGTGATCGCCCGGACCGCCTCGTGGATCGCCGGGGAGAAGATGTAGACCCCGACGATCGCGAGGTCGCTGCGCGGGTGCTCCGGCTTCTCCTCCAGCCCTAGGATCTCGCCTTCGGGCCCTATCTCGGCCACTCCGTAGAACTGCGGTTCGGCGACCCTGGTGAGCAGGATCTGCGCGTCGTGGTCGGCCAGGCGGAAGGCGTCCACCAGATCGGTGATGCCGTCCACCAGGAAGTTGTCCCCCAGATACATCACGAACGGTTCGTCGGCGAGGAACTCCCCGGCGATCAGGACGCAGTGCGCCAGCCCGAGGGGAGCCTCCTGGGGGATGTACGTGACGTCCAGCCCGAACCGCGAGCCGTCGCCCACGGCGTCCCGGATCTCATGACCCGTGTCGCCGACGACGATGCCCACGTCGGTGATGCCGGCCTGCCGGATCGCCTCAAGCCCGTAATAGAGCACCGGCTTGTTGGCGACCGGGACCAGCTGTTTCGCCGAGGTGTGGGTCAGCGGGCGCAACCTCGTTCCCTTACCGCCCGCCAGAACGAGTGCCTTCAACGCTCTTCGAGTCCTTCCGCGAAGAACACATGACCGTGTGGCCGCATGTCCGCCCGATTTTACAGGAACCCGAAATCGACGCCTCTTCACCGGCTCACACCTTTACTGAAGAGCGTACGGCGTGTTGCCGATTTCACACTTTTCCTCGGTCGCGGAACACCCACGCCCGGTTTATCGCGTAACTCAGCGGCGGGCTCGTCACTATCACCATCCCCTGGGCCACCATGATCGGGACCCCGGCGAGTTCCACCAGAAGCGGGACCCCGACGACGGACGCCGCGAGGAAGCTCAGCCCGACCACGTAGAACCGCAGGTAGCCCGCCGGCCAGGAATACCCGGAGTCGCGGAAGACCACCAGCCTGTACCAGGGGTAGACGATCACCACGGTCATCAGGTGACTGACCACGACCAGGAAAAGATAGGGAACGCCATCTTCAAAGGCCAGCAATCCTAAGCCGAGGAGAACGTAATAGACCATAGCCGTCATGGCGCCGGCGAACAGATATGTGATGCGGTGGCCACCAAAGGCCGAGATCACGGTCGGCCGCCCGAAATGCGAGTTATTGTCACGGACGGTTCCACCTTCGACTTCAACCATGTGACGGCCGCTCCGGATCGTGGTCAGACATTGGGATGAAACAGGATTGTAGTGGGCGACAAGAAATAATCGGGGGATCAATGTCGGTGTCGGTGGTTATTCCGTGTTACCGCTCAGCGCGGACCCTTCCGGCGCTGGTGGACAGGCTCATGCCGGTCCTTCACGGCCTGGCCGTCCGGCACGAGGTGATCCTCGTCGTCGACGGAAGCCCGGACGACACGTGGGAGACCGCCGCGGAGCTGGCCCGCCAGGTCGACGCCGTCCGGGCGATCCGCCTGTCCCGGAACTACGGGCAGCACAACGCGCTGGTCGCCGGCATCAGGGAGGCGGCGTTCGAGGTCGTCGTCACCATGGACGACGACCTGCAACATCCCCCCGAGCAGATCCCCCTCCTCCTGGCCGCGCTCGAAGGCGACCGCCTCGACCTGGTGTACGGCGTCCCGCACGACGAGGAGCACGGGTTCCTGCGGAGTCTCGCGTCCCGGTCGGTCAAGGCCGCCATGGCCGGCGCGCTGGGCATCCGCACCGCGCGTACGATCAGCGCCTTCCGGGCCCTGCGCACGCACATGCGCGACGGGTTCGAGGGCCTGTCGGGACCACACGCGTCGGTCGACGTGGCCCTGTCATGGGCCACCACGCAGGTGGGCTCCGTCGGCGTGCACATGAACGAGCGCGACCACGGGCGATCGAACTACACGCCGCGCCTGCTGGTCGGGCACGCGATGAACATGCTCCTCGGTTACAGCACCGCTCCGCTCCGCGCGGCGAGCTACCTCGGATTCCTCGTCGGTGTGATCGGCCTGCTGCTGGGGGGCGCCGTCCTGTGGCGTTTCGCCGCGGGCGACACCACGGTGGCCGGGTTCACCACCGTCGCCTCGATGGTCGCGCTCTTCTCCTCCGCCCAGCTGTTGTCCATCGGAGTCCTCGGTGAGTACATCGGCCGCATTCACGGAAACGGCATGGGCCGTCCGACGTACGTGGTGCGCGAGCGCGTCGGGTCGTCCGCCGTCGATCTTCCCCAGCGGCCCGGCGGCCCTGGCGTTCCCGCACGCGCAGGAGCCGGCTCCGGACCAGATGAACGGTGAGAAAGGTCTGGACGGGCTCGAATCCGTACCTCGCCCATGCCCTCTGCACCCGCGTGTTGTGTCCCTGGGTGGAGATGACGACCTCCGCCGCGCCACGCGCCAGCGCGCGGTCCTCGACGGCCCTGAGCAGGTGAGCGTAGAGACCACGCCCCTGTGAGCCGGAGACCACTCCGGCCAGGAGGATCTCCGTCCGGGGACCGTCCTCCTCCAACGTGGCCAGCCCGAGCAGGCGGGGCACCTCCACTCCGGCGCCTCGATCCTCCAGTGTCAGGCACTCCCCCTCCGCGGACGACCTCAGCGCCCATTCCCGGTAGCCCGCCAGGGCCTCGGCCGCGTCGAACAGCGGATTGGCCAGATAGTGGTTCCCGTACACGCCGAAGATGTCGGAGACCAGTGCCTCCACCGCGGCGGGACCGGCCGGCTCCGACGTTCGCAGCCCGGGTGACGGAGCAGGCCCGCGTCCCTCTCCCGCGCGCAGGCGCCAGTACACGAGGGAGTCCGCGAACACGGCGGTCCGGCCGAGCGCGGCCAGCTTCGCGAACCAGCCGACGTGTTCCGCCGGGTACCGGAGCACGACGACGTCCGCGACCGACCCCAGGAGCGCCTCACGGACCGCGGAGAACGGCGCCCCGGACTCCACGGGGACAGTGAGGCGCTCCACGGAACATCCGAACCTGGCCGATTCCAGCGGCGACTCCACGGCCCGTACGGCCTGTGCCTCGATCACGTCGCGCCAGGCCATCAGCTCACCTCGTAGGACCGGACGGCGTCGACCACTCGTGCCACGCCGGTCTCGTCCAGGTCGGCGTAGAGCGGCAGCCGCACGAGGCGGTCGGCGACCCTCTCCGCGACCGGGCAGCCCCCCGGGGCCACGCGACCGAACCTCACCCCCGCGGGCGCGGCGTGCAGGGGCTGGTAGTGGAACGTCGCCTGCACGCCGCGCCCCCGGAGATGGTCGATGAAGGCCCGGCGATTCTCCAGATCCGGGAACAGCAGGTAGTACAGGTGCGCCGGATGCGCGCAGCCGTCGGGGATCGTCGGCCGGGAGATCCCGTTCCCCCTCGCCCAGTCCGCCAGTTCCTCGTGGTACCGGTACCAGACGGCGTGGCGCCGGAACTGGATCTCGTGGAACGACTCCAGCTGCGAGGTCAGTTGTGAGGCCAGGACGTCGGACAGCAGGTAGCTGGAGCCGATGTCGACCCATCGGTACTTGTCGACCTGACCGCGGAAGAACCGGCTGCGGTCGCTGCCCTTCTCCCGGATGACCTCGGCACGCGCGACGAGACCCGCATCGTTCAGCAGCAGCGCGCCGCCCTCCCCGCACTGCACGTTCTTCGTCTCGTGGAAGCTCTGCGCGGCCATGCTGCCGAACGATCCGAGCGGCCGGCCTCGATAGGATCCGCCCAGGCCGTGGGCGTTGTCCTCGATGAGGGTGAGGCCATGCCGGTCGCAGAGTTCGGCGATCTCCTCCATCGCGCACGCGACGCCCGCGTAGTGGACGACCACGACGGCCCGCGTGCGATCGGTGATCGCCGCTTCGATCAGCCGCTCGTCCACGTTGAGGGTGTCGGGCCTGCAGTCGACGAAGACCGGGACCGCCCCGCGCAGCGCATAGGCGTTGGCCGTCGACGTGAAGGTGAACGACGGCATGATCACCTCGTCGTCAGCCCGGAGATCCAGGAGGATCGCCGACATCTCCAGCGCGTGCGTGCAGGAGGTGGTCAGCAGCACCTGGCCCGCCCCGGTGATCTTTCCGAGGATCTCCGCGGCCCGCCGGGTGAACGGCCCGTCTCCGCAGGTGGATCGTCGGCGCACGGCCTCCCCCAGGTAGTCCAGCTCGTTCACCGAGATGTGCGTCCTGTTGAAGGGGATCGTCTTCAGGTCGGTTGCGTTCACGGCCGAAGTGAACAACGAAAGGACCGGCCGACACGCGTCGCGCCGTCGTTACTTGGCGATCCATTACGCAAGTCTTAGGTCACGCCGATCCGTCCGGAATCCGGTAGACGGCGCAGTCGCCGGAGCGGAACCGGAGTTCGGCGAAGTCCCCGATCCTGGAGGTCCGGCCGGTGCGGTGCTCGTCGGCGAAGAGCCAGCGCACCCCGTAGCGCTCGCGCAGCCGCCCGATCGTGGCCGCCGAGGGGGCCTGGAAGGCGGCGTCGTTCAGCCGGATCCGCTCCTCGTCCCAGAACGGCAGGTACTCCGGCGGGGACCCCGGCCGCCAGTGGCTCATGTTCGCCGCGGTGTAGGTCCATCCCTCGACCAGCACCCGCCGCTCCGACAGGGCGGCCACCCAGAACTGACGGCTGTCGCACGGGTTCTCGTACCCCCAGCGGCAGTGCGCGTTCGTGGCGACCAGGTCGTCGGGGTCCGAGTGGGCGCGCAGCCACCGGCCGGCCTCCAGGGCACCCTGGGGAACCGCCTGAACCGGCACCGGCGGGACCTCCCCGAACGTCCGGGCCACCGGGACGCTCTCCGCGCCCGGGAGAACGCGCGTGAACCAGGCGGCGGGCGGCCCGACCGCCGCGAACGCGACAAGCATGAAGGCCCAGGCCCGCAGGCCGCCGCGCCCGGTCGCCATCAGGGCGACGGCCACCAGCACGACGACGGCCAGGAGCGCGGCGTAGGGCAGGTACAGCACGGTGTCCGGGCGGCCAGGGGGCAGGGGGGTCCTGACGTCGCACAGCATGCGGATCAGGTAGGCCGTCATCACACCGGCGCCGACCGCGTACGCGATCGTCCCGAGCGGCATCCGTGCCCGTCGCACGATGACGGAGAGCCCGTAGGCCGCGACGATCATCATGTAGGGATAGCAGGCCCCGAAGAAGTAGAGCTGGCCGAGGTGAGGGTGCCCGAGCAGGAGCACGGCGGCGACACACGCGGCGCCCATGCCGAGCAGGAGGACCACCGCCGGTCGCAGGAGCAGTCTTGGCCTGCACAGCAGCCCGAGGATCCCGCACCACGCGACGGCCAGGCACAGCGCGTACAGCACCGTGACACCGAGCACCGAGAGCGGCGGCGGCTCGGCCGCGCCGACGTGGCCGGTCAGCTCTCCCCAGGCCCGGCGCAGCAGGGAGAGGGGGTCGACCATCGTCCCCTGCCTCGCACCGCCGAACAGTACTACCTGCGCGAAGAGGGAGCACGCCACCGTCATCCCGAGCGCGACGAGCGCGGACCGTGGTATCCGGCGCCGCCTGATCACCTCGACCCCGACGACGGCGGCCAGTCCCGCGGCGAGCGGGGGAAGGTGGGTGGCCTTGGCTCCCATCACCGCCACCATGAACACGCCGAGCAGGAGCCATCTGCCGACGTCACGTCTCCGGCCTTCGAGGAGGTCGACGAGCAGCAGGACGACCGGGGCGAACAGGAGGGCCCCGAAGGTCTGGGTGGGGCCTGTCCAGGACTGGAAGCCTCTCCAGGTGAACATCCCGAGGTTCACCCCCAGGTAGAGGTTCGGGGCGGTCATGAACACGGTGCCCGTGATGGCGAGGAGTGTGGCGGGGTGGGAGCGGGTGAGGCGGTGGGTGATCATGGCCAGGAGGATGGTCAGGGTGAACATCATGGGGAGCA